>JACQVS010000066.1 GCA_016209605.1 Planctomycetota bacterium
GATCCCTGCAAAACCGGCGGCCCCTGCGGGAGAGCACGCCGCGAAGCGCGCGACAAGCGGGCAGAAAAATCCCCCAGTCGCCGGCGCAAATAACCCCAATCCGCGTCCCGCATGGGACATTTTAAAGTCGTAAACCCTTGTCAATCCTTAATCTCCCATCCAGCACACCTATATCCTTTCCATCCCCGAGGTGCGCGTAATTCCGCCGGCGATTCAGCTCGAGGTGGAGCCTCCTCTCAGTGGGATGGGGGCCGCCGGCCGGTGAGATCCGGGCGCGAGGGGCCGGTTTCTGAAATCGAGGAGCGCTTCGATCGACCCCCTGCCGAGATCGACTCCCGACGGTGGCGGCGGCAGGGCGGCGCTATCGAGCGGTCGGAACGCCAGAGGCTCTGGATCTTCCACCTGGAGCGGCCAGCGTCCACAAAGCTAACATCGCCAGCTCCGATGCTTCCTTCGTATTGGAGCTCGCGGCGGTGGTCCAACAAGGCGAGCCGACTTAGAACCAGCAGTTCCGGCGCGGCGAATGCAACGGCGACGGCTGGGTGCGCGGGGAGGTGACCGATACCATTTCCCTCTTGACCTTCGCCTTTCTGATCGGCCTGCCGGCGCCCTCATCGATTCCGGTTCAGAGCGCTCCCGGAGCCGCAAGCAGCCAAAGAAGACCGCCTGAAATCGCCCGGTTTACAATTAACTCGCTGTCGCAAGTGACCGGCGGCGAGACTTGCTTTTCTTTTTTGTTCGCGCCGCGACCGCTTTCCAAAATTGGTCCCGCGACAATCCTTTGCCGGCCTTGATGCTATGCCGGGATCTATCTAACAATGCCTTGAAGCGCGGTGAACGTGACAGAATTAAATTTTCCAAGTCATTATCATCTAATGGTGCAATGAGTATGGCGACCGCCTTCCCGTTCCGGGTAATGACGATAGGCCCGCTGGTTTCCGCATCCAGCAAGTAGGCGCTCAATCGGGCTTTAACATCTGCAAGTGGGGCTATTTTCATGATAGGAACTCCTTTCCAGCAATAAATAATCTGTTGCCAATCTTTATGCCAATTGCCAGCACTCAAACAGCACATTCCTCCTCATCCACATCGTAAAAAACTCGAACACGGTTGTCAGGTCCAAAGCGAATTTCTCAGGTTGCTCCAAATGGAGCAGGCTGCTCCAGCGGCTTCCGGTTTCGATTGATTTCTTTCGGAGTGTAAGACAATTGCTCATCGATGGTGTTTCTGATGAGGCGGTGATATTTAAGTTCGATGACATCCATTTGATCAATTGTCTCTGGAGCAAAAATCAGGACATATCGAGGCTTTTTAGGCATTAACTATAATTATAGTCATAATTATGGTTAATGCAAACTACAGAGACTACTCCTCCGAGACCTCCATCTGCTCCCCCTCTTCCCCCTCTTCCCCCTCCGGCTCGGCGATCTTCGCCAGCTCGCTTTCCGGCGGCGGCACCTCTTCCTCCAGCTCGCTGTAGAAGGCGTAGGGGGGGTCATCGTTCTTGAGGATCTCCCGCAGGAACGCGGTGGCGTACGCCCCCTTGGGGAGGAAAAACTCCAGGCGCAGGTCGCGGCCCTCGATCTGCCACCGCAGCTCCTGGATCTCCACCCGATAGGGCCGCCGCGCCCCCTGGAGATGGAGCCCCGGCATGAGCTGGTGGAAGACCGTCGGCCTGAGGCCGATCTGGCGCAGGACCCGATGCTCGATCTCCAGCTCCGCTCCCTCGGGCCAGAGCATGGTTTTTCCGAAGATGGGTCCCGAGGGGCTGATCTCGAAGAGGTCGGCGCGCGGCTGCTCCGCTGCCGCCTCCACCACCTTGAAGGCGGCGCCGTTGCGATGGAGCATGGCGATGTCGCCGGGCAAGAGCTTTCCCAGGCGCTCCCCCACAAGCTCGAGGCGCAGGTCGAGGGCGCGGTTGAAGAGGTAGGACTGCAGCGCCGAGTAGTAAATCCGCTTGATCTCCTCGCGGATGCGGCGGACGGCGCCGCGGTAGTTCTTGTTGGAGTGGATGAGATAGCCGAGGAGCCTCTTTTCCACCGCGAAGCTGCCGGGAAAGATCGCCTTCGCCCCTTCCAGATCGCCCGCCATGAAGCGGTGTCGGGCCAGCACGATGGCCGGATGGCGCTCGGCGCTGGAAGGATAGCCGAGGATGCGGCGGACCGCCTTTTCGGGCTCGTGGAGGAGGAGCGCCAGGCCGATCCGGAAGGCCTCCGCCCTCTGCCCGAAGCGCTGCGGGCCGTAGTAGTTGGGGAGCCCCCTCCGGAGCAGAACTTCGATGATCTGCCGCACCCGCGCTTCGGCTTCCGGAGCGATGCCGCGCACCTGGATCACGAAACGGTTGCCGCGCAAGTGGCCGATGCGCAGCTTGTTCCCGTGCAAGCGGGCCCATAGCACTCGGATCAGCGGCACGTTCAGGGCCAGCACCTGCGGGGGCGGCACCAGCCGGACGGAGAGGACCTGGCGGCTGATGGCCTTGCGGTCCTTCAAGCCGGCATAGCCGATCTCTCCCCTCGGAACCTGCAAGGCGCGAGCGATCCGCCGGACCGCCTCCAGCGTCGAGCAATCCGACTTTTCGATTTCAAAATAGGTGTGCTCACCGCGGTCGGCAGGGTAGTAGAGCGGCACCTCGTGAACCTGAAAGTCCTCCAGGCTCTGCTTGATCGTTCCCCCCACGCCGGGGAGGTCTCCGGTGAGATGGCGGTGCGGGATGCCGTTCATGGTTTGGCTGGAAGGGATACCAGGCCGTCCCCCCCCCGTCCACTAGCGGCCAGGAGCTCCGCCACCACGAGATCGCCGGGATCGTCCACATCCAGAGACTCCGGCCACGGCAGCTCCAGCCAGGCGGTCTTTGGGTGGTCTTCGGGGTGGTTCAGAACTTCGCGCCGGTAAAGGTAAAGGGCGCCGCACGGAATGAAGAGCCGCTCCAGGTCCTGGCGGCGCCGCGGCGAGCCCGGCAGGTAGGGGGACAGAAAGCCCCCCTCGGTCTTCTGGACCATCCAGGCCGGATGGTCCTTGACCGCTCGGATGGCCTTTAAGATCCTGGCGCCGGAGCGACAAAAAATGTCCAGGGCGTGGTCAATGCTCTCGGATTTCAGGAAAGGGGAGGTGGGCTGGAGGAGCGCGAGCCCCTCCACCGGCCGCCGGAAGGACTCCCTCTCCCGCAGGTAATGCCAGGCATGCGCCAGGACTTCGGAGGTGGGGGTGTCATCGCGCGCCAGCTCGCACGGGCGCAGGAACGGCGCTTCCGCCCCTTCCTCAAGGGCCGCCTGGGCGATGGCCTCGCTGTCCGTGGAAACCAGGACTCGCGCCACGCTCCTTGCCGCCTTGGCCTTGCGGACCGCCCGCGCCACCAGGGAAAGACCCCCGACCTCACGTAAGTTTTTATCAGGTATTCCCTTGGAGCCGCCGCGGGCGGGGATCAAGGCGACCCAGCCGGTCCAATCGTGGTGTTCTGGAGATAACCGGATCACATCATCTTACCCCCTCCATCCCCTCGAATGGAGGGAATTGGTTACGAATCCTCAGATTTTCGGGTACAAAAAGTGCTATAGAGTATAATGGCTTTAACCCTGTAGCTGATTCTTGCTTAGGGACTTATATTTCGTCAAGTCTTGGCTTTCAACCATCAAATTTAAACCATCGAGAGGATTTTAAGAATGAAACTATCAGTGAAGGCTTTCACGCCATCGTGTCTGGTCGTTTCGCTCGCCATGATTCTTGGCCTTGCCGGCTGGAAGGCGTTTGCCGATGAGGCCGCCCCCGCCAAGCCTGCGGGCTTGAATCCGGCGCAGATTGGCCCCCCCAATCCGATTTCCCAGAATAAACCGGCGCCGGGTCCCACCCCCGGTCCCGCGCCGCAGACCTCTCAAGCGCCGCAGACCCCGACACCGCCAATCCCGGCGCCGCCCGCCCCGGCTCCAGGAAAAACCCCGGCCAACAACCCCGGCGCGCCGCCTCCCGTCAAGGCCGGCGCCCCGGCCTCCCCGATTCGGTTGTCGACCGGCCCGGTGACGAGCCCCGCCACCCCCGCGAGCGCCACCGCCGCGAGCCAGGCGACCGGCAGCGGCAAGTTCGCTCCCATCCTCCCGCCCAAAGATTACTCGCCGCCGGTCATGGAGATCCCTGAGAAGCGCTTCGACTTTGGCAGCATCTTCAAGGGGGATGAAATCGTTCACAGGTACCTTGTCGCCAACAAGGGCGGATCGCCCCTCATCATCCAGAACATCAAGCCCAGCTGCGGCTGCACTTACGTCAGCCATGACAAGGTCATCCCTCCCCAAGGCAACGGCTACATCACCTTGAAGCTCGATACCAGCCGGCTGCGGGCCGGCGAGCAGACCAAGACCGCCGAGGTGGTCAGCAACGATCCCAAGTCTCCCAAGGATCGCCTTTACATGCAGGGCAAGGTGGTGACCGCCTACAAGATCACCCCGGAGAACCCCCGCATCGAAGCGGTGGTCGGCTCCAAGCAGGCCTCCACCGTGGTCACCCTGGAAAAAGAGGTGCAGCAGCCCTTCAAGGTCGTCTCCGTCAAATCGCAGAATAACCGCATCCTCTCTGACCTCCAGGAGACCAAGGCTGGCCAGGCCTACCGGCTCAACCTGACGGCCGTGCCAGACCCCAACTCCAAGATCCCCAGCTACTCGGAGCGGGTCAACATCGAGGTGGAGGGCGAGGGAGGGAAGAAGATCAACCAGGAGATTTCCGTCAGCGTGCAGTTCAAGGAGCGCATCACCGTCAACCCGCGCACCATCTGGTTCCAGCGCAACGAGGTCAAGGATCTGCGCGAGAAGAAGACCCCGGCGGTTTCGAAGACGGTGACGGTGAAGAACGAGACCCCCGGCGAGTTCAAGTTCAAGATCACTCAGCTTGAGGTCAAGGAGGGAGATTTCAAGGTCACGCAGGAGACGGTGAAGGATGGCGATGAATACCGCGTCATCATCTCCCTCGAGAAGCTTCCCGAAGACCCCAACGTCAAGAGCATCAAGGGGAACATCGTCATCCACACCGACGACCCCTCGAACAAAGAGATCCAGATGCGGGTGATCGCCTACATCTGATCACTTCCGCTCCAGCCGGAACTCCTTCTTCCCGGCGTCGACGGTGTACTTGAAGTGGTTGAGGTAATTGAGGCCCACCAGGCCCGTCGTGGTGACGTGGTTGGGAAGGATGAGGGCTTTCAAGTTGCGCACGTAAAACCCCTGAATGGAGAGGGAGTCCAGCAGCACCACCGGGGCCTGGATCACGCCGTTGGCGGTTCTCACCGTCACCCATTCCTGCTCCTGGCCCTGCCGGTAGCCCAGAGCCGCGGCGATGTCGCTGGAAATGGCGGTCATCGAGGCCCCGGTGTCGATGAGGAATCGGTAGGCCGCAGCGCCGTTCAACACCACATCGGTCCCGAGCGAGGTGGCCCTCTCGGGGATCGGGATGATCACCGCCTCCTTGCGCTTGATGGCATCGTCGATCTTCTCGAGGTAGAGCTGCACATCGGTGGTCAAGGCCGGATCGAGCTGGCGGGCGGCTTGAAAGTACCGCACCGCCAGGTCGTAGGACTCCCAGCTCTGGTAAATCTTCGCCAGCTCGAGATGCATCGGGGCTGAGCCGGGGACGAGGCCGATCCCTCCGATCAGCATCTGCGCCGCGGCGTTGGAGTCTCCCAGGGCCAGGAGCCGCGCCGCCAGCTTGACATGGCTTTCCTGGAGGAGCAGATCGACATCGCTTCCCGGCGCGAGCAGCCGCGCCTGGCCGGCCGCCTCGATGGCAGCCTGGTAATTTTCGTTCTTCAAACCGGCCTGCGCCAGCTCGAGCCACAGCTCCCGGTCTTGAGGAAGGGCCTGCACGGCGCTTTCGAGGAGCCTGGCCAGCTCCCGCCAGGCCCCCTTCTGCCGCAGCTGGCCCTCGAGCTCGGCGAGGGCTGATCGGAGGAGGGCGGCGGCCTCATCCTGGCGGCTCATGTCAAGACGTTCCGGGGCGGCCCGCTCCAGGGCGCGGAAGAGCGCCTCGCAGGCCGCCGCGAGCTGCTTCCTCTCCAGAGCCTTGCGGGCCTGGGCGAACCAGGCCGCGAAGGTCCCCTCGTAGTACTGGGCGTTGAGCTGCGGCAGGCTCAGGGCCACCGGGCGCCCCAGGGCGAACTCCAGGCTCCCCAAGGGGTCGATCAGCACTCGGGAAGGTTCCGAGGGGGAGGGCGGCTCCTCCAGGCGGCCCAGGCCCACCGCGTAGCCGTAAGCATCGATGGCAAAGAGGGGGTTCCCGCTCAGGGCCGGCCCCGCCTCGAGGCGCAGGCAGGAGACCTGATCCGGCAGAAAGTACGGAACCTCGGAAACCGCCGCGGCGACTCCCCAGCGCAGCTCGAATCCGCCTTCCAGGGCGAGGAAAACCTGCAGGCCGGGCGACAGGGAGGCGCGGGCTTCCTCCCCCACCAGGGGCGGCAGCGCCGGCAGGCTCGTCTTCCGAGTCGTGACTGCCGGCGACCGCCTTTCCTGCGCCGGCGCGGGAGGCAGGTCGAGCTCGAGCAGCGCCAGATTGCGCGCCGCATCGACTTGAACCGCCCCGCGGACGGAAATCGGCTCCGCCAACCCGCTCAACGGGCACTGGGCCCGATAGGCGCCCAACAGGTCGCGAAAGCGCGCGAGCACGGTGCCCTCGGGCTCGAGCAGCACTCCGTAAGCTTTGCCCATCGCCTGCCCATCGCCATCGAAAAGCTCGAGCGCCACCAGCGCCGAGCGCGACAGCTTTTCCAGGCTCTCCGGGGAGAGCGTCTTCAAGTCTTCCTCCTTGGGCGGCGGCTCGGCCCCGGCGTCCGGCCCCGGTCCAGGAGCGGCGACCTCGGCCGCGGGCGCGTTCGCGGGCGGGAGGGTTTCCGGACGGCGCGGCTGGACTCGCAGCTCCCTCCCGCTTTGATGCCAGAGAATCACCGCCAGCGTCAAAAGCAGCACGGCGCCGCTCGTGAGGGCGAGCAAGCGGAGCGCCGCGGGCAGCCGCCCAGGCCGGCGAGGGCCTGCCTGGAGGGAGTCCAAAGGCTCGAAGCGGGGGGCTTTGAGATCGAGGACCTTGTGGCCGCACTGGGCGCAGAAAGCGGCGGAATCGTCGTTGAAGGAATGGCACTTCGGGCACTGGCGGCGCATGGATGTTTCCCTTTCAACCAGTATCCCCCACTTCGCGTGGGCCATCAAGGAAGCTCTGCGGATTATATTCTTCCTCCGCACCTTCTCCGCATTCTGCGGAGAAGGTGCGGATAGCTCACTTGCGGGCGAAGCCCGCATTACGCCATGGACAGCAGCGGCGGAAACCTTTAACATCCCCCCCATGGAAAACGACGAGAACCGCCTCGCCCACCGGCGGCTGGCCGAAGAGCTCCGGCGGCTGCGCGCCGAGGCCGTTCAAGGGGGCCCTCCGGAGGCGCGCCAGCGCCACCGGGAGCAAGGGAAGCTGCTGGCGCGGGAGCGCCTCGAGCGGCTGCTCGATCCGGACAGCCCCTTCCTCGAGCTCAGCCCGCTGGCCGGCTGCGGCCTTTACGACGGGGTGCCGCCCGGCGCCGGCCTGATCACCGGCATCGGCCGCATTCACCGCCGGCCGGTGATGGTCATCGCCAACGATGCCACGGTCAAGGGAGGGACTTACTTCCCCATGACCGTGAAGAAGCACTTGCGGGCCCAGGAGATCGCCGAGGAAAACCGCTTGCCGTGCTTTTACCTGGTCGACTCGGGCGGGGCCTTTTTGCCGATGCAAGACCAGGTGTTCCCCGACCGCGACCACTTCGGGCGCATCTTCTTCAACCAGGCCCGGCTCTCCGCCAAGAAGATCCCGCAAGTCGCCCTGGTGCTCGGCTCGTGCACGGCAGGAGGAGCCTACATTCCGGCCATGAGCGACGAGGCCATCATCGTCCGCGGCACCGGCACGATCTTTCTGGGCGGCCCGCCGCTGGTCAAGGCCTCGACGGGGGAGGACGTCACCGCCGAGGAGCTGGGGGGAGCGGAGGTCCACTGCCGCCGCTCGGGAGTGGCCGACCACTTGGCGGAAAACGACGAGCAGGCCCTGCAGCTCGCCCGCCGGATCGCCCTCACCTTCCCGCCCTTCTCCGGCGGGAACCCCCCCTTTCCGCCGGAACCGCCCCTCGGGCAGGCCGAGGAAATCTACGACTTTGTCCCCGCCGACCTCCGCAAGAGCTACGACATTCGCAAACCGCTCAGCCGCATCGTCGACGGCGGGCACTTGCAGGAGTTCAAAGCGCTTTACGGCCCGACGCTGGTGACTGCCTTCGCGCGCCTCTGGGGATATCCCGCCGGCATCATCGCCAATAACGGCGTGCTCTTCTCGGAAAGCGCTCTCAAGGGGACCCACTTCATCCAGCTCTGCGAGTCGCGCGGCCTGCCCATCATCTTCTTCCAGAATATCACCGGCTTCGTGGTGGGGAAGGAGTTCGAGGAGCGGGGCATCGCCAAGGACGGGGCCAAGATGGTCCACGCCGTCGCCTGCGCCGGCGTCCCCAAGCTCACGGTGATCGCCGGCGGCTCCTTCGGGGCGGGAAATTACGGCATGTGCGGCCGCGCCTACAACCCGCGCTTCCTGTGGATGTGGCCCAACGCCCGCATCTCGGTGATGGGCGGGGACCAGGCCGCCGACGTGCTCGCGACCGTCAAGATCGAGCAGCTGGCCCGCAAGGGGAAGAAGCTCTCGCCCGAGGAGATCGAAGAGATCCGCAAGCCCATCCTGGAGAAGTACCAGCGCGAGGGAAATCCTCTTTATTCCACCGCCCGGCTCTGGGATGATGGGGTGATCGATCCGGCGGAAACCCGCGACACCCTGGGGCTGGCCCTGGGGGTGGTCTGCGCCGCGCCGCGGGAGGCGGGGCAATTTGGGGTGTTCCGGATGTGAGCGTTGGATAATAATTTGTCTTTTGCACATTTTGCGCGACGTCTTCGACGCGCAAAATGTGCAAAAGCCTTTAATTTCGCAGTTAATTGTCGCCTATGGACTTACAATTCGTATAATACTTGCAATTACTTTTCGATCCCAGTTGAGCCGGAATCCGCAAAAAATTCCTCAGTTAATAAATCAAGCGATAACCTGAAGGAGCCATGAACAAGCCCCCCCTCAAGCGCTGGCTCGATGGCGAAGTCCTCCATCTCCAGCTCTCCCGGCCCGAGAGGCACAACGCCTTCGACGAGGAGTTGGCCCAGGCCCTCTTACAAGAGGCGGCCGCCTCGAGCTCGGACCCGCAGGCGCGGGTCGTGGTGCTCGAGGGGGAAGGGCCTTCTTTCTGCGCCGGCGCCGACGTCGACTGGATGCTGGCCCTGGGGGAAGGAGATGGGGAGGAAAACCTGGCGTCGGCGAAGCGACTGGCGCAGCTCTTCAAGGCCCTCGACCGGCTCACGAAGCCCCTGGTCGGGCGCATTCACGGCAACTGCCTCGGCGGCGGCGTCGGCCTGGCGGCGGTCTGCGACATCGCCGTCGCGGATTCGGGCTGCCGCTTCGCCCTGAGCGAGGTCCGGCTGGGCATCCTGCCGGCGGTCATCGCGCCCTACGTGGCGCGCAAGATCGGCCTCAGCCGCGCCCGCGAGCTGATGCTCACCGGCAGGAGGTTTTCCGCTGAAGAAGCCTGCAAGATGGGCCTCGTCCATCATGTGGCCGACCCCTCCAGCTTGAACGGCGTGCTCTCCAAGGTGGTCCAGGACCTCCTCCAGGGCGGGCCAAACGCGCAAGCGCAGGTGAAGGAGCTCTTGCGCGAGATCGAGGAAGGGGGCCGGCGCGGCAAGATTCTGGCCGACTGGACCGCCGAGGAAATCGCCAGGGGGCGGTCCTCGGACGAGGGGCGGGCTGGGCTGGCGGCCTTCCTCGACAAGGCGGCCCCTCCCTGGGCGCCACAGAAAAAAGCGGAGCTGAAATAAGAGATGGAGCCCATGAAGCGATCCCGTTTCCTCCTGCCGCTGGTTTTTCCGCTCCTGGGCTGCGGCCTCGGGGACCCAACCCCGCCGCCGATAAGGACCGGCGACGCCGCCGAGGTCGTCCGTCAACTGGAGAGCTCGAAAGGCGTCACCCTGGTGAACGTCTGGGCCAACTGGTGACTCCCCTGCCTCGGCGAGCTTCCACAGTTCGTGGAGGCCTCCAGGAAACACGCCCTCGATGGCCTGAAGATCATCCTCCTCAATGTCGACGGCGCCGGCGGCGACAGCGCGGCCGCGACCGCCCTGGAAAGAACCGAGGAGTGCCGGAAAAAGTTCGGCCTCGACTTCCCCATCACCATCCACAACGGCCCCTTCGACCCCCTCGCCCGGCAGCTCGGCTCGAGCGCCGAGGGCCCTCCCATCACCGCCGTCTTCAAGGACGGCAAGCTCCTGCGCAGCGCCAGCGGCGCCTTCGAGCCCGGCGGCCTGGAGAAGCTGCTCGAGGAGCTGAAGCTGTTCGCCCGCTGATCAGGGATGGTCCGCTTCAATTTCCCGGAAGGGATTGACGGTTCGCACCGTGCCGAAGAGCCGGTCCGGCTGGAAGTCTTCGTCAACCGATCAGCACCCCTCGTATCTGCACTCCGAGTTGATCAGTCCGTCCTCGGTCGGGTCGGGGCCGCAGGGGGCGGTGTGCGGCCCGGGCGCGGGAGGTGGATCGGTCCCCAGGAACAGGAACCCGAGGATCCACACCGCATCGGTGAGCTGGACATCGCCGTTGTCGTCCGCGTCCGCGGCATCCAGGCACTCGGGCACATTCGTCGGCGTCCCCAGGAACAGGTAAGTGAGGATCTGCACCGCGTCCGTGAGCTCGACCGCGGCATTTTGATCGGCGTCGCCGCGGTGGAAGTTGAACTTGAGAGGTGGCGGTTCCGCAACGAAGACCAGCTCGACCTTGTCAATGCAGACGCGGCCGCCATCGGTCACCATGAGCCGGAAATCGGCGGCGCCTTTCTGAAAGTTCCGGAAGCAGGCGTCGGTGATCTCCCACTCGAGCGGGACCCACTTGCCCGAGCCTGCGAACGCTTTGGGGGGCGGCTTTTCGAACGGGAAAAAGGTGTTGGGGAGGTCGTCAGGTCCGGTCGATGCCGCCACCGTGTATTGGAGCGCGATGGGCGCGCCGGCGCGCGCCGGATCGTCGTACACGGTCGCCTTGAGCGCGAACTTCGGCTGGGATTTCATGGCCAGGTCCGTCAACGTGAAATAGAACATGGTATCGGGAGCATCCGGCGTCGGATCGACGGCGGCAAAGTTCGATCGGCCCTCGCGCCGGTCGCCCGCAGGACCGCAGGTCGTGGACTCGTTCTCGCCATCAGAGGGGTCCTCGCGGACCACGTTGGCCAGACCATCCTCGTCGTCGATCCTGCCGAGGTCGACCGACACCTTCGTTCCCGGCGCGACGATGTACACCGTCGCCGTGCAGTTCGGCCCGCCAGTGACGCCCCCCAGCGTGACCTGAACCTGATAACTGTGATCGCCTTCGGCCAGACCCTGATCGATGTACGAGGTGGCATCACCGGGCAGCGAGGCGATCTCCGCGCCGTCGCGGAGGATCCTGATCCCGTCGTAAGCGGCTGCATTCGTCCAGGAGAGCGTCACGTCGCCGGCCCTCGCCTTGCACCTGAGATCAACAGGCGCAGGAAAGAAGGTGAGCTTGGCCCGGTCCAAACACAGCCGCGCGTTGCCCGTTACGCCGACGCGGAAGTCGGCCCTGGCCAGCATGAAGGTGCGGAAACCGGCATCCTCGATGAACCAGGTCGCCGTGACCCACTTCCCGCTCCCGGTGAGCTCCACCTTCGGCGCCCCCGTGGGCGGAAAGAAGGTATTGGAGAAGTCCGCGGGGCCCGTTGAATTCCGGTGAGTCCACTGGAGGTAGAGGATCAGTCCGGCGAAGCGGGGATCATCATAGACCTCCAGGTCCAGGCGGAACGTGCGTTGCTCCTTCATTGCCGGATCGGTGACCGTGAAGTAATAGTTGTTATCGGGGGGGTCCGGGTTAGGGCCATCGCTGGCGTAGTTCAACCGGGCATCGCGACGGTCTCCTTCGGGGCCGCAGGTGACCGCCTCCGACTCGCCGTCATAGAACGTCTCGCGAACGGAGTTTTGCAAACCGTTCTCAACGTCGATCGCTCCCACGTCGACGCTCACGCTCTCGCCGGGCGCCGGCGGGTTAAAAATGGTGACCGTGCAGTTCGGGCCGCCCGATTGGGGACCCGCGGTCGCCAGGATCTGATACGTGTGGTCGCCGAGGGAGACGGCCGTATCTACATAAGCTGTCGCGTCCACGGCTAACGAAGCGATCTCAATCCCATCTCGGAGCACCTTCAAGCTCTCGGCAACCGCGTGGTTCGTCCATGCCAGGCGCACATCGCGGCCATCCTTGACGCACGTGAGGTTCGTGGGCAGTACCTGGACGCCCATGGTGGTTACCGAAGGGAGGGCAACCAGGATCGCGTCCTCACCCCCGTCCTGCTTTACTCGCCAGCCGATGAATCCCTGGACCAGCGGAGGTTCAGGGCGGAAGGTGGGTCCGGTGATGAGCTTCCACACGGATGTGGCCTTGGCGCCGGGCACGCTGCCGAAATCCTTCACGGTATCCAAGCTCAAGGCCTGGTCGTATTGGATGAAATTGAAGTCAAGGGTCTGGTCGGAGTCGTCCGTGTTGGCGCTTTTCACGTAGAATTCGGCGTGGTAGTCAAGGCCCTCCTTGATCGGGATGACGCCTTTGAAGAAACTATCGAAACCCTGGTCAATGCCCGAACCGTTCAAGCGCACCA
The DNA here is from genome assembly GCA_016209605.1 of Planctomycetota bacterium. Taxonomy (GTDB): domain Bacteria; phylum Planctomycetota; class UBA8108; order UBA8108; family JACQVS01; genus JACQVS01. The sequence goes on from JACQVS010000066.1 coordinate 12,722, forward strand.
GCACCCCATTGGTCTCGGGGCTGCCGGGGTGGATCTCGCCGGCCGCGAGCGGCACGATCTCGAGCTCGATGGAGCTGTCATCGCCCACCGCAAAGAGGCGCCAGTCGTCAGGGGTTCCCCCCGGGCAGTTGACAGTCCCCCCCACAACACCCACGCAGAAACCGCCCGAACCCTGGAAGCCGGGATTGACGACGAGGTTCTGAGCGCTGCCTGGAAGAGGCAAAGCCAGGATTGCGAAGCATAACGAGATGATGACGCCTGGATGTTTCATGGTTTCAATCCTTATTAAAACAACCTTCAAAACCATTGCGGTCCGCAGCTTACGTGGTGCTGGGATGAAAACGTGGAAAAAGCGGTATAAAATGGCAAATTTAAGGTAACCCTTTCACCTACCGAACCTTCTCATTGGTTAATATTATGATAGTCATGGGATTTCCCGATTGTCAAAATAAAATTTCATTGTCAACTCTTTTATCGCTACCGGGTAGAATGCCGCCTTGTCTCCGCTGAATATGTTTTGGAAATTTTATCGAGCTTGACGACATGGGCGTGCTAACTCACCTTCCCGGAGCCGTGCGCCTGGTCGAGGTCGGGCCGCGCGATGGCCTGCAAAACGAGCCTCGGGTGGTGCCGACGGAGGACAAGGTCCGCTTCATCGAGGCTCTGGCCGAGGCCGGCCACCGCCACATCGAAGTCGCCTCCATGGTGCGGCCGGACCTGGTGCCACAGCTCGCCGATGGCGAGGAGGTCTTGAGACGCCTCCAACCGCGCCCGGAGGTCGTATTCACCGTTCTTGTTCCCAACGAGCGTGGCCTGGAGCGCGCCTTGAGGGCCGGCGCTCGATCCATTGCCGTCTTCACCGCCGCGAGCGACACCTTCAGCCGTAAAAACACCGGCGCCTCCATCGAGGAGTCCCTGAAGAAGCTCGAGGCCGTAGTCCGCCGGGCCCGGCAGGAGAATCTGCGGCTGCGGGGATACATCTCGACGGCCGTGGCCTGCCCTTTCGAAGGCAAGACCGCCCCGGAGAAAACCGCGGCGTTGGCGAGCCGCCTGCGCGGCCTCGGCATCGACAACCTTTCCCTGGGCGACACGCTGGGCGTTGCCGATCCCCTCTCCATCGACCGGCTGCTCGATGCCATCGAGGAGAAATGCCCGCCGCCGGAAGGGGAAAGCTCCGCGCTCTCCGGCCTGGCGCTCCACCTCCACGACACTTACAAGCGGGCCCTGGCCAACGCCCTGGTGGGCCTGGAGCGGGGGATCGTCGAGTTCGATGCGAGCGCCGGCGGGCTCGGCGGCTGCCCCTTCGCGCCGGGGGCGTCGGGAAACCTCGACACCGCCCTCCTGGTCGAGACCCTCCACGCCATGGGGATCGAGACCGGCATCGATCTCGCGCGGCACCGCCGGGCGGTGGAGATCATCCGCGGCCCTTTGACCGCTGCGCGGAACTTGGAACCAACGAATACCAGGGAGAGGTAATTAACCGCAGAGAGCGCAGAGGACGCCGAGAAAAAAATAAAATAATTTAATCTTTTCTCTTCTCTGCGATCTCCGCGTCCTCTGCGGTTCATTTTATTACTTTGGAAGGGTTTTTTTTAGGCCCTAAAAATCTTTCTTGCCGCCCCTTTCGCCCTTTTCCGCGTGCAGCCGGAGCTCGAGCTGCCCGCGATAGGCCCCTCCTTGCCGGCGGAGGGTGCCGCTCACCCGCTCGATGAACCGGCATGCTTCGCGGAGCGGCGAAGGCTTGGGAGGTTCCGGGGCCAGCCATTCCTTGAGGCTCTCCGGATTGCCGCTCGAAAGCAATCCGTGAAACAGCCGGCCCAGCGCCACGGCTTCGTTGAAATCGGCCAGCAGCGCTCCATGGAGGACCCCTTCGCCGGTGGCCGGAAAGCGCTCGAGGAGGGGATTTTTCGCCGGGTCTTTCGCCGCCTCCTGATCATCGGGCCGGCGGGCCTTTTCCACCGCGGCCGCGGAGGTTCCGGCCACCAGCTCGCCGGCGCGCCGCGCCAGGACGAGGGCGGCGCGGTCTCCTTCCCGCAAGGTCCAGGCGGGCCCCCGGCCGCTGTCTTCCATTTCGGAGCGCCAGCGGTTTCCCGGCAAAACAGCCCGGATGGCCCCGACCGCCTCCTCGAGCTTTGAAGCAGCCCCCTCCTGGTCGCGCAGCTTGAGGAGCGCCGCAGATTCAATGGCCGGGGGCGTGCCCGGGAGGGTGAAGAGCGCCATGCGGCCTTCGAGGAGCTGGGCGAGCTCGAGAACCTTCTTCTGGAGCTGGGATCTCCTTTTCGCCTTCGCCCCCGGCTCCTCCTCCGGCAAGAGGCCGGAAAGGGCTTTGAAGAGCTGCGCCCAATCGAGGCCGCTCCAGAGGAAAAACGAGCCGGCCTCCTTCGGCACCAGGCGGGAGAGGTCCTCGAGCGGCGGCTGCAGCCCGAAGGCCTTGTAGAAGCCTCGGGCCTCGGCTTCCCGGGCCAGCAATATCTGGAATCGCGCCTGGATGGACTGGCCGTCGAAGCTTCCCGCCAACCCGGCCCACTCGATCAGATCCAGAGCTTTGATCCGGCGCTCCACCTGCTCGCGCACGGCCGCTTCCGCTTCCTCATCCTTCAGCTCCTCGGGACGCAGGACTTTCGCGACCTCCCGGAGCTGGTTGAAGTAGATCGGCGGCCGGACCAGGAGCTCGAAGTCGCGCTCCGCCGCCCCGCTGTCAAGCAGGGCCCCCATGGCCTGGTCATAATCCGGCTCGAAGACGATCCCCCGTCCGCTCGCCTTCTCATCGAGGAGCTGCATCGACCAGCGCATGAGGCGCGCCGACGTCCCGATGGCGATCACATCGTCGCGGCTGCCCAGACAGAGCTGCACCACCCGCTCCTTCGCCGAGCTCAGGAGGTAAAAGGTGCCGCCATCCCGCTCCGATTTGACGATCTCGAATTCGGGGCGCACCGCCGCCAGCCCTTCGAGGGCCGCCTGGAGCTGGGAGGAGAGGCGCGCGCGCTCTTCCGGAGCGACCCGGAAGAGGGCCAGCACCTCCGTCAGGTCGCGGGAGATCTCCGAGCGCACCCCCAGGGCCACCTCCCTCTCGAGGAGCCGGCTCCACTCCACCGCCGCGAGGAGCTCGCCCCAGGACTCGATTTCCTTCTTTCGCGCCTCCCGCTCCTTGGGGTTGAGGCCGACTTCCATGGCGGACTCCACCAGCCCATCCCAGAAGCTGCCGTCCTCGAGCGCCTTGAAGATCCCCTGCCAGCGAGGCCGGAGCTGCCGCCAGCGCGGGGTTTCCTGGAAGTGGAAGTAGACCAGGCAGTCGGCCGGAATCCCCCAGCCCAAGGGCGGCGCCGCCGCCTCGAGGGGGCCGCGTCCGAGGATGATGGCCAGGATGCACCACTTTTTCATGAAAAGATCCACTCCAGAATGGCCTTTTGAGCGTGCAAGCGGTTTTCCGCTTGATGGAAGATGACCGAGCGGGCGGAGTCGATGACTTCGTCCGTGACCACCACGTTGCGGCGCACCGGCAGGCAGTGCATGAAGTAGGCCCGGCGCGTGAGCGCCATCAGCTCCGAGTCGACGATCCAGTTTTGATGCTGCTGCCGCAGCGCCTTTTCCCCTTCCGGGTCCTCGTACCGGCTCAAGCCGCCCCATGCCTTGGCGTAGATCACCTCGGTGTCCCGGACGGCCTCCTCCCGGTCGTTGATGATGCGCAGCTTCCCTCCCGACCGCTCCGCCAGCACCTCGGCCATGGAGAGGATGCCGGGCTGGATCTCGAAGCCCTGGGGATGTCCCAAGGTGACATCCATGCCCATCTGCGTGGCCGCGAGCAGGATGGAGTTGGGAACGGCCATGGGCAGCGACAGGGGATGTTGCGCCCAGATGATGGTGAGGCGACGGCCCTTGAGGCCGCCGAAGAGCTCTTGAAGGGTCATCAGGTCCGCCAGCGCCTGGCAGGGGTGGTAGCTCGCCGACTCCATGTTGAAGACCGGCACCTGGGAGTGGTCCATGAAGGTGGTGAAGGTGCGGTCGGCGAGGTCCTCCTCCTTGTTCTCCCCGCGCGCGAAGGAGCGCAGGCCGAGGCCATCGAAGTACCGCGACAGCACCCCCACCGCCTCCTTGACGTGCTCGGTCTTGTCCTCGTCCATGCGCACCCCGAACTGGGTCTCGAGCTTCCACAGGCTCTGCCCTTCCAGGGTCGAAAAGCCTCCGCCCATCTGGCGGATCGCCACTTCAAAGGAGCAGCGGGTGCGCAGGGAGGGGTTGAGAAAGATCAAGGCGAGCTGCCGGCGGTCCAGGCAATTGGAGTAAGGATTGAGCTTGAACTCGGCGGCCCGCTGGAGGAACCGCTGGACCTCTTCCATGGAAAATTCGCTCAGTCGATAGAAGTGACGCATGATGACAGTACCTCAAAATTCCTCTGGCTCTTGTCCTCTTTTGAAAATTTTACTAGATCTTCGGCCTCATTCCTTTCCCAGCGCCAGCGGCTCGAAGGCCTGGAAGAACCGGTCCCACTCCGCCGCGCCGGCCACCAGGGGCGGCAGCAGGCGGAAGGTGTTCGGGTCGTCGGAGGTGCCGGCGAGGACGCCTTTCTCGCGCAGTCGGGCGGCCACGTCCTTCCCGGGCACCTGGCACTCGATGCCGATCAGGTAACCGAGGCCGCGCACCTCCTGGATGATCCCCTTTCCGGCCCAGGCTTTCAACTGGCGAATGGCCTCGCGGGACTGGGCCGCCACCCGCTCGACCACCTTCTCCTCCTCCAGGATCGAGAAAGTGGCCTGCACAGCGCGCGCCGCCAGCGGCCCGCCGCCGAAGGTGCTGCCGTGGTCGCCGTACTTGACCGTGGCCGCGATGGCCTTGGAGACGATCACCGCCCCCACCGGAAATCCGCCGCCGATGCCCTTGGCGCAGGTCACCAGGTCGGGCTCCACCTCCCAGTGCGCCCCGACAAACCACTTGCCGGTGCGCCCGGCGCCGGTTTGCACCTCATCGAAGATGAGGACGATGCCGTGCCGGCTGCAGTGCTCGCGCAGGCCGCGGTAATACTCCGGCGGGGCCAGGCGCACCCCGGCCATGCTCTGCACCGGCTCGAGGATGATGGCGGCCGTCTGGTTGGGGTTCAGGGAACGGACCGCCTCCAGGTCCCCCAGCCGGACGAAGTCGGTGAGGCGCGCCAGGTTCTCCGGGTAGGCGGCGCGCAGCTTCTCGATGCCGGTGGCGCTCAAGGAACCGATGGTGCGGCCGTGGAAACCCTCCAGCATGGCGATCACCCGGCCGCGGCCGGTGAACCGCCGCGCCAGCTTGAGGGCCGTCTCGTTGGCCTCGGTGCCGGAGTTGCAGAAGAACACCTGCGCCATGCTCGGGTAGCTCTTCGTGACCAGGTGCTCTGCAGCGGCGGCGCGCGCCGGGTGGTAGCAGACCCCCGAGTAAAAGCCCAGGTCGCGGGCCTGCCGGCTCACGGCCTCAACCCACTTGGGGTGGGAGTGGCCGAGAATGCAGACCGCGTGGCCGCCGTAGAAATCGAGGTAGCGCTTTCCCTGGGAATCGAAGACGTCGCATCCTTCCCCGCGGCCCAGAATCAGCGGGTGCTTGGCGTAAGTGGGGAGGACGTACTTGTTCTCCCGCTCGATGAGAGCCTGCAATTCCTGGTTCGCCGTTGGCGGGGCCATCACACGAATCCTCCTGGCAGCATCAAGCCCGTGGTTTCCTCCATGCCGAACATGCAGTTCAGGTTCTGGATCGCCTGGCCGGCGGCCCCCTTTCCCAGGTTGTCCATGGCCACGAACACCACCCCCTGGTCCTTCTCGGCGGCGAGGCCGATATGCGAGCGCGGCGTCCCCTGCACCCAGCGCAGGTCGGGAGAGCCCTGGTCGATGGCGATCAGCGGCTCCTTTCCGAAGGCCTCGCGGTAAACGGCCTCGAGGTCGGCCAGGCCCAGCCCGGGCGCGAAGACGGTGGTGAAGAGGCCGCGCACGAATGGCCCCGACTGGGGGACGAAGTGGAGCTGGAACGGCGCCGAGGTCAAGGCGCGCAGGAAACCGTTCACCTCGAGGAGATGCTGGTGGGCGAGCGGCTTGTAAGAGCGGAAGTTGGCGGCCCGCTCCGGGTGATGGGTGGTCTGCGCCGGCGCGTTCCCCGCCCCCGAGGAGCCGGTGACGCCAGTCGCGAAGACGCTCCCTCGGAGCTTCTCCGCCCGGGCGAGGGGCGCGAGGGCGAGGAGGAGCGAGGTGGCGAAACAGCCCGGGTTGGCGATGAAGCGCGCCGAGGCGATGCGGGGGCGCTGGAACTCGGTGAAGCCGTAGACGAAGCGCTCGAGCCACTGCGGCGCGGCGTGCGCCTCGCCGTAATACTTCTTGTAGCCTTCCGGGTCGGGAGTGCGGAAGTCGCCGCCCATGTCGATGAAGCGGACCTCCGGGAATCGGGAGGCAAGATCCGGAATGACCTCTTGCGACTGGTTGTGCGGCAGGGCGACGAAAACCGCCGCGGCGCCGCCGAGGTCGGCCGGCAGCCCCTCCATGGGCAGGAAGCGGAGGTTGAAGTACCCCCGCAAGTTGGGGAGCAGAGCCCCCACCTCCTCGCCGGCCTTGGTGTTGGCGGTGACCCAGCGCACCTCGACTTGAGGGTGGACCGCCAGGTAGCGGAGGATCTCCGCGCCAATATACCCCGACCCTCCGATGATCCCGACGCCGATTTTCCGCTGCATGGACATGACTTCTACTTTCCCTTGCCCTCGATCTCCTGGCTGTCTTGGCTGTCTTTATTCTCCCGGTTTTTTCCCTCGTTCCGGTTCCTGGCCGCCCCCACTTCCACCCTTTCAACGCCTCTCTCGCGCCGGTCGGCAGGAAGGGCGCCACCGGTCGCCTCGTGGAGCTGCTTCAACACCTCAGCGCCGAGCACCTTGGGATGGAGGCGGGCGTTCACGGCCGGCAGCCCGAAGGTCCTCTGGATGTACTCGACCCCCACCGGAGAGTCGGTCGCCGGCCCGGAGACCAGGCTGATCGAAATCTTCCGGTCGGCGAGGAAGCGATGCCCTCCCCAGACCGACACCAGGTCGCCGGCGCAAAAAAGGTGCACCTTGACCCGCTCGCCGATCTCCGGGTCCTCGAGGATGGGCATGACGCCGTAATCGCCGATGATGCCGTCGCCCAGTTCGATGATGATCACCTCGGGCCCGCCGTCGAGCAAGTTACCGAGCACCGTGCGCGCCACCCGCACCATGGTCTCGGGATCGAGCCCGGCGGTCGAGGGAATACCCGCCTCCAGGAAGGAAGCGGTGCGCAAGGCGCCGTGGTCCTCCATGGTGATCTGGTCGCGCCGGCAGGCGACGCCGCTGAGCTTGGCGCCGTGCACCGCCAGGCCGTTCTTGGACAGCTCCTGGATGATCTGCGAGCCGGCGAAGGTCTTTCCCGAGTTCATGCAGCTTCCGGAGACCATGACGACCGGCGGCACAGCGAGGCCCTTCAAGCTTTCCACCGCCGGGATGACCGCGTCGCGGAGGTTGACGATGCGGCCGTCCTTGACGGCCATCCCCAGGACCTCCACCGCGGCGGCATGGCCCAGGTCCTTGTGGACGTGGTGCGAAAAGCCGATCACCCCGCCCATGTTGAGGAGATGCAGGGTGTCGCCGACCTTGATCGACTCCGGCACCTCGCCGACGAAGCCCTGCAAGGCCCGGCGGCGGCCGAGGGCGCCGACGATGATGTTGCCGAGGGACAGCCGCGACAGGCGGCCGTTTTCCAGCTCCAGCTCGTTGTAGACCCGCTTCTCGCTGAGCACCTTGACCACCACCACGTTGCCGCTGGCCGGCTCGAGGTCCTCGGTGATCTCCAGCTTCCTGGAGAGGTTCAAGCGGTAGGCTACCGAGGCGATCTTGTTGACGCGGAGGGTGGGCATGGTCAGCGCGACTCTCGAGAGGCCCCATGCTGGCGCGCTCCCCGGTAGAGCCGCGCGGGAATGCCGGAGATGATGCTGAAGCCCTTGACGTCGTCGCCGGTCCAGAGCTTGGGCATCTCCCCGTAGACGCCGCTGGCGGCATCCATCATGGAACAGGGGCTGCGCACCCCCACCACCTGGAAGCGCTCCTTCTCCAGGCGCACCCGCGCCTCGCCGGTCACCGTCTCCTGCGAGCGGTCGAGGAGCGCCTCGATGTCGCGCAGCGCCGGCTCGAAGACCAGCCCTTCGTGGAGCAGCTTGCCGTAGAAGTCGGCCAGGTGGTCCTTCCAGAACCGCTGCCACTGGGTGGTGGTGATCTTCTCCAGCTCCCGGTGGGCGTGGATGAGCACTACGGCGGCCCCGGCCTGGAAGGCGATGCGCCCCTTGATGCCGAGAACGGTGTCGCCGATGTGGATGCCGCGGCCGACGCCGAAGCGCTGGCACAGCCGGCCCAGCTCCTCGACGATGCGGATGCCCTCCAGGCTCCGGCCGTCGAGCGACGCCGGCACCCCCTTCTGGAAGCCGATCTCCACGTACTCGCGGCCCTCCTGCGGCGCCCCGCCAGCGGCCTGGGCGTACACCTCGTCGGGGATCTCCTTCCAGCTGTCGTGGGTCGGCCCGCCGCCGATGGTGGCCCCCCAGAGGCCGGTGTTGACCGAGTACTCCTCGGACTTCTTGTCGATCTGGAGCCCCCTGGCCTTCAAGTACTCGTACTCCTCCTTGCGGCTGAGCTTGAGCTCGCGGATGGGAGCCAGGATCTTCACCCCCGGAAGCAATACCTGGAAGGCGATGTCGAAGCGCACCTGGTCGTTGCCGGCTCCGGTCGAGCCGTGGGCCACGGCGGCGGCCTTCACCTCCCCGGCGACCTTGGCGACCGCTTCCGCCTGCGCCGCCCGTTCGGCAGCCACCGACAGCGGGTAGACGCCGCCGCGCAGAACGTTCCCCTTGATGAGATAAGCGGCATAGCGGTTGAAAACCACGCCGCGGTAGTCGACGGTTCGATGCTCCAGCGCCCCCAGGGAGCGAGCGCGTTTTTCGATCTTCTCCAGCTCGCCGGGGCCGAAGCCGCCGGTGTTGACGGTCACCGAGATCACCTCGTAGCCGTGAGCTTCCTTCAGGTGAGGAATGCAAAAAGAGGTGTCCAGACCGCCCGAATAAGCCAGGACGACGATTTTTTTGTCGTTCACGGTCATCTTCCTTCCGCCAAGTTCAGGAACAAGTTCAGCAGAAATCCGTTCAGGATATGGCTAGCTCTTTCTTCCAACGCTCGATTTCTTCTCGCACCCGCTCCGGCGCGGTGCCGCCGGTGACAGTCTTGTCCTGGAGCGCGGCCTCCAGGGAAATCTTCCCATAGAGATCCTGGCCAAAGTGCGGGGACAGGGCGCGGTACTCCTCCAGCGGCAGGCCCGGGAGGTCCAGCCCCAGCTTCTCCGCCCGCAGCACCGCCTGGCCGGAGAGGCGATGCGCCTCCCGGAACGGCACCCCCTTGCGGGTCAGGTAGTCGGCCACGGCCGTGGCCTCGAGGAAGCCGCCGCGCAGCAAGGCCCGCGCCCGCTCCACGCTCACCGCCATGGTCTCCACCATGGTCTGGAAGACCGGCAGGATGAGCTCCAGGGTGTCGGCCGCGTCGAAAACCGGCTCCTTGTCCTCCTGCAGGTCCTTGTTGTAGGTGAGCGGCAGGCCCTTCATGGTCATGAGCAGTCCGACCAGGCGCCCGGACACGCGGCCGGCCTTGCCGCGCGCCAGCTCCGCCGCATCGGCGTTGCGCTTTTGCGGCATCATCGAGCTGCCGGTGGTCACCGAGTCGTCGAGGCGGACCAGGCCGAACTCGCTCGACGTCCAGAGGATCAGGTCCTCGGCGAAGCGCGAGAGATGCACGAGGAGCAGCGCCGCGGCGTAGAGATAATCGGCGGCGAAGTCCCGGTCGCTCACCGCATCCATGGAGTTCCGGGTCAGGTCCCCGAAACCGAGCCGGCGCTGCAGGAACTCCCGGTCGACCTGGAACTGGTTGCCGGCGCAGGCGCCGCTGCCCAGGGGGCACACATCGGCCGCCTCCCGCGCCGCCAGGAAGCGCTTGCGGTCGCGCCCCAGCATCTCGACGTAAGCGATGAGATGGTGCGAAAAGAGCACCGGCAAGGCCCGCTGGAGGTGCGTGTAGGCCGGAATGACCACGCCGAACTCGCGCTCCGCCGCCCGGACCAGGGCACGCATCAACGCGGCGATCCGCTCCATCGCCTCCCCCGCCGCCCCCTTGACGTACAGCCGGAAATCGGTCGCCACCTGGTCGTTGCGGCTGCGCCCGGTGTGGAGCTTCTCCCCGGCCGCGCCCGCTAGGGCCGTCAAGCGCGCCTCGACGTTCATGTGGATGTCCTCCAGCTCCTCCGCAAAGGCGAACGACCCCTCGTCGATCTCCTGCTGGATCCGGCCGAGGCCATCCTGGATCCGCTTCAGATCGTCCGCCGTCACCAGGCCGGAGCGCTGCAGCGCCTCCGCCCAGGCCAGGCTGCCGCGGAGGTCCTCGGCATGGAGCCGGCGGTCGAAGCCGATGGAGGCGTTGAGCCGGCGCATCAGCGCGTTGAGGTCCTTTTCGAAGCGTCCGTGGCGCATAGGTCAAACCAAAAAAAGAATTGTAAAAGAATTCAATTAACCGCAAAGACGCAAAGGACGCAAAGAAGATTTAAGAGAAGATGAAATTGAAAATATTTTTCCCCTCTTCTTTTTCATGCTCTGCGCTCTCTGCGTCTTTGCGGTTCAAATAAGATTCGCTTACCGGTTGAATTCGTCGTGTCCCGCCGAAGGCGGCCGAAAGGTTGGGTCTCTAACCCTCGGTCAGATAAGCCGCTTCCTCCTCCTTGTTGACGATCATGGTGCCGAGGCCTTTGCGGGTGAAGACTTCGTAAAGGAGGGCGTTATCCGAGATGCCGTTGATGATGTGGGCCCGGGTCACCCCTTTGCGCACCGCTTGCAGGGCGGCATTCAGCTTGGGGAGCATGCCGCCGCTCACCTGCCGGTTGGTGACCAGATCCTCCGCCTGCTCGACCGTCAAGTACGAGTACCGGCTGTTGGGGTCGTTGAGCTCCTTGAGCACGCCGTTGACGTTGGTGAGGAAGAAAAGCTTTTCCGCCTCCAGCTTGGCGGCGATCTCGGCGGCGATGGTGTCGGCGTTGATGTTGAGCACCTGGCCGTTTTCATCGGCCCCCAGGGAGGCGATGACCGGCACGAAGCGGTTTTCCAGGAGCACCTGGAGGATCTTCGGCTTCACCGCCTGGATGTCGCCGACGTTCTGGAAGTCGACCTCGCGCTCCTGCCCGGTGGTTTCATCGATGATCTTCTTCTTGGGGCGCCGCGTCGCCTGGATGAGGTCGCCGTCGACGCCGGACATCCCCACCCCGGGGCAGCCGTGGCGGCGCAGGTGGGCAAGGATGTCGGTCGAGATGGTGCCGGCGAAGACCATCTTGGCCACCTCGAGCATGCGGTCGTCGGTGATGCGCCGGCCGTTGACCTTTTCGCTGGTGATGCCGAGGCGCTCGGCGGTCTGGGAGAGCTGCGGACCGCCGCCGTGAATGATGACCGTCCGGATGTTGAGCTGAAACAGCAGGGACAGGTCGGCGGCCAGCATGTCCAGCCGAGCGGGATCGGTGATCAGCTCCCCGCCCAGCTTGATGACGAAGGTGGCGTCGCGATACTGCTTGATGTAAGGCAGCGCCTGCTTGAGGATCTTGATGTCTTCCACGCCTCGCTCCTCGAAAATCCGCAAAGGGCTTAACATTTCAACCATTTCTGTTGAACCTCGCTCCCGACCGGCCTCGGCCGCCGGCCATTTTGGGAAATAAAAAAACCCACTACCATGAGCGGCGGTGGGTCCAGCCTTCTGTGCCTGGAATTTATTCTAGTGGCGGTGAATATTTCAGGTTAAGCTGGCCTCCCCACCCACGCAACGCAGGTCAACGGTCTGTTTCTCACGGCCTTTCTGAAAAGCTCGCTGTAAATCAACATGGCAGCCTTCAATCAAGAGAGCGGGCAAGCGAGAAATGGTTCTTCGCCTGCCAGATCCAGTTTGGGTCCAAGAATGAGAAAAATATAATCAATCGGGGAGAAGGAAACAATATAAAATTCCGGTGAAAATTGGATTTTTTTGCGCTCCCGGGGTTACAATTCTCCGCCGCGGCAGCGCGACGCTGCCGGCAACGAGCCAACTTCGAGACTCATACTGCGGGCTTCGCCTGCAAAATCGTAGGGGAACGACCGGTGCTTGAGAACTTGCTGAAGGACAAAAAGGGCCTCATTTTCGGCGTCGCCAACAAGCGCAGCATTGCCTGGGCGATCGCCCAGGCCTGCTCGCGGGCGGGGGCGCGGCTGGCCTTCACCTATCAGGGAGAAAAGCTCAAGGAGAAGGTGGAGGAGCTGACCCGGACCCTGCCGGGCGAGCCGCTCCTCCTGCCGTGCGACGTCACCCGCGACGAGGAAGTCAAGGAGGTCTTCGACCGCCTGCGCGAGACCTTCTCGACCCTGGACTTCCTGGTGCACTCCATCGCCTTCGCCAACCGCGAGGACCTGGAAGGACAGTTCATCAACACCTCCCGCGCCGGCTACTTGCTGGCCCAGGAGATCAGCAGTTATTCCTTGACCCTCCTCGCCCGCGAGGCGGCCCCCCTGATGGCGAGCGGGGGCAGCATCCTCACCATGACCTATCTGGGGGGCGAGCGGGTGGTGCCGGGCTATAACGTCATGGGCGTCGCCAAGGCGGCCCTGGAGTCCTCGGTCCGCTATCTGGCCAACGACCTGGGGCCCATGGGCATCCGCGTCAACGCCATCTCCGCCGGCCCCATCAACACCCTGGCCGCCCGCGGCATCTCCGGCTTCACCAACATCCTCGCGCACGTGGCCGAAAAGGCGCCGCTCCGGCGCAACGTCGAGATCGAGGAGGTGGCCCACACCGCCCTCTTCCTGGCCAGCCCGCTCTCGAGCGGCATCACCGGCGAGGTGATCTACGTGGACTGCGGGTTCCACCTCCTCGGCCTTTAGCTGGGGAACCGATACGGAAAGCCGTTCGGTCATCCACGTTCACGTCCGCAAGCTCGATCCCGGCGCGACCTATGACGTCAACGCCACCAAGGGGGATAAGACGGTCAAGATCGGCAGCATCACGACCCGCGACGTCATGAATGTGGTGCCGCGAGTCTTCAGCGCCCCGCTGACGGGCGATCAAGAAACTCCCGCGGTGGATACCAAGGCCAGGGGATTCGGCCTCTTCCTCCTCAACCGCGAGCATATGGCGACAAGCTGCCGTTTGACGCCGCCAGCATTGCCGACCTGGTTGACACTGAATTTTCCATCGTCAATGCGGCCGGCAAGACCGTCCTCTCCGGCAAGCTCACCGAAATAAGGGGGCTTCCCAAGCCTCCCGCCGACGATGATACCGGCGACAATACCGCTGGCGGGCAGCCGGCCCCTGATGGGCAGATGGGCGCCGACAGGCAGATAGGGGCTGGGGGCCTCCTGGCGCTCGATCCGGAGGATCGAAGCGACACCGCCATTGTCGCCGACGCGGCCGAGATGGCTGAAAACACAGGGGAAGCCGCTCCCGATATCACCGATCCCCACGATGCCAGCTTCAGCCGCGGCGACGTGAACAATGACCAGGCCTTCGACCTGTCCGATCCGATCGGCCTCCTGGGCTTCCTCTACCTCGGCGGCCCCGCCCCCTACTGCCAGGATGCGGCCGATGCCGATGACAACGGCCGGCTCGAGATGGCCGATTCCATCGCCATGCTGCAGAGCCTCTTCCTCGGCCAGGGGACCCTGGCGGCCCCCTACGGCGAGAGAGGCTTCGATTCGACCCCGGACGAGCTGTTCTGCGGAAACTGAATTTCTCGCAGCTCCACCGGGGCCTGGCAGCAGGCGCAAGGTCCGGGTTTTAGCCCCTTGATGGCGCAGACCTCGCACCAGTAGTAGACCTCGTATTTATCTTGCTCTTGAACAACTCCAGGATAGTCTAGGCTTTTTTGATTGCAACTCCGGTCATGCCAAGCTCCGAAAGCACGAAGAAGGACAGCGAAGAGAAGGCCGCGGGGCAGTCCACGGTCTCCATGGCGCGGATCCTGCGCCGCATCTTGAGCTTCGTCCGCCCCCACCGGGGGCTCCTCATCCGGGTCTACCTCTACCTCTTCCTGGTCCTCCTTTGCGAGCTGGCGGGCCCGGCCATCCTCGGGAAGACCATTGACCTCCTGGTGGCCTTCGGCACGGCCTCGGAAGCTTCTTCGCGCGACCAGCACTTTTCCGGGGTCGTCGCTTACGGCCTGGCCTTCCTGGCCGCGGGCCTCCTCGGCCAGGCGCTCAACTTCCGCAAGGAGTTCCTGCGCACCCGGCTCAACACCGAGGTGCTCTGCGACATCCGCATCCGGCTTTACGACGCCATCCAGCGCCTGTGCTTCCGCTACCACGATGCCAACCACTCCGGCGACCTCATCACCAAGGCGACGCGGGATGTCTACCACGTCCACACCCTTTACGCCGAAACCATCTTCCTGGGAGCGGAAATCGTCATCCTCGTGGCCGGCGCCCTGGTCCTGATCCTCATTACCGACTGGCGGCTGGCGCTGCTCTCCTTTTCGACCTTCCCCTTCGCGGCGGCGATCGTCGTCCGCGCCGCCGAGCGCATGCGGCAGCTTTCCCGCGCCGCCAGCGACCAGTACGACTGCGTGACGCGAGTGTTGCAGGAGAACATCTCGGGCGTGCGGGTGGTGAAGGCCTTCGCCCGCGAACCGGCGGAGATCGAGAAGTTCAGCCGCGAGACCTCGACCTTTCTCGAGCGCAGCCTCCTCACCGTCCGCACCTTCACCTTGAACCTCCCCCTGGCCGGAACGCTCTTCAACCTGGCGATCCCCATCACCCTCCTGGGCGGGGCGCTGCTGGCCGGAAGCGGCGCCATCAGGGTCGGGCAGATCGCCGCCGCCATCTTCTACCTCTCGAAGATCTCCAACGTCCTGCGCATGCTCAACCGCGTGGTGCAGACGCTCCAGGAGGCGGCCTCGGGAGGGGACCGCTTCTTCACCGTTCTCGATGCCGAGCCGCACGTCAAGGAGCCGGCTGCCCCCAAGCCCCTTCCCGAGGGGGGCAGGGGCGAGGTGGTCCTCGACGGCGTCCACTTCGCCTATCAGCCCGGCGCGCCCGTGTTGCGCGGAGTCAGCCTGCGGATCGATCCGGGGAAGCGCACCGCCATCGTCGGTCCCACCGGCTGCGGCAAGAGCTCCCTCGCCAGCCTGATCCCGCGCTTTTACGAGGTGCAGGAAGGGCGGATCCTCATCGATGGGGTGGACATCCGGGATGTCCCCCTCGCCGAACTGCGGCGGGTGGTCAGCCCGATCTTCCAGGACACCTTCCTCTTCTCGATGTCGATCGCCGAGAACATCGCCTTCGGGCGGCCGGACGCCGCCCGGGAGGAGATCGAGCGCTGCGCCCGGGCGGCGCAGATCCACGACTTCATCGCCGGCCTCGAGGCGGGTTACGACACCATCATCGGCGAGCGCGGCATGAGCTTGAGCGGCGGGCAGAAGCAGCGCATCTCCATCGCGCGGGCCTTCCTCATGAATCCCCGCCTCCTCATCATGGACGACTGCACCGCCAGCGTCGACGCCGAAACCGAGAAGAAGCTGCAGGCCGCCATGGCGGCGCTGTCGCGCGGCCGCACCACCATCATCATCGCCCAGCGCTTCTCCTCGGTCGTCCACGCCGACCATATCGTCTTCCTTGACCGCGGCAAGGTGGCCGCCATCGGCGCCCACGCGGAGCTGCTCGAGATCTGCCCCCTTTACCGGCAGCTTTACGAGATGCAGGTGCAAATCACCGCCGGCGCGGCGGGAGCGGCCGTATGACCGGAAACGCCGACCTCGAGGAAGAGCTGGCGATGGCGCCGCCGAGCCGGAAGCTGGCGCGCGGCTTGTTCCGGTTCATCCAGCCGTACCGCCGGCTGTTCCTCGGCATGATGGGGCTAGAGTTCCTCTTCGTCAGCGCCCGCGTCGGCGGGCCGCATATCGTGAAGCGCGTCATCGACCACGGCATCCCGGCGCGCGACCATGCCGAGCTCTTCCTCCTCACCGGCGCCCTGGTGCTGCTCTACGTCCTCTGCTGGCTTTTCGATTTTATCCAGTTCCGCACCAACATGACCGCCGGACAGCGCATCTTGAACGACCTGCGGCGCGCCGTCTTCACCCACGTCCAGTTCCTGTCGATGAGCTACTTCGACAAGACCAAGGCGGGGAAGATCATCTCCCGCGCCGACCGCGATGTCGCCGCCATGGAACACCCCATGGTCTGGGGCCCCATCACCCTCCTCAACGGCACCTTTTACCTGCTTCTTTCGGGGGTGAGCATGGCCTTGTACAGCTGGAAGCTCTGCCTGGTGATCGTGGCGCTGGTGCCGCCGCTCCTCATCGCTTCGGAGATCTTCCGCCGCAAGGGGCTGGTGGCCTACCGGCGGTGCCGCGAGTCTCTCGCCGTCCTCACCGCCAACGTCGCCGAGAGCATCTCCGGGATCAAGGTGACCCAGGCCTTCGCCCGCGAGGCCCGCAACCTGCTCATTTACTCGGGGCTGGCGCGCCGCCACGCCGACAACGTCCGCCACGCCTCGGTGGTCTGGAACCTCTACTCCCCCTTCGTGCGGACGCTTTACGTGGCCGCCACCGCCGTCATCATCTTCTACGGCGGGCATCTGGTCGCCGCCGGCGAGATCGAGGTCGGCGTGCTCGCCGCCTTCGTCCTTTACCTGGGGATGTTTTTCGGGCCGATCTTCGAGTTCAGCTCCCTCTTCAACGAGATCCTCCACGGCAGCTCGGCCGCGGAGCGCATCTTCCAGCTCCTCGAGACCGAACCGCAGGTGAAGGACCGGCCCGGCGCCCCGCCTTTCCCGCCCATCGAAGGGCAGGTGGAGTTCGACCACGTCTGGTTCCGCTACCGGAAGGAGGAAGTCGCCCCCTGGATCCTGCGCGACGTCCACTTCACCATCCGGCCGGGCGAAATGGTCGCTTTCGTGGGGCCGACCGGCGCCGGAAAGAGCACCATCATCAACCTCATCACCCGCTTCTACGAGCCGGAGCGGGGCCGGATCCTGGTCGACGGCCTGGACCTCCGCGACCACACCATCGAGTCGCTGCACCAGCAGATGGGCATCGTGCTCCAGGACAACTTCCTCTTCAGCGGCACCGTCTTCGAGAACATCGTCTACCCCCAGCCGGAGACCTCGCTCCTGGAGGTGGAGGGGCTGGCCAGGGCGCTGGGAGCCCACGAGCTGATCGCGCGGCTGTCCGGCGGTTACGGCGCCCGCGTCGGCGAGCGCGGCACCAGCCTCTCCCAGGGCGAGCGCCAGCTCATCTGCTTCGTCCGCGCCCTGGTCGCCAACCCGCGCATCCTCATCCTCGATGAGGCGACCAGCTCGGTGGACACGGTGACCGAGGACCGGCTGCAGTCGGCTCTCCTCAAGCTGGTCAAGGGCCGGACCTCCTTCGTGGTGGCCCATCGCCTCTCCACCGTGCGCCATGCCGACCGCATCTTCGTGGTCGAGAGGGGAGAAATCGTCGAAACCGGCACCCATCAAGAGCTGGTGCGCGCCGGCGGCCGCTACGCCGAGCTCCACCGCGAGTACGTGAGGGTCTGAAATGCGCGCCGGGTTTCCTCTCTTGATAGCGGCGCTCGCCGCCGGCTGCCGTCCGGAGGCGGTTCGAAGCCCGGAGAGCCGTCACGCGCTCGCCGGCCGGATCATCTTCATCGGCGCGGCTCCGCGAGACACCACCCTGCTCATCCCCGAGGCCGGGGAGGTCGAGGCCCACACGCTCATCGTCGATCGGAAAACCCGCGGCGTGAAGAACGCCGCCGCCTGGATCGAGGGGCTGGAGGCGTCCGCGCCGCGGCTGCCATCCGCTTCTTCACCGGCTCTGGCGCCGGTCATGGACCAGATCAACTACACCTTCGTCCCCCACGTCCTGGCGGTCCGGGAGGGGGAGGAGGTGCGCTTCCTCTCGAGCGACGCGGCCAACCACAACATCCACGCCCACGCCCTGGAGCCGGAAAACCAGTTCAACATCATGATTTCCTCGGCCAGGGAGCACCGCCATCGCTTCAACCGCCCGCGCCGGCTGCCCGCGATCCTGATCGGCTGCGACCTGCACGCCTGGATGCGGGCCTGGATTTACGTCTTCAACCACCCCTGGTTCGCCATCACCGGGCCGGACGGCGGCTTCGAGATCAGCGGCCTTCCCCCCGGCAACTACCGCCTGGGGGTCCACCACGCCGACGCCGGCCTGCGCCGCGAGGTCGAGGTGACCATCCCCTGCCTCGATCCGGACGGCGTGACCATCCAGTTCACGGATAAAGATCTGGCGGAGGGGCCGGCGGAACAGTGACGGCCAGCCGGCCGTAAATCTGCGCTTATCGGAAGCAACCTTCGCACATTTTCGCCGTCCCGTTCAAAAAATGATATGCTTCTCCGGCATCCATAAACGAAAACCGGGGAATCCCTTGAAGAAATCGAACTTTCATCTCTGCATGGCGGGCGGCGCGGCGCTGGGCTCCCTTCTCTTCCTCGCCGGCTGCGGCTTGTTTTCCAAGGGGCCGCCTGATGAATCGAGCGCCGACTTGCTGGTCGCTTACGGGAGCAAGGTCGAGACCACCGTGCTGCGCCTCAAACCGGCCGGTCCTTCCAGCGCCGAGTCCTCGATCCTGTTCCCGGAGGCCGACCGCCGGGTATCCCTCGAGGCGGCCCTGCATTTCCAGGAAACCTTGGCGGGCTACCACCAGCGCCTGGAGGCCCTGAAGGAGAAATGGAGCGGCTGCAGTCCCGCGGATCTGAACCCGGTGATCGCCGATTTCGAGAAGCGGCGGGAGGATCTCCAGGCTCAAGCCTTGCAAATCAACCTCCAGGTCAACTCCCTCGAAATGCAGTACGAGAGCTTCAAGCTGGAAACCAAGCTGCCGCTCTTCCTCCACAATCTCAAGCCGACCAGCGCGTACCTGGCCGCTTGCCAGCGGCTTTCGACCCTGGCCGCCGCCGTCAAGGACTACCTCTCCGGTCTCCACCAGCAAGGCCTCTCCCCGGCGGCCGAAGGGCAGCATCCCGCCTCGCGAACCTTCCATTTCCTGCTTCTCTATCGACTGCGGCACCCGGCCGTCCATGAATACGCCCGGCTGTATGAATCGGCCTGGAAGGAATGGGTGCGGCTGGAGGTCCGGCAGGCCCGCTTCGATCGGGCCATGGAAGTGGTCCGGTTCGCGGCCGCCGCCGCCCCCGAGTTCCGCCCCAGCTCGCCGCAGGAAATGGTTGAAATCACCAACGCCTGCCTTGAAAGGATCCCGCCGCCGGAGGTCCTGGACCAGGTCGAGCGGTCCCTGGCCGGACTGGAAGCGGCATACCGGTCCGGCTCCAGCCTCCCAGGCGAGTGGGGAAAAGTGATCGACCGGGCCCGGGGCATCTTGCTGTTCTGCCGGGCGCAAGGCCAGAGCGGCGATCCCAGAAAAGCGGCCGAGCGGGCCTTGCAAGCCGCCAAGATGAACCCCTTCCTCGCAAACCGCGTCAATGATTACCTCTTCAACACGGCCCACGCCGCCGGCCGGAAGCTCCTCGCCGCCGGCCGGCACGTCGAAGCCTTCCAGGTCTTCAGCCAGATCCTTGCCCCCCTGCCCTCCGGGGAAACTTACCTGCAAACGCTCAATTTCCGCGAGGAAGTCATCCAGCAGGCGCTGGCCGACTCGAAGCGCGAGCTGGACCGGATGAAGTTCCAGGAGGCGCGGGGCATCCTCACGCGGATTTCGCCAATCAGCGACAGCGCCGATCAGAAAGCCAAGGTGAGCGACGCGCTTTATCACTGCTTCGACGCCTATTCCAGCCACCTGCTCAATCAGGACATTCAGAAAGCCCTATCCGTGTGCCGAGAGACCCTGGCGTTTTTCCCCTCCGATGAGCGGGCCAGGAGGAAAATCGACCGGGGGCTGTACTTGTTGTTGACCCAGCAGGTGGGTGATCCCGAGACCGCCTGGCAGAGGCTCGGAGCCGAAAAAATCCTGGAAATGATCAAGGCCACGGTGAACCAGATGCCGACCCTGGACGGCCCCTTGTTCTGCCGGGACCTCCACGACAGCATCGAGCGGGCCTGGAGGCAAAAGCTCCAGCAGGCGGCGGCGCCGGGCGAGGCGTTTTCCCTCGCCAGCGAGCTGACGAAGCTCAATCCGCTGGGGAAAAAGAATCCCAGGAGGGAAGGGGCCGGCGCCTTGTGGCGCCTGGCTGGCAGCGCGGCCGAGCGGCAGGACTGGGATCTGTTCGAGGGCTGCATCGACACCTGGCTCTCGAAAGCCCCCGACGTCGAGCGCCCGCCAAGTTTCAAGGCCTGCTTCCTCCAGTTCATCGATTTCCTGGCCGCAGGCCCGGACTCCGGGAGGCTGGAGAAGAACCTGGCGGTCTTCCGGGCGGCTTATCCCAGCGATGAGGGGGCCGTCAAGACGGCGCTGAAAAAACGGCTGCCGTCGGCGAAATCCCCGGGTGAAGATGTCCTCGCCGCGCTGGAAGCCCCGACCTCAAGCGCTGGCGCTTCTAAACCGCTGCCGCGACTCTGGCAGGAGCCCAAGCCGCGAGAAGCGGTCGGATCGGGGGAAAAGGGGCTCCCGGGAAAACCGAGCTGGATCGCCATCTCATTGGCGGTCCTGGGAGCTTCGGGAAGCCTCCTCATGATCCTGGCCTTGCCGCTGGCCACCTGGAGGCGGGGCCTCCTCTCTTTCCGCTGGTACGGTCTGGGAGCGCTCTGGCTCGGCCTGGCGCTCGGCTTTTACCTGGGAACGTGATCGAGGCCGCCTCCATGAGCCCACCAACGGCCTCCTTGCCCGCCTTGAAAGCCAAGCTCGAGCCGGCGCAGCTGGAGGCTCTGACCGTCCTGCTGGCGCGAATCACCGCCGGCTTCAAGGCCCTGGCGGCCACGCCCGTCCAAATCGATGAGGCCGCCTTGAAAGAAGACTTCCGCAGCCTTCCCGAGCCGCTGGGAGCTTTCGCCCAGGAGCTCTCGGCGCGCGTCCAGTTCTGCAGGGAGCTGCAGGACACCTTTGGAGGGGAGTCGGCCGGCGAGGAGTTCCTGCGCCAGTTCGAAGGCCATGCCGAGCTGGCGGCCCGGATCGCTTTGGACCTGAGCGAGACCCGCAAGCGGATCAAGGAATCGAAAGGACTCCTGGATGGGCTTTTCAAGATCACCTCCAAGCGCGGCTTGCTGGCCCGGATTGATAACGTCCCCTCGCGGAAGCACATTGGCCGCTCGATGTCCGAGATCTCCATCACCCTGGAAAAGGTCTTCGAGGCCCACAAGCAGCTCGAGGAGGCGCTGCGCGGTGTGGAGAATTGCGGCCTCGAGAAAAAAGCGAAGCTGGATCGCGTTTCCGCGAACGTCAGCGCGCCGGCGGAGATTTCCGCGGCAGCCTCTCCGCCGGTTGAGGGGGCCTCGAAGGAATCGAAGCAGGAGCCTCCTCCCGTCAGGGAGGAGCTTCCTGTCCGGCCGCATCCGCGCCAGAAAGCCCTCGGCGCCGGGAGCCCGGGGGCTGGCGGATCGCCGCCTCCCCATCCACTCCCTCCTCACCAGGAGCTGATCTCGCACAAGGAGTTCCTTCAGGTGCGCGCCCGGTTGAACGAGTGGGCCAAATGGCGTCCTCTGGCCCCAGCGAATTTGGGGATCGAGGTCACCGTTTTGAGCGCCCATCCCGAGCCGGCCCTCAAGGTGGAGATCGAGGCCCTCTGGGGGGAGCGCCGGCGGGCGAGCGCCATTCCGCCGCACCAGGGCGGTGAAACCGGCCGCAGCGAGATTTTATCCCTCTGGGACCTGCCGGCGGCGCCTCCCGAGACATTTCAAGTCCACGAGGAGAGCCAGAACGTTCCCGGCGAGGTCGAGGTCCAGGGGTGCGAGAGCTGCGGCGGCTCCGGCAAGATCGCCTGCCCGCGCTGCCGCGGCCAGGGCAAGCGGCCCTGCGATTGCATCCAGGGCTCGCGGGCCTGCGCCGCCTGCGCGGGGAGCGGCAAGACGCTCCAGTATCAGGTCTGCCGGACCACCTACCGCCCCGGCAAGCTGGAAAAGATTGATTACTCCGGCGACCTGCCGGCGCGCTTCTTGGCGGCGGTCACGGGGGAGAAGACTTTCAAGGATAGCTTCTCCGCCCTCGCGGCCGGCAAGGCGGGGCCGGACCTCGAAAAAAAGTGCCTCGAGGCGGCGGCGAAACAGGTGAAAGCGTACTTCCTCCACGAGGTCGTGGAGCCCTTCTTCCTCGGCGGCCCCTCGACGCGGCTGAAAGAGAGCGCCGCGCCCGAGCGGCGCCTGGTGCGCGCCCGCCTGGAGGTCACCGCCATTCCGGTCCTCCGCCTCCAGTGCAGCCTCAGAGATCCAGCCATCGCAAAAAACTACTCCACCTTTTCGGTCTGGCTCTACGGCAACGAGCAGAAGCTCCACATCGAGGGGCTGCCCCCCGCCTGGAGCCGGCGCGCCACGGCGTGGCTGGCCGGCCTCTTCGCCCTCGCCGTGCCGGCGGGATACGCGGCGGCGAGGATGCTGCAGCTTTTCTGAGAAGCCGCGGCTAACTAACGGCAAGGCACCTCGGCCGGCTCCAGGGTGTCGATGGGCGGTCTCCCGAGGTAGACCGAACTCAAGAAGGCGATGGGGTCGGAGATGTCGAGTTCGCCGCTCATATCGAAGTCAGCCGCGCCGGGACACGCCGGAGGGGCACCGCCGAGGAAAAGGTAGTTCAAGACCAGGAGGGCGTCCGTGGTATCGAACTGGCCGTCGTTGTTGGCGTCGCCGCGCCGCACCATTTGGGGCCTTTGGAGCTTGAGCGCGGCGTTGGTGACCAGAAGGGGTTGAACCTCGGCGGTGATGGGAAGTTTATCGGCGACGGTGTTCTGGTATTGAATGCCGACCCAGTTGAGATAGCCTCGGAAGTTCTGAAATTCCAGCTCGAGCTGGGGAATGTCCTTCGCCTGATCCTTGATGTTGGCGTACAGCGTGGCCAGGTGCACCCGCTCCCCTTCCAGGCCGGTCCGGCGGTAGGTGTTGAGCTGCGCCATGCCGACGTGCCCGTCCCCGTTGTCGATCCGCACGGCGGCGCGGCGGGTGTGGTCATCGACGCGGGCGATTTCCATGAAAAAGGCCGGGAATTTGACACTGGCCGCGAAGGCGCTGAACTCGAAGTTCGAGGTGACGTAAAGGTCGAGCGGGACTTCTCGCGCCCCGGCGGTCACCACCCCGCCGGTGAGTTCGAAATGGATCGAGGCGGTCTCCGGGGTCGGCGCCTCGGAGTAAACCTTGGGCTTCTGGGGCTGGGGGGGAAGGGTCGTCTGCGTTGGCTCGCCGGGAAGGATGCGGATTTCGCCGGAAACGTGGCAGGTGGAGAGGGCTTTTAATTGGTTGGGGAAATCCGGATCTGTCTCTCTCGGGCTGAATACCAAAAGATTATTTCTACAATCTCCACCTGGAAACTGGAAAACCTGGTCGCAAAATTCAACGAGATCGGATATGTCTAAAGCAGCCACGGCCGCAACCAAATGTCAAAGCCGAATAAGAAAAAGATGAAGAGGATTGAACCGCAAAGACGCCAAGGACGCAAAGTTAAGACGCAAAGCGAATTGGAGAGCGGTCCTGGGA
>JACQVS010000072.1 GCA_016209605.1 Planctomycetota bacterium
CGCTTGCAGCCGGCCGAAGCCCGGATGGATTTTTGGGATAGGCTCTAAGTGCCGTCTTTCGCAAAAGATTGTAGGGTCAGGCCGAGTGATTTTGGCTACTGGCAAGGCGCGCGAGCGGAGTTGATACGGGACGGAGTATCAACGAGCGAGCGCAACGATGCCAGGAGACAAAAGCGCCGGCATCACCCTACAAAGATTTAAGAAAGCCGGCACTAAGGCCCGCGTCAAATGAACCTGAACCATCCTACCACTGAATTACTGGAGGTTCTACTTCTGGCAGCCAGTCGCGCTGGAATGAGGCGGTCGCGCTGGAATGACGCGATTTTCAAGTGGCATTTTGGCGATCGCCCGGTAATATATCCACGCTTGCCGATCTCCCGTTCCCTCCCTGTCCTCCGGAGCGCGCTCATGCTCTGCGAGGACTCCAACCATGCCCGAGCGAACCGCCGCTGATTTTTCCGGGCCGACCTCGTCCGCTTCGCCTCCCTCCGCCTCCGGCCGCCGCCTGGTCCGTCTCCTGAGCGGCGACTTCTGGGGGATCGAGGGCCGTCCCGTCGAGGTACAGATCGACGTGTCGATGCACGCCAGCCCGGGATTCAACATCGTCGGGCTGCCCAGCAAGTCGACGCGCGAGAGCCGCGAGCGCATCCGCGCCGCCATTCAAAACTCCGGCTTCTTCTTCCCGCATGAAGACCATATCCTGGTGAATCTCGCTCCGGCCTTTCAAAAGAAAGATGGGGCGGTTTTTGACCTGGCGGTGGCCCTGGGGATTCTACTCGCCACCGCGCAGGTGCCGCATCCCGCCCGGGGGGAGAGCGAAATCCTGCCGATCGGTTTTTTGGGCGAGCTGGGCCTCGAGGGGGAGCTGCGGCCGGTTCCGGGGGCGCTCCTCATCGCCTCGGCGTTGCGGTCGAAGGGAGTCCATCGCCTCATCGTCGCCGAGCCCAACGCCGCGGAAGTGATCCTGGCGCGGGGCGTGGAAGCGTACCCGGCCAGGGATCTTCACCAGGCGATCGCCGCCCTGGGCGGCCGGGTGCCGCCGTACCAGCGACCGGCGGGGGAGGCCGCCGGCGGGGAGCGGACGCAGCCCCCGGGCGAGGGCGGAGCCGACTTCATCGAGGTACGCGGGCAGGAGTCGACCAAGCGGGGCATTCTGGCCGCGGCGGCGGGGGGGCACAACCTCTTCCTGGTGGGGCCACCGGGAGTCGGGAAGACCATGCTGGCGCGCCGCATTCCGGGCATCCTGCCGCCCCTCGGCTTTGAAGATTCCCTGGAGGTGACGCGGATCTACAGCGCCGCCGGGCTGCTGCACTCGAAAGGTCCGATCGGGGCGCGCCCCTTCCGCGCCCCGCATCACACCATCAGCTATGCCGGCCTGGTGGGCGGGGGCAACCCGCCGCGGCCGGGAGAGATCAGCCTGGCGCACTGCGGCGTCCTCTTCCTGGACGAGCTGCCGGAGTTCCCGCGCCGGGTGCTCGAGATGCTGCGGCAGCCCCTCGAGTGCGGGCAGATCGTCATCGGCCGCAGCACCGGCTCGGTCGCCTTTCCGGCCCGCTTTCTGGTGGTGGCGGCCATGAACCCTTGCCCGTGCGGCTATGCCGGCTACTCCAATCCCCCCTGCCGCTGCACCCCGGCCATGGTGGAGGGCTACCGCCAGCGCCTTTCCGGCCCGCTCCTCGACCGCATCGACCTCTTTCTGGAGGTGGCCCAGCCCTCGCCACAGGAGGTCCTCCGGCCGCGCGGCGAGCGCCGCTCGACCGCCGGCTTGAGCACGGCCGCGATGCGGAATGCGGTGGTGCAGGCCCGAGAGATCCAGGCCGGCCGCTGGGGGCAGCCCCTCTTGAACAGCCAGGTGCCCCACGACCTTCTCCTCCAGCGGGGGCGGTTCGAGGCCAAGGCGCTCGAGCGCTTGACCGGGGAGGCAGAGCGCCGGGGCCTCTCGGCGCGGGGCCTCGGCCGGGTGCTGCGCATCGCCCGGACGCTTGCCGACCTGGAGGCCGGCGCCGCCGTCCAGGAGGGGCACATTCTGGAGGCCTTGCTGCTGCGCCGGCCGGAGGCGCCGGCAAAGAACTGGTAGTTGAACGACGCCCGAACATCAAATATACTTTACGGTTAAGCCGGGGAAAGCCCAGGGGAAGCCTGGGGGAAGCACAGCCTCCATCATGATCCTGGTACCGCTCAAAATACTAGTCATTTTAATTCTGATTTTTTTCTTGTTTGGCCTGCCGGTCATGACCTGGCTGACCGTTCTGATCAAGCGAAAGAAGGCCAAAAATATGCAAAAGAACAGTTGAATAGCCAAGTCTCCAAAAAATTTGATGGTTGAAGAAACCTGGGACCACTCCCTTTCCCGCCTCCGCAACCTCAAGCTCACCATCGCTTATGACGGCACCGCCTACGCCGGCTGGCAGGTCCAGAAGGAGGGGCCGCCGACGGTGCAAGGGGAGCTGGTGAAGGCCGTGGAAAGGATCGTCGTCCACCCGGTGGAACTGCACGGCGCCAGCCGCACCGACCGCGGCGTCCACGCCTTGGGCCAGGTGGCCAGTTTGAAGACCACGAGGGCGATTCCGGAAAAGAAGCTGCTCCTCGCCTTCAACACCTACTTGCCGCCGGATATCGTGGTCACGAAAGTGGAGGAGGCGGAAGCGGATTTCGACGCCCGCCGCAGCGCCACCGGAAAGCACTACCGCTACACCTTGCTGCGCTCGCCGGTCCGCAGCCCGTTCGCCGGCCGGTTCAGCCTCCGATGGGGCGGTCCCCTGGACCTCGAGGCCATGCGGGCCGCGGCCCGGCACTTCGTCGGCGACCATGATTTCCAGGCCTTCGCCACCCATGGGAAAAATCCCCCGCCGATGGCGATGCGGACGGTTTACGAGGTCTCCATGGTCGAGGATCCGCCCTTCCTGCACTTCCATGTCCTGGGCCGCTCCTTCCTCTACAACATGGTCCGCGCCATGGTGGGGACCCTTCTGGAGGTGGGGGGCGGGCGGCGTTCCCCTTCGTCGGTCGAAGAAGCGCTCCGCTCCCGGGACCGGCGAAGGGCCGGACCCACCGCGCCGGCGCAAGGGCTCTGCCTGATGCGAGTCTTTTACCAAGAAGAATGGCGCCAGAGGTCCGAAGACCGTCCATGCGCGCCAGCGTATCCGCTCAACGGGTGACCGGCGGCAAAAAAATTTGGTCTCCGGTGCGGATATTTGTTAGAATCATTCCGTCGCTGCAAATTACCTAATTGATATCGAGGTTTTTATTTAAGGAGCCTGAATGGTACCGATCCTCGTCAGCGGGAGAAATGGCAAGGTCACGTCCGCCCAGAAGACTCACGCCAAGGAGAAAATCAGCAAGCTGGAGCGCTACTTCAATGGCATCACGCGGATCGAAGTCATTCTGAACAAATCGGTTGAGAGGAGCCGCGCTGAACTGGTGATCAATGTCAGGCGCGGCGCCCCCATCGTCTGCCATTGCGATGACAAGGACCTTTACGCGGCGATCGATCTGGTCATCGACAAGGCCGAGGTGCAGCTGACCCGGCACAAGGAAAAAGTTCAGTCCAGGCGGAATAGCAAGAGAAGGGAGTTCAATCCTCCTGGAGAGGCGGGAGCGTGACGGTTGGCGATCTGGCCATTAATCAGGAAGGGCGGGGCGGCAAGGATTTGTAGAAGAGAATGAATCTACTCGATATTTTACCCAAATCTCGGCTGATCATGGATTTGAAGGCCCGAGATAAAAAAGGGGCCGTCCGGGAGATCCTCCAGCACTTGGTGGATCACGAGGTCTTTTCAGATGAAACCAGCAAAAAGATCGAAAAGCTGATTCACAAGCGGGAGGCGCAAGGTTCGACGGGCATCGGCAAAGGCCTGGCCATCCCCCACTCCAAGGAATGCGCGCCTATTACCGAGGTCCTCGCCGTATTCGCCCGTTCGACCTCCGGAATCCCCTTTGATGCCGTGGACGGGGGATTGGTCTACATCATTTTCATGGTGCTGTCGCCGGTGGCCATGGCGGACAAACATCTCTCCATCATGAAAAAGATCGCCACCCTGCATCGAGATGACAAGACCTTGAAGTTTCTCAGAACCACTCCCAAAGTCGAGAGCGTTCTGGAGATCCTGAAAGAAATTGATGAAAACATTAAATAATCCGTCCCCTCAGGGGGCGGCATCCTCGCCGGTTGGATTGCCTCCGGGCAGCAGCATCCCCGCGCCGGCATACGTCGTGGCTTTCGGCGGCGGAACGGGAATGGCCTCGCTGCTCAGTGGCCTGAAAAACTGGGTTCAACACGCCACCGCCGTGGTGACGGTAACGGACAACGGCGGCAGCTCCGGCATCTTGAGGAAGGATTTCGACATCGTCCCTCCCGGCGACATCCGCAACTGCCTGCTGGCCCTGGCCAACGTCGACCCGCTGATGAGCCAGGCCTTCCAGTACCGCTTCTCGGAAGGGGAGTTCAAAGGGCACTGCTTCGGCAATTTGTTCATCACCGTGCTGACGCGGATTGTCGGCAGCTTTGAAGAGTCGGTGCGCGCGCTGCACCGCCTGCTCAATGTGTCGGGAAAGGTCTTGCCGGCCGCTTCGGGAAGGATTTCCCTGGTGGCGCACCATCCCGACGGCACCAAGAGCACCGGCGAGGTGCAGATCACCAGAAGCGGCAAGCCGATCAGGAAGATCGAGCTGCGGCCGTCTCCGGTTCCCCTCTCTCCGGAAATCGCCGAGGAAATCGACAAGGCTGATTTGTTCGTGTTCGGGCCCGGAAGCCTGTACACCAGCGTCATTCCCAACTTGCTGGTCAATGGGCTCATGGAGGCGGTGAATCGCACCGGCAAGCCGCGCATTTACATCGCCAATATCATGACCCAGAGGGGTGAAACGCTGAAATTCCGCTTGAGCGACCACCTGCGGGCCTTGCGGAGCCATGTGGGCGGGAATTTTCCGGACCTGGTCCTGGTCCACAAGGGGACGATACCGATCCCAGTCCTGGAGCAGTACGCCCAGGAGGGGGCGGAGCCCGTGGTCAACGACCTGGAAGGAGCAGCGGACTTTCAAAATGTGTGGGTCATCGAAAAAAATTTCTTTGCTGGCGGCGGAGAAATCGTCCGGCATCACCCCGACAGCCTGGCGTCCGTCATCACGGAACTCTTTTACCAGTTCAGGGAGAAGCGGCGGATTTTTTCAGAAACAAGCCATGGAAATAGAGCGATCTCTTGAAATCTCCAACAAGTACGGCTTGCATGCCCGAGCATCTACGCGTATTGCCCAAGTCGCTCAAAAGTTCCGCTCCAAGGTCCTGCTTCTTCGCGGCACCAAGAATGGAGTGCAGGAAGTGGACGCCAAGAGCGTCCTGGGCATCCTGTCGCTGGGCGCTGAAAAGGGGGAGGTCTTGCGAGTTAAAATATGGGGCGATGATGCCGATTCCGCCATGGAGGCGCTCACCGACCTTTTCCTCCGCAAGTTCGATGAAGAGTGAATTCTCCAGTCATGAAAATCAAGCGCGGCATCCCGGTTTCTCCTGGCGTCGCCATCGCTCCAGCGCTGATCGTGGGCCGAGAGGCGAATGCGCCGGCGTACCGGGCTATTTCCAAAAGTGAAATCGAGAGCGAGATCCGGCGCTTCGATGAGGCGGTTTCCATCGCCTGCGAGGAAATGGACCGGGAGATCCGCAGGTTCGACCGGCGCGTGAAGATCTCCCAGCAAATCCTGGAAAGCCACCGGGACATGCTCCGCGATCCGGTTTTGCGCGAGGAAGTGGCGAAGAACATCCGCTCGGGGCTGTTCACCGCGGAAACCTCCCTCCATCGAGTGATCCGCGGCTACTTGCGCCACTTCGAGCAGATGGAGTCGGATTATATCTCCCAGCGGGCTCAAGACCTCAGGGACATCGAAAATCAGCTCCTCAGCGTGCTGCAGGGTAAAAAAGATCTGGCGATCCACCAGCTTGAAGAGGAAGTGGTGGTCATCGGCCACAACTTGACCCCGGCGGAGACGACGGCGCTCGACAAGGCCAAGGTCCGCGGCTTCGCCATCGAGGTCGGCGGGCGGACCTCCCACACCGCCATCATTGCCCGGGCCCTTCAAATTCCCGCGGTGGTCGGGGTCAAGGCGATCACCGCTGATTTGCAGGTGGGGGAGATGGCCATCATCGATGGCTA
Source organism: Planctomycetota bacterium (assembly GCA_016209605.1). GTDB lineage: Bacteria > Planctomycetota > UBA8108 > UBA8108 > JACQVS01 > JACQVS01. The sequence goes on from JACQVS010000072.1 coordinate 6,144, forward strand.
CACCGGGCTGGTGATCTTCAATCCAGACCGGAAGACGCTGGAGCAGTACCGCAAGAAAGCCAGCATCGCGGCCCAGTACTACCGGGAGCTTCTTAAGCTGGTGCGCCTTCCCGCGGAAACCGAGGATGGCTACAGCATCAGCATCGCCGCCAACATTGAGCTTCCTGAAGAAATCCACAACGCCCTGGAGTGGGGCGCCGAGGGAGTCGGCTTGTACCGCACCGAGTTCTTGTTCGATGGCAGCCTCCCCGATGAGGAGAAGCAGCTCCGCACTTACAAGAACGCCGTCAAACTGCTCAGGGACCGTTACCTGGTGATTCGCATCATGGACCTGGGGGCCGACAAGATGTCCCCGGGACCAACGCCATACCATGAACAGAACCCGTTTCTGGGCTGCCGTTCCATCCGCCTGTTCCTCGACCGGCCGGAGCATTTTCGCACCCAGATCCGGGCGGTGCTGAGAGCCTCCGTTTACGGCGACGTCAAGCTGATGCTGCCGATGATCTCCGACCTCGAGGAGATCCGCCGTTCCAAGAAGCTCATCCATGACATGCAGCGCGATCTGGAGCGGGAAGGGAAGCCGTTCAATCCGGACATGGATATCGGCATCATGGTCGAGGTGCCGTCGGCGGCCTTGACGGCGGACCAGCTGGCGCGGGAGGTTGACTTTTTCAGCATCGGGACCAACGATCTCATCCAGTACTCCCTGGCCGTGGACCGCGTCAACGAGCGGGTCGCCCACCTCTACCAGCCATGCCATCCCGCGGTCCTGCGGCTCATTCGCATGATCATCGACGCAGGGCACGCCGCCGGCATTCAGGTTTCCATTTGCGGCGAGATGTGCAGCGAACCGGCCTACGCCGTCATGCTCATGGGCCTGGGCTTGCGCAGCTTCAGCGTCAGCCCCATCGCCTTGCCAGCCATCAAGAAAATCACGCGCCTGATCACCATGAAAGAGGCCACCGAGATCGCCACCGCGTGCCTGCGCTTCAACAACGCTAGCGAAAGCCAGGCGTACCTCGCCCGGCGGACGCAAACGCTGATGCCGAAGCTGTGGTGAGCGGCACGGTTCTTGCCGTTTGCCGTTTTTTTCCCGGCACTCTATACTTCTAGGAACTCCCATCCCCAAACTCTCGGCCCGGAAAATCCGATAGATTAGGTTGTGACCGTGGTTCAAGGCGAACGGCCTGGGCATTCTTCTCCAGCAGCCGTTCTAACGACCATTTCAGGGAATAACACCATGTTCAGGAAAAGAAGGACTCTCGTTGGCTTGGATATTGGCTCCAGCACCGTCAAAGCGGTTGAATTGACGGAGTTCGGCAACCAGCTGTGCATCACCGGATTCGGGAGCTGCGAGGTGAAGTCGAAGGAGTCCCTCGCGGACACCGTCGCCGAAACTTTCCGCCAGGCCGGCATCAAGAGCAGGCGGGTGGCCACGGCGGTTTCGGGCCGGTCGGTCATTGTCCGCTACATCAACATGGTGAACATGTCCGAGGCCGATCTGAAAGGAGCGCTCCGCTTCGAGGCCGATAAGTATATCCCTTTCGAGCTCGATGAAGTCGTCCTCGACTGCGTCAAGCTGGAGGAGTTCGGCGATGCCGCCAACGCCAACAAGGAGATGAAGGTTCTGCTCGTGGCGGTGAAGCGCAACTTGATCGACGAGCGCGTCGAGTTGATGCAGATCCTGGGGCTGACCCCCACGGTCATCGACGTCGACTCCTTCGCCCTGGGCAACGCCTTCGAGCTCAACTCCTTGAACAGCCCCAAAGTCGACGACGAGGAGAAAGTCATCGCCTTGATCGATATCGGCGCGGTGAAGACCAACATCAACATCCTGAAGGGCAACACTTCCTACTTCTCCCGCGAGGTCTACCTGGCCGGTAACGACTTCACCGATTCCATCGCTCGCCGCCTGGGCATCGAAAACACGGAGGCGGTGAAGCTGAAGATCCAGCCGGAAGGCCGGGCGGAAGAGGTCGAGGAGAGCATCCTCCCCTCGCTGGATGACCTGGGCAACGAGATCCACCTCTCCTTCGACTTCTTTGAAAACCAGTTCGACCGGGAGGTGGATGAAGTCTACATCTCGGGAGGCAGCGCCAACCTCCCCGGCCTGAAGACGACCTTCGAGAGGATATTCGACCGCCGCATCGAGCTGTGGGATCCAACCGAGCATCTGGAAATCCGCGGCGACCGCATCAACATCCAGGAACTCAAGAAGCAGGGAGCGCAACTCGCCGTCGCGGTCGGTCTGGCGTCGAGAATCCTGGACAAGTAACCGTAAATCCGAGGATTCCAAGCGCCAGTAAACACTTGAACGAAAACGTCCGATACACCAAAGGCCATTTACTTGTAAACTCCTAACCGCTAGTTCAGCTAAATTTCAAGGGTCGAATTTTATGATCAGAATCAATTTGCTCCCAGCCGAGCTCCAGCAGGCGGCCCGCACCCCGGTGAAGCTGTTCGTGACCATTGTGGCCGGCATCGCCATGGTGCTCCTGGCCGTCTTCACCTTCTCCTACCTGTGGTTCAATACCCTGGTCCTGGCGGAGCGGGTGGAAGGCAAGAAAGCGGAGGTGGACCACCTCAAGGCCAACGCCGCTGAAGTCGACTCGCTGCTGGATGAAATCAAGGATTACAAGGAGCGGGAGCGCGCCATCATCAGCATCAAGACCAACCGCATCCTCTGGTCTAGAAAGCTCGATGAGCTGGTCAAGATCACCCCCAGCTACATCTGGATCATCAGCTTGCACATCAAGGAGAAGACGCCTTTCGACACCGAGCAGGAGAACAAGGACGAACAGATCCTGAAGGACTCCGGCGGCTTCCTCAAGCTGGTCTGCTACTCCTCGGGCAAGCAGGTGAGCCGCATCACCGACTTCCGCCAGAAGCTCAAGAACGTCGATGAGTTCTACATGAAGTTCATCGATGAGCCCATCCGCATGGAAAATTTCTACGCCGATTTCGTCAACATCACCCGGCCGGAGTGGAAGCTGGTCATGTTGAATGACTTCAAGGAGCCGTTCAATTTGAAATTCACCGTCCGGCTGGACCTCCGCCAGCTCATGGACAAGCCGGATAAGGACAAGGGCTAGTTTTTTCGGAACAGCGCTGGATCGTCAATCATTTGGTGCAGAATGAAGCTCAACGAAAAGCAGAAAATAATCCTCGCGATCGTCGTGGTGACCCTTCTGGTCGGCGCTTTGGCGGCGCTCAACTTCTTCAAGTATCGGGAGCGTTCGCAGCTCCTGGCCCGCCTGGAAACTCTCAAAGGAGATGAGAGGAAGGCGAACGACATGATCCGCCAGATCCCGGAGCTGAGGAAGAAGAGGCAAAAGCTGGCCGACACCATCGACCAGTACGCCAGCATCCTGCCGCCGGAAGAGCACGTGCAGCACGAGGAGTTCGCCAAGATCATCGACAATTACCGCCGCGAAAGCCAGGTGGTGATCAACCGGGTGGAGGCCCTGAAGCCGAAGACCAGCGACAAGAACAAGAAGGCCAGAGCCTCCTCCAATGAAAACTTCCTGCGGCATCGTTACCGGATCAACTTGATGGGGAGCTTTCAGAATTACCTGAGATTTATCAACAAGATCGAGAACCACACTCGCTTCCTCAAGATCGATGAAATCAAGATCAAGCCTCTGGGCGCGCAGGACTCCTTCGAGAGCAGCGGCGATGAGAAGTCCGAGATCAAGGTTCTCGACAAGGCCAAGAATCCCATCAAGGAGATCGAGCTGATCATCAGCACGTACACTTACAAAAAGGATGAGAAGAAGGAAGTCGTGCCTGCCAAGTAATGGAAGGGGGGAATCCTCAATGGGCAAGAAAAGCACTGCCATGATCGTAAGATTTTTTAAGCTTCTGGTTGCGCTCCTCTTCCTGGCGGCCCTGGAGCTGCTCTGCCCGAAGACGGCCTTGGCGCAGGCGGCCAAGGAAAAGAACCCGCCGGCGGAGAATCCGGCATCGCCGGCCCAGGCCCCGGGGAAAAGCGCTCCGGCTGAAAAAAAAGCTCCGGTGGAATTGACCGCTCCGGCGGAGGAGGCGAAGGATCCGGGTCCAGCCACCGAGTCGGAGAACAAGGATGAGAAAGTTCCGGAAAGCTTGGAGGCGCCCGAGGCGCCGGCCGAAGGTGCCGTGGAGGTGGAAAACAAGCCGGGAATCCTGAACCGTGTCTTCAACATGTTCCGCGGCAAGAACAAGAGCGGCGAAGAGGAAGCTCCGGAGGAGGAAGGCGACACCGCCGACAAGAACTTCCGCAAGATCAAGGAGCTCGAGCGCTTCGCCGTCCGCAACTATCAGCGCAAGCGCCTCTCCGAGGCGAAGAAGAACCTTAACGACCTGATCACCTTGAAGCCCTATGACGCGGCCTACCACTTCGCCCTGGGGCTCTGTTTCCGCAAAGAGGAGCGCTACGACGACGCCTTGAAGAAGTATCAGGACGTCCTCGATCTGGGCGGCCCCAAGCCGATCGTCCACCTGCTCATGTCCGAGGCCATGGCGGTGAAAGGCGACAAGGCGAAGATTTTCGAGCACATCAAGGACGCCGCCGTCAGCGGCCGCAACATCATCCACGACGTCCAGAGCCTTCAGCTCCTCGATCAGTACAAGACCGACACCGAGTTCATCAAGCTGGCGCTGTCGCTGGAAAAGTACGAGATCGGCTCGAAGCGCACCCAGGACCCGATGACCAACCCGTTCCCCTTGAACACCCCGGGCGGGGGGATTTTTCAACAGGAGCAGCAGGCGCCCGGAGAAGGCCAGAACACCCTTTCTCCTGAGGAGCAGCAGAAGATGCTCAACGAGGCCCGCAAGCTTTACGATCGGGTGCTGTGGTATATCAAGCTGGAGGATGAAGACAAGGCCATGGATAGCTTCATCCAGCTCCAGAAGGTGATCGAGAAGAAGGAGCTCGTCACCATCCCCAAGCTGGCCAGCGACTTCCAGCTCCTGGTGAACCGCATGGAGTCCCTGGAAGTGCAGATTGAAGGGATCCGCCTGAAGTTCTACTACACCCAGGCGTTGGCGCAGCTCAAGCGCATGAAGGACGCCTTCTACGAGACCGAGTACGGCAAGGTGGAGTCGATTTATCAGGAAGTGCAGAAGCTGGCCAAGGAAATGGAGCGGACCAACAAGCGCTACCAGACGGTGGCCGACCAGATCCTCAAGGCAGCGACGGTGTGGGTCGAAAAGACCCGCATCCGCAAGGAGTTCGAGACCAACAAGCCGAAAATCCAGGGCATCATCATTTCCGATGCCACCAAGAAGGCCATCATCAACAATCAGATCATCAACCAGGGCGAGCAAGTGGGCGAATTCATGGTGCAAAAAGTGGAGAACAACCGCATTACTTTCCGATATAAGGGTGAAGAGATCCCGCTGGTGTTCCGCCGCTATTGATCCGGCTGGAGATGGCGGGATTATCAACTCGGAAGTCATTCTATGAGCATCAACATAAGTCAACACATCGGTTCGGGAGGCACAATGAAAGGATTGGTTCGGCAATGGCCGGTTGTCATTTTGTTGGCGCTGAATATGTTCGGGAGTCGGGTGTGGGCCCAGGCCCCGGAGGGGGAGTCCGCCAATAAATCCATCGACTCCTACCTGGTCCCCAAGGGAGGTGATCCGGCGGCTGCGGTCCCTGCCGATACGGGCCGGATCAACCTTGATCTCAAGGACGCCGATCTCGGGGAGATCCTCCAGCTCATCAGCCGGAAGGTGGGCGTCAACATCATCCCTGATCCCGAGATCAAGGAGAAGGTCTCCATCCGCTTCGACAACATGGACTGGCGGGAGGCCCTGGACGCCATCGCCCGCCAGACCCACTGCAAGATCATCGAGGTGAGCGCTAACTACATCCGCTTCACCCAGCCGCCCTCGATCAGCATGGAGTTCCAGGATGCCGACATCCGGGTGGTCCTGGAGCTGCTGGCGAAGCAATCCGGCGCCAACATCGTCGTTTCGCAGGACGTGAAGGGAAAGGTCAGCCTCAGCCTGCGCGACGTCCCCTGGCAGGACGCCCTGGACACCATTGTCAAGACCAACGGCTTCACCATCGTCCGGGCCGACACCGCCAACTCCGAGATCATTCGCGTGGTCCATCCCTCCTCGCTGCAGGAGCAGCTGGAGACCCGCCACTTCACCTTGAAGTTTGTGAGGCCCATGGACCCTTACCGGGCGCACATCACCGGCATCGAGGCTCAAGCGCTCTCGTTGAACCCTTACTCGGGCACCTCGGGGGCCCAGGAAGCGGTCGCCTCCGGCAAGATGAAAGGAGGCAGCGAACAGGAGGAATTCCCCTTGAAGCCGGCCCTGGATAAGGCGCTGTCCAAGAACGGAACGATTAATTTCGACCCCCGCACCAACACCTTCATCATCAAGGATATCAAGCCCAAGCTCGATGAGATCGAGCACATCATCAAGCTGCTCGACGTCGAGCCGCCGCTCATTTACCTCGAGGTGAAGTTCATCTCCACGGAGAGCACCGACATCCTCGAGCACGGCATCAAGTTCGACCTGCCGAGCACGCCGGAGCGCGACGGCCTCCAGATCATCGGCAGCGGCGCCACCCCGGATCCGACCGCCGATCCCTCGAACGGCGGCGCCGGCGACCTCGATCCGCTGATGTTCTGGGGCGGCACTTACCCCTTCGATCTGGGCAACTTCCACCGGCCTTACACCCGGTTCTTCACCCTGGGCTTGCTGGATTTCACCCAGACTCGCCTGCTCCTCAAGCTCATCCGGGATGATGAGAACTCCCGCGTCATCCAGGAGCCGACGCTGACGGTGGTGAACAACCAGCCGGCCACCATTTTTGTGGGCGACACCATCCCGTTCGCCGTCCAGAAGATCCAGCAGGACCAGAACGGCAACATCACCGTGGCCATCGATGAAAACAAGCGGTCGCCGATCAACGTCGGCTTCACTCTCTTCCTGATCCCGCACGTCATTCCAGGGACGGATCAGATCGACCTGACGGTGATCCCGAACGTCTCGAGGCTGTCGGGGACGACGTCGACGGGCATTCCTGGCTTCGACCGCTTCTCGTTCCAGAGCGGCAACACGGCGTCGTTCATCGACCTGCCTCGCGAGGCCAAGCAGACGGTGGTGACCTACCTGCGGGTCCAGGACCGCCAGACCGCGGTCATCGGCGGCCTGCACACCGAGGAAAAGAAGGAGATCGTCACCAAGATCCCGATGCTCTCGAACATTCCCATCCTGGGCAACCTCTTCACCTGGAAGCGCAAGGACAACAAGGTGAAGAGCCTGATCATCATGGTCACGCCTCATATCCTGAGGACCACCGCTGACGGCCGCGATGTTTACCGCGAGGCCGAGCGCAAGCACAAGGAGCGCGATTTCTTCTACAAGCAGGAAAAAGAGCAAGAGGCAGCGGCGGAAGGCCAAGGCCAGGATGCCGGAAAGTAGCTAAGTGCAGTCTTTCGCAAATAATTGTAGGGTCAGGGCGAGCGATTTTGGCTACTGGCAAGGCGCGCCCGCGAAGGCGATACGGGACGGAGTACCGCCGAGCGGGCGCAACGCCGCCAGGAGACGAAAGCGCCGGCATCACCCTACAAGGATTTAAGAAAGACGGAACTAAGGGCTGCCAACAGCCCCCGGACGGGATCCGGGGGCTTTTGGCGGTTGGACCTGCAGGCCCCTCTCCCTGC
>JACQVS010000073.1 GCA_016209605.1 Planctomycetota bacterium
ATCCAGAACTCCGTGAGGTGACGGCGGGTCTTCGACTTCTCGGCGCGAAAGGTCGGTCCGAAGCAGTAGACCTTCCCGAAGGCCATGGCGCCGGCCTCCATGTAAAGCTGGCCGCTTTGCGAGAGGTAAGCGGACTCGTCGAAGTACTTCACTTCGAAAAGGTCCGTGGTGCCTTCGCAGACGCTGGGGGTGAAGATCGGGGCATCGAGGCAGATGAAGCCGTTTTCGGCGAAGAACTGGCGGATGGCCAGGATGACGCAGTCGCGCACGCGCAGGATGGCGTGCTGCTTGCGCGAGCGCAGCCACAGATGGCGGTTGGAGAGCAGGAAGTCAGGGCCATGCTCTTTCTTGGTGATGGGATACTCGCTCACCGGGAGGCTGTGGACCTCGACGTCGCGGGTGATCAGCTCCACGCCGCCGGGAGCCCGTGGATCGACGTGGACGGTCCCGGTGACCGTGAGCGCGGCCTCGTAGGGGAGGGTCTCGCACTGGTCGAACACTTCCGGTGTGACATCGTTTGAACCCATCACCGCCTGAATGATGCCGCTGCCGTCGCGGATCTGCAGGAAGTGGATCTTCCCCTTGGAGCGGCGGTTGTAAAGCCAGCCTTGAACGCGGACCGTCTGGTTGTTGAACGGGTGGATTTTTTCAACCGTCACGACCGGTGGTTTCATGCTCTCCTCTTGCTGCTCTGGTATCCATAAAGTCCATGGGCGCGAATGTAGTCGCCCACTCCTGGCGGTAAGTATGCCTCAAAAGTCTTCCCTTCGCTAATGCATTTGCGGATCTCCCGCGACGCCGCCGGCACCGGCTCCATGGCGACGCGGTTCTTTTCGCATTGCCGCAGGATGGGCTCGGGGATGCCGGGGAAAGAGGTGGTAAGGAAGGAGTGCTCCTCCCCGGGACGCGAGATGGTGATGAGCTGCGCCAGCTCGAGGAGGCGCTTCAGGTTCCGCCAGCGCGGCAGCTCCGGCAGGGAGTCCATGCCGATGATGAAATAAATTTCGGCGCCGGGGTAGAGGCGGGAGACCTCCTCCAGGGTGTCGACGGTGTACGACACCCCGCCGCGCCGGATTTCGAGATCGCAGGCCTCCAGCCCATCCGCCCCGCGCGCCGCGATCCGGACCATGGCCAGGCGATGCTCAGATGAGGCGCTGACCGCCGGCTTGTGAGGGGGGAGAAAGGTGGGGGTCAAGAGCACCCGGTCAAGGCCCATGGCCTGGCGGGCCGCCTTGGCCATGGCCATATGGCCGCGGTGGATGGGATCGAAGGTTCCGCCGAGGATGCCGAGCTTCATGTTAAACGGTGTCAGGACAGCCGAAAAAAACTGTAAGTATTTTAAATCCAAGCATTTGGATGTCCAGAGAGGCTGATTTATCTTGCAATCAAGCCCCCTCTGGCTATACTCAGCCAAAATTTTTGCGGGATGGCGATCTCCATAATGCGGGCTTCGCCCGCAACCGAGCTATCCGCAACCTTCTCCGCATCCCGCGGAGAAGGTTGCGGAGGAAGACTCTAAATATCCTTGAGGACGGGATCAGAGCAATTGAGGAGCCCGGTTAATAGCAGCTTGAAATAGCGGTTTCACCATCATGGTTACGACCATTGGAGTTCCCAAGGAGATCAAGGAAGATGAAGGGCGCGTGGGCCTCTCGCCCGCGGGGGTGAACGAGCTGGTGCGCCTCGGCTATCGGGTGCTGGTGGAGCGGCGGGCCGGCCTGGGGAGCGGAATCCACGACGCCGAGTTTGAAACCGCCGGCGCCATCCTGGCCGACCTGCCGGCGCAAATCTACGCTGAGAGCGGCGTCGTCGCCAAGGTGAAGGAGCCGCTCCAGAGCGAGATCCCGCTCCTCCGCAAGGGCCAGATCATCTTCACCTTCTTCCACTTCGCCGCCGACCGCGAGCTGACCGAGGTGATGATCGAGTCCGGGGCCACCTGCATCGCTTACGAAACCATTGAAGATGGAGCCGGCCGCCTGCCTCTCCTCACCCCCATGAGCGAGGTGGCCGGGCGCATGGCCGTCTTCGAGGGCTCGAAGCATCTGGAAAGCCCCTCCGGTGGCCGCGGCGTGCTCATCTCGGGAGTGCCCGGAGTGGAGGCGGCCCAGGTGGTCATTCTCGGCGGCGGGGTGGTGGGGCTCAATGCCGCCAAGATCGCCGCCGGTCTGGGAGCGCAAGTGGCGATTTTTGACATCAACCTGGAGCGCCTGCGGTATCTCTCCGACGTGCTTCCTCCCAACGTCATCACCATTTACTCGACCCCTTACAGCATCCGCAAGAAAGTGGTGCAGGCGGACCTGGTGATCGGCGCCGTCCTGGTGCACGGCGACAAGGCCCCCATCCTGGTGCGCCGCGAGGACGTGGCGCGCATGAAGGAAGGGGCGGTGATCGTCGATGTGGCGGTCGACCAGGGCGGCTGCGTCGAGACCTGCCGGCCAACCACCCATTCCAAACCGACCTATCGCGTCGATGGGGTGCTCCATTACTGCGTCGCCAACATGCCGGGGGCGGTGGCCCGGACTTCGACATTCGCCTTGACCAACGCCACCTTCCCTTACCTGAAGGCCATAGCCAAGGATGGGCTGCGGTCGTTCCTGGCCCTGGGAGAGGCGGCGGCGAAAGGTCTGAACATCCATCGCGGGCGAATTTACCATCAAGGAGTTGCCAATGCGTTCCAGCTGAGGCACCATCCATTGTCTGAACTAACGTTAATTGGATCCTAGGCTTTATCTCCTCGCGTCCTCCCTCAAGGGGAGGCGCTCTTCGGGGGGCGCCCGGACACGAGTCAACCATGAGTGCAGAAGCGTCGGCCATACTGAAAAACCTTTACGCTCCGATCCTGGACGAGATCCGGCTTCTCGAGAGGTTCCTGGAGGAAGAGTTCGCCCTGGAGGAGCCTTTCATCCTGCAGCTCATCCAGTACATTGGCCGGTTCCGCGGCAAGCAGATCCGTCCGGCGCTGCTCCTCATGATCGGCAAGCTGGGGGGTGGAGAGGTGACCGGAGAGCATGTCAAGATCGCCGCGGTGATTGAGATGATCCACTCGGCGACCCTGGTGCATGACGACATCCTCGACAGCGCGGCGCTGCGGCGCAACGTCGAGACCTTGCACCGGCGCTGGGGAGAGCGGGTGGCGGTGCTGATGGGGGACTTCATTTACTCGCGGGCTTTCGCCCTCTCCACGGAAGTGCCGGGGATGGCGCAGGTCCTCTCTCAAACCACCAACACCATCTGCGACGGGGAGCTGCTGCAGATCCGCCATCGCTTCCTCCCCGACATGGGGGAGGAGATTTATTTCAAGATCATTTTCAAAAAGACCGCTATCCTGTACGCCGTGGCGTGCGAGCTGGGCGGGTGCCTGTCGCGCTTTGATCCGGAGGACTGCCGCAAGCTGCGCCAGTTCGGGCTGGATCTGGGCATGGCTTTCCAGATCGTCGACGACTGCATGGACTACGCCGGCGATGAGAAGGTGGTCGGGAAAAGCCTGGGCACCGATCTTCACCAGGGCAAGGTGACCCTGCCGCTGCTTTATTACTTCAAATCGCTGCAAGGGCAGGCCAAGGCGGCGGCGCTCAAGGAGGCGCTCCGAAAGCCGCTGAGCGCCGCGCTGGAGAAGGAGATCGCCCGCGAGGTGCGCGAGGAGGGGGCCCTGCAGTCGGCCTTCCAGCGCGCGGAGGAGTTCATCCAGTCGGCCAAGTCAACCATCACCGGCTTTCCCACCTGCCTGAGAGAGTGTCTGGAGCAGGTGTCGGACTACGTGCTGCGCCGGCGGCATTGAAATCGCACCATGTCAGAGCCCCCTCATGCTTCTCCAGGCGACTGGTCTCATATCGATCCCAGCGGCCAGGCCAGGATGGTCGACGTCGGGGACAAAACTCCGACGCCCAGGCGCGCCGTGGCGGTGGGTCGGGTGCGCATGCGCCCCGAAACCCTCGCCGCCATCCGCTCCGGCGGCTCCGCCAAGGGGAACGTGCTCGGTGCCGCGCGACTCGCCGGCATCCAGGCCGCCAAGCAGACCGCCTTCCTGATTCCGCTCTGCCATCCGCTCCCGGTCGACAAGATCGCCGTCGATTTCGGCTTCCCAGGAGATGACTGTCTCGCCATCACGGCGGAGGTCGCCGTCACCGCCAAGACCGGCGTCGAGATGGAAGCGCTCACCGCAGTGAGCGTCGCCGCCCTCACCGTCTACGACATGTGCAAGGCCGTCGATCCCGACATGGTGATCGAGGAGATCCGCCTGGAGGAGAAAATTGGAGGGAAGAAGGGGCACTACCGCCACCCGAGAAAAACTAGTAAAAACTAGTGACAGTCACCAGCTTTTGCCTGAGCCTGGGCGCAGAGGACGGTGTTGCGGGCCAGCATGGCCACGGTGATGGGGCCGATGCCTCCCGGCACCGGGGTGATCCAAGCAGCCACGGCGCTCACGGAGCTGTAATCGACGTCGCCGACGATGCGCACCGGGCGCGCCGGGACGGGGCCGGGCGGCTCGCCCCCCCCTGACTCCGGCTTGAAGGTCTTCACCCTCCCCGGCTCCGGCAGCTCCAGGGGGATCTCGTTGATGCCCACATCGATCACCACCGCGCCGGGCTTGACCATGTCGGCGGTGATGATCCCGGGCTTGCCGACGGCGACGACCAGGATGTCGGCCTTCGCCGTCTCGGCATTGAGCTCACGGGTGGCGATATGGCAGGTGGTGGTGGTGGCCAGATCGCGCAGCAGGCACAGCGTCACCGGCTTGCCGACGATGTCCGAATGGCCGACGACGACGGCGTGCTTGCCTTCGACCTTCATGCCGGTGAACTGGATGGCCTCGAGGACCGCCAGCGCCGTGCACGGTCCAACCAGGCTGCGGTTGTAAATGAGGTTGCCGAGGTTGAACGGCCCCACCCCTTCCACGTCCTTCTCGGGAGCGATCTCCTGCTGGATCTGGATGGGATTGATCCCGCCAGGGAGGGGCAGTGTCACCATGATGCCGGTGATGGTGGGATTCTGGTTGAAGGAGCGGATGTGGCTGAGGATGCCTTCTTGAGAAGTGGCCGGGTCGAGGTTGAGGTGGGCGAACTGGATCCCCAGGCGCGCGAAGCGGCGCTTCTGGTTGCGGATGTAAAGCTCGGTGGCCGGGTCCTGGCCGACTTGCACGGTGATGAGGTGGGGCGTGATGCCCCGGGCCCGGAGCGCTTGCGCGTCCTGGGCCACTCCTTCCTCGATCCGGCGGGCGATGCGGATGCCGTCAATGATTTGCGCTTTGGTCGCGGCCACGGTCTCGCTCCTCTGAAAAGATAACCATGATACCGAATTGCCAGGTTCCATGCAATTTTTCGCGGGGAGGGAATTTGCCGCTTGATGGCCGATCCTGGTCGATTAAATTATCTTGTTTTCTAGCTTCTAGTCATAAATCCATTTGCCAGGGAGGATTCGACATGGGACAAAACATCACCGCCAAGAACAAGCTGCGCCGCCGCCGGCTTTACTTGAAAAGGCGCAAGGAGCGCGAAAAGGCAGCCCGCCTTGCCGCGCAGGCTCAGAAGCAGGCCCAGAAGAAGGGCGGCTGAGAGAGAGGATTGCATGGTCGCCATCCGAGTTCTTCCCCCTGAGGTGGTGAACCGCATTGCCGCCGGCGAGGTCATCGAGCGGCCGGCTTCGGTAGTGAAGGAACTGATTGAAAACTCCATCGACGCCGGGGCGACGAAGATCATCATCCAAGTCGAGGAGGGCGGGCGGAAGCGGATCCGCGTGCGCGACAACGGTGGGGGCATCGCTCCAGAGGATCTGCCGCTGGCCTTTGAAAGCCATGCCACCTCCAAGCTGCCACTGGACGATGCCGCCCGGCCCGAGGAGCGCGGCCTGTTCGCCGTCTCGACCCTGGGATTCCGCGGCGAGGCCCTCGCCAGCATCGCGGCCGTGGCCGAGGTGGAGATGACCTCGCGCGCCGCCGGCTCCGAGTGCGCCTACACCTATCGGCCGGCCTGCGGCGGCTCGAGGGCGGTGGGGCCGGAGCCCGCCGCCGCCCCGGCGGGAACAACCATTGAAGTGCGCAACCTCTTCGCCGGCATGCCGGCGCGGCGCAAATTCCTGCGCTCCGAGGGGACGGAGCTCTCTCATATCGCCAACCAGGTGGTGCGCCTGGCCATGGGCTTCCCCCGGATCGGGTTCCTGCTCGAGCACGGCGGCAAGAAGGTCCTCGACCTGCCCGCCACCGCCGACGTGCGGGAGCGCATCGCCGCCGCCCTGGGAACGGTGCAGTCGAAGGACCTGATCGAGGTTGCTTTCACAGACGCCGCCGCTCCGGGAAGAGCCGGGACGCCCGCCAGCTTCGACCTGCGGGGGTACATCGGCGCGCCGCAAGTGGCGCGAGCCGACACCCGCGGGCAGAACTTCTTCGTCAACGGCCGCTGGATCCGCGACCGCATCCTCGCCCACGCTTTGCGCGATGCCTTTCAAGGCTTCCAGATCCCCGGCAAGAATCCCGTCGCCTATCTCTTCCTGAGCCTGCCTCACCAGCAAGTGGACATCAACGTCCACCCGCAGAAGCTGGAGGTCCGCTTCCTCGACTCGCAGTCGGTCCACCGCTGGATCTTCCGCTCCGTGCGCGCGGCGCTCGAGGCCGGCGGATCCCGGGCGGCGGCGGCGTTGGAACCGGCAGAGCTTTTTCAGGGCGAGGGCGGCGAGGCCGGAGGCGCGGCGGTTGAGCAGAAGAGCCGCATCCAACAGGCGGCGCTCGACTTTTTCGCCTCCGGGCCCAGGCCTCCGGGTCCGGCCCACGAACCATCTCTGGGACCTGCAGCGCCGCCTCGGGCCCGCGCCCCGGCTTTTCAGGTGCTGCGCGAGTTCATCATCGCCGAAAAGGAGGGCGGCCTGGTGGTCATCGACCAGCACGCCCTTCACGAAAAGGTCCTCTACGAGCGCATCCTGCGGCGCTTGAAGGAGAAATCGTTCCCCTCCCAGCGGCTCCTCATCCCGGAGGTGGTGGCCCTGCCGCTCCATCTTGTCCCCCTGATCCCCAGGATCATCGAGCAGCTCGCGGCGTTCGGCTTCGAGCTCGAGCCTTTTGGAGAGCGGGAGGTGGCGGTGCAAGCCGTGCCGGTGGTCCTCGACCGCGGCCCGGCGGCGGCGGTGGTGCGCGAGGTGGCGGAAGGGCTGCTGCGGCATCCGGAAAAGGAGGAGCGAGAGGCGGCCGGAGTCATCGGCGGATCGCTGCGGCGAATAGCTCAGATGATGGCCTGCAAGCAGGCGGTGAAGGCCGGCATGAAGCTCGAACCGGATGAAATTCAAGCGCTGCTGGAAGAAAGCCAGCGGGCCGAGGATCCGCGCTACTGCCCGCACGGCCGGCCCGCCTCGATCCTGATCACCCGGGAGGAGCTGGAGCGCCGCTTCGACCGGAAGTGAGCCCGAGTGAACAGGACATGAGCAGCCCCGCCGACCTCCGCTTCCAGCGCTTCCCCCTCTGCCCGGGGGTTCACCTTTCCATCAACTCGACCCGGAAGCTGAAGACCGTCCTGGTCAAGCTCTTCTTCACCGGAGACCTCGATGGCTCGGTGACCCGGAAGGTGCTCGTCCCCATGGCGCTGCGGCGCGGCACCCGCAACTTCCCCACCTTGCAGGCGATCGCCCGCCATCTCGAGAGCCTCTACGGCGCCTCGCTGGCCGATGGCGTCCTCAAGATCGGCGAGTGGCACGTGATCTCGTTCCGGCTCGAGGCGGTGAACGGCCGATTCCTGCCGGGGCGGCAGGAGGTCTTCCAGGACGCCCTCCGCTTCCTCAAGGAAATGATCTTCGATCCCTTCCTCGAGCGGGGGAGTTTCCGGGCCCAGGAGGTCGCGCAGGAGAAGCACAATCTCGGCCGCCTCATCGAAAGCCTGGTGGATGACAAGGACCAGTACGCCGCGGAGAGGTTGATCCGCGAGATGTGCCCGGATGAGCCCTACCGCCTCTACGAGTACGGCGACGCCGCGCAGCTTCCGGCGATCGATGCCGCCGGCTTGACGCGGGAGTGGGGGGCCTGGGTGCGGGCGTACCCCCTGGAGATTTACGTCGCGGGCGACGTGGAACCGGTCGCGATGAGGGATCTCTTCGCCGGCGTCTTCGGCGAGCCCCGCCGGAACGGCTTCCAGCCGGCGGGGCTGCCGCCCCCGGTCGCCGCCGGGAAAACCCGCTTCGTCGAGGAACGCCTGGCGGTCAACCAGGGGAAGCTGGGGCTCGGCTTCCGCCACGGCATCACATACGCCCGCGGCGACTTCGAGGCCGCCGTCCTCATGAACGGCATCCTCGGCTCCTTCTCGCACTCCAAGCTCTTCCAGAACGTGCGCGAGAAGGCCAGCCTGGCCTACGATGCGCACTCGGCCCTGGAAAAGACCAAGGGGCTGCTCTTCATCCTGAGCGGCATTGCCGTGGGAAACTATCAAAAGGCGCTGGACATCATCCTGGCTCAGGTTGAGGCGCTGAAGCGGGGCGACATCAGCGAGGCGGAGCTGGGATCGACCCGCGAGAGCTTCGACAACCAGCTCCAGATGCTCAAGGACAACTTCTCCAGCCTGATGGAGGTGGACTTCGTCTGGCGCCGGCACGGCCAGTCCTTCGATCTGGAAAGCTACCGCCGGCGGCTGCGCGAGGTCACCGGCGAGCGCATTGCGGAGGCGGCGAGGAAGCTCGAGCTCGACACGGTCTACTTTTTGAGGAATTGAAAGGAAGGACGGCGTGAGCGGCACGGTGAAGAACGTTTTTCGCAATCCCACGCTCCAGGAAGAGGTCCAGCACGCCGTGCTGCCTTCGGGGCTGAGGATTTTCTTCTGCCCCAAGCCGGGCTTCCAGAAGAAGTACGCCTGCTACTCGGCCTATTACGGCTCGGTCGACCGGCTGTTTCGCGGCCCGGGCGAGAGCCAGCCGGCGCCGGTGCCCGATGGCATCGCGCACTTCCTCGAGCACACCTTGTTCGAGACTCCCCAGGGGAACGTTTCCGACCTCTTCTCCCGGAACGGCGCCTACAACAACGCCGCCACCTCTTTCAGCACCACCACGTACCTCTTCGCCTCCGGCGACCGGTTTTACGACAACCTCGGCCTGCTCATCGATTTCGTCGAGAATCCGGTCTTCCAGCCCGAGAAGGTGGAGAAGGAAAAGGGCATCATCGAGCAGGAGATCTACCGCTACCGCGATGATCCGGGCTGGGTGGGCTACATGGGCCTGCTCGAGAGCCTCTTCCAGCGTCATCCCATCCGCATCGACATTGCCGGGACTCCGGAGTCGATCCGCCGGATCGACTCGGAGACCCTGCACCGCTGCTACCGCGCCTTTTACCACCCCCGCAACATGATCCTCTTCGTCATCGGCGATCTGGAGAGCGAGGCGGTTTTCGATTTCGCCGCCCGGCGGTCCAAGGCCCGGGCTGGGGCGGCGAGAAGCTGGGAGATCGAGCGCTCCTATCCGCCCGAGCCGGCGGAGGTGGAGCGGGAGCGCTTCGAGGCGCGCATGGAGGTGGCCTTGCCCAAGTTCCTGCTCGGCTTCAAGGAGGTCGGGGTGCCCTCGAGCGGCAGGGAGTTCCTCTCCAGAGAGCTGGCCACGGAATTCGCCCTCGACTTCCTTTTCAGCCGGGCGAGCGACGCCTTCCAGGAGCTGTACCAGGCGCAGCTCGTCCTCGATGACTTCTCCGCCTCTTACCATGCCTGCGCCGGCATCGGCTACGTCGCCGTGGGAGGGGAGACGCCGGACCCGGAAGGCCTGCAGAGGAGGCTGGAGGAGCTGATCGCCGGATTCCGCGAGCGCGGCCTGGCGACGGAGGACTTCGAGCGGCAGAAGCGCAAATTCATGGGCGGCTTCATCCGCTGCTTCAACTCCCTCGAGTTCATCGCTTCACACTACACCTACTACCGCTTCCACGACCTCGACCTCTTCGAGGTGATCGACACGCTGGCGGGGCTCGGCAAGGATCTTATCGAAGAACGCATCCAGAATTTGTTTTCGCCGCAAGGGAAGGCGGCGTCGGTGATCCTTCCCAAAAACTAGCTAAGTGCTCGCTTTCGCAAATGAGAGTAAGGTTAGAGCGAGAGATTTTGACTACCTGCAAGGCGCGAGGCCGGAAGCGATACGGGACGGAGTATCGCTGAGGCCGAGCAACGCCGCAGGGAGGCAAAAGATCCGCTATAACCTTATTTGGAATTAAGAAAGCGAGCACTAAG
>JACQVS010000070.1 GCA_016209605.1 Planctomycetota bacterium
CTCAGGTCACCGAAGCTCGCGAGGATGAGATCGAGCGCTTGGTGGAAGAGGAAAAGCAGCTCCTCTATCGCATTTCCGGCCTCGGCAAGGAAGAGGCGGAAAAGCTCCTCCTCCAGAAGCTGGAGAAGGACTACGAGCACGAGGAAGAGGTACTGGTGAACCGGATGGTGGAGCGCATCAAGGAGATTGCCGAAACACGCAGCCGCGAAATTCTGGCCACCTGCATGCAGCGCATGGCCTCCACCTACTGCCAGGAGATCACCACCTCGGCGATTGAAATCCCCAACGACGAAATGAAAGGTCGGGTGATCGGACGCGAAGGCCGCAACATCCGCGCCTTCGAGAAAGCGACCGGAGTGGATGTGATCGTCGATGACACCCCCGGTGTCATCATCCTCTCCTGCTTTGACAGCATCCGCCGTGAAATGGCCCGCCGGTCCATGGATAAGCTGATCGCCGATGGCCGCATCCATCCCAGCCGCATCGAGGAAATCGTCGCCCAGACCAAGAAAGAGATGAACGAGATCATCCAGCAGGAGGGGAAGCAGGCTATTTACGATCTCAACATCCCCGGCATGCACTCCAAGCTGGTGACCCTGTTAGGGCGCCTGCGCTTCCGCACCAGCTACGGGCAAAACGTCCTCCATCACGTCAAGGAGTGCGCTAATCTGGCCGGCATGATCGCATCCGAGCTGGGCCTGGACGTGCAGCTGGCCAAACGCTGCGCCCTTCTCCATGACATCGGCAAGGCGGTCGACCATGAGGTGGAAGGCGGCCATCCGGAAATCGGCGCCAACATTGCCAAACGCTACGATGAGCCGCCGGAGGTGGTGAACTCCATCGCTTCCCATCACAACGACGTGCCGCAAGAGAGCCTCTATGCCGTGATCACGCAAGCGGCCGACTCGATTTCCGGATCGCGTCCGGGCGCCCGCGGCGAAACCCTTGAACGGTATATCAAGCGGCTCGAAAAGCTAGAGGCCGTGGTCATGTCGTTTGCCGGCGTCAGGGCGGCAAACGCCATTCAAGCCGGACGCGAAATCCGCGTGATCGTCAATTCGCAAAAAATCAGCGACAAGAAGGCGATCAAGCTTTGCCGCGACATTGCCAAGGAAATCGAGGAGCAGCTCACCTATCCGGGGGAGATCAAAGTGACGCTCTTGCGGGAGACTCGAGTGGTGGAGTACGCCAGGTAACATGGAGGTGCGCGTCCTCCTCATCGGCGACATTGTCGGCAAGCCCGGGCGGGAGATCGTCAGCCGGGTGCTGCCCGATTTTATCGCGGAAAAGAATCTTCACTTTGTGCTCGCCAATGCCGAGAACGCGGCCCAGGGATCGGGCATCACCCCCAGCTTGTACAAAGAGCTGGTTCGCGCTGGAGTCGATGTGGTCACCTTGGGGGACCATACCTGGCGGCGCAAGGAGGCGTTGCCGCTCCTCAAGAAGGAGTCGCGGATTTTGCGCCCCCTCAACTACCCTCCCGAGTGCGTCGGCAAGGGCATGGAGATTTACGAGGCCCGGCAGGGCTTTCACATTGCCGTGATCACGCTGCTTGGCCGCATCTTCATGAACCCGGTCGACTGCCCGTTCCGTTGCGTCGACCAGGCGCTGCTGCGCCTCAACGAATCGATCAAGGTGATTTTCGTCGAAATCCACGCCGAGGCGACCAGTGAGAAGATGGCCATGGGCTGGAAGCTGGACGGCCGGGTGAGCTGCGTTTTCGGCACGCACACCCACGTTCCCACCGCAGACGGGCGCGTCCTCCCGTGCGGCACGGCCTACATCACCGATCTGGGAATGACCGGGCCGTACGACTCGGTGATCGGCCGGACCAAGGAAAGCGTCCTCTTCAAGTTCGAGACCAGCATGCACGCCCCTTTCATGGTGGCCTCAGGAGACGTGCGACTCTGCGGGGCGCTGGTGCGGCTGGAATCGGAGACGGGGAAGGCACTGGAGATCGAGCGGGTGGAGCTGCGCTGAAGCTTTCCGGGATGAAATGGAGCTGAGCCGATGCGAAGAAAAGTGCAAATCCAGCTGAACTCTCCGGCCGGCCCGGCCGAGCCGGAGAAGGCGGCGGGCAGCGGCATGCTGCCGCCGGAAGCCCTCTCCGTCTCCGAGTTCACTCGCCAGGTCAAGCAGCTCCTGGAGGGGGCCTTTTCCCGCGTCGTGATCTACGGAGAGGTGATTGGCCTTTCCCGACCCGCTTCCGGGCATCTTTACTTCACCTTGAAGGATGAGCGCGATGGGGAGAAGGCACAAATCGCCGTGGTACTGTGGCGGGATCGGGCCACGAAGCTGCGCTTCCCCCTCGACGATGGACTCCTGGTCGTGGTCGAGGGGCGCATGACCGTTTATGAGCCGCGCGGTTCCTACCAGATCATCGCCGACTCGGTCCGGCCGGCGGGCCAGGGAACCTTGCTTCTTGCCCTCGAGCGGCTCAAGGAGCGGCTTTGGAAGGAAGGCCTTTTCGACCCCGCCAGAAAACGCCCCATCCCTTTTTTGCCGCGCTCGATCGGCATCATCACCTCGGCCTCCGGCGCCGCGGTGCACGATGTTCTCAAGTCGATCTTCCGCAAGTTTCCGGCGGCGGTGCGCATCCTGCCGGCGCGGGTGCAAGGCGAAGGCTCGGCCGAGGATATCGTCGGCGCCTTCCAGATTCTGGCCCGCCATCCGGACCTCGTGGAAGTAGCCATCTTGACCCGCGGCGGCGGCAGCCTGGAGGACCTGTGGACTTTCAACGAGGAAAAGGTGGTGCGGGCGGTGGCGGCCGCGCCGGTGCCGGTGATTTCTGCCATCGGGCACGAGGTCGATGTCACTCTGAGCGACCTGGCGGCCGACGTGCGCGCCCAGACCCCGACCCACGCCGGCGAGCTGGTGGTTCCGGATCTCGGGCAGATCATCGAGGCCTTGAATGACCTGCGCCGCCGCCTGGAAACCGATGCCAGCCGTAAGCTCGAGGCCCGCTTCAAGGAAGCGGCGCACCTGGGCCGCAGCATCTCCATCCAGCGCCTTGCCGAGGTTGCTGCCGGGCATTTCGAGGTGATCGGAAGGTTGGGCGAGGCCCTTAAAAAAACACTTTACAACCGTTTCCGGGAGTGGGAAGATTTATTCCTTTTAAATACGGAGAAGCTCAGCGCCTTGAACCCTCTCAACATCTTGCGGAGGGGTTATTCAATGACCTTGACGCCCGATGGCCAGGTCATCCGAAGCGCAAGCTCAATGAAAATTGGCGACGAAATCGCCGTCGTGCTGGCCGAAGGCGAGCTGGGGGCGCGGGTGTCCAGGATCCGTCCAGCGCATGGCACCGGACCCCTTTCTCAAACCGGCTTGCCGCCTGGCTTCCCGGCATGAACAGGAGCTGGCGTTTGCCAGGGCCCAGCCAGCGCCCAGGGATTCGAGAGGGATAATCTATGGGAAATTCCGAGCCCCAGACGAAGAGCAATGGATCGGCCGCCTTTGAAGAGGAGCTCAAGAAGCTCCAGGAGGTGGTCGCACGACTTGAAAGCAGCGACTTGACCCTGGAAGAAGCCTTGGAGCAGTTCAAGTCCGGCTGCGAGGCCTACCAGAGGTGCTCGCAAATACTTCGCGACGCCAGGAGCCGCATCGAGATCTTGGCCAAGGAGCTCCGAAGCGAAGAGCTGGTCTGGGAGCCCTTTTCTTTCACCCCTATGGGCTCGAACCGGAATCAAATCACCGACCAAGAAGATTGAGGAGTTGCTGATGTCGCAAATTCTTTCCCGCATCAACCATCCCCACGATCTCAAGAACCTCACGCTCGCGGAGCTGGAGCAGGTGGCCGCGGAGATCCGCCAGACGGTCATGGATGTGGTGGACCGGAACGGCGGCCATCTTGCCTCCAACCTAGGCAGCGTCGAGCTGACCTTGGCCCTGCACAAGGTTTACGATTTTCCTCGTGACCGCCTGGTATGGGATGTCAGCCACCAGACTTACCCGCACAAGCTAGTCACCGGAAGGCGGGACCGTTTCGACACCCTGCGCACTTATGGCGGCATCAGCGGTTTCTGCAACAAGCGCGAGAGCATCTTCGACCTCTTTGACGCTGGCCATGCCGGCACGGCGGTCTCCCTTGCCTTGGGGGTAGCAGCCGGCGACTATTACCTCGGCGAGCGGCACCGTAAGACCATCGCCGTGGTGGGCGACGCCGCCATTGCCGCGGGCATGGCGTTTGAAGCCCTCAACCACGCCGGCGAGATCAAGCGCGACCTGATGGTCATCCTCAACGACAACCGCATGTCGATCGCCAACAGCGTCGGCGCGCTGTCCATGTACCTCAACCGTATCCGCTCGAAGCCGATTTACCAGGATTTGAAGCGCGACCTCCACGATTTGCTCTCCCGTATTCCAGTGGTTGGAAAGCGCATGGACGGAGCCCTCGAGCACCTCCTAGATATGGTCAAACATTCGTTCGTGCCGGGGCTGCTCTTCCAGGAGCTCGGGTTCAATTACTTCGGCCCGGTGAATGGCCACAACCTTGAGGAGCTGATTCAGACCTTCGAGGACATGCGCAAGATCGAGGAACCGGTGCTTCTCCACGTGCTGACGGTAAAAGGCCACGGCTACGATCCGGCCTCGAAAGACCCCATCAAATACCATGCCCCCAAGAACTTCAAGCCCGGCAACAACGGCGGCAAGGAGGTCAAGAAGGGGGCCGGTCTCCAGTCGCCCCAGCCCCCGCAGTACACCCAGGTTTTCAGCGACATTCTGCTGGAAATGGCGCGCCAGGACCGGCGCCTCCTGGCCATCACCGCCGCCATGCCCGGAGGCACCGGCCTCACCGAGTTCGCCAAGGAGTTTCCCGAAAGGTATTTCGACGTCGGCATCGCCGAGCAGCACGGCGCCGCCTTCTCCTCGGGCCTGGCTTACGCTGGAGCGCGGCCGGTGTTCGCGGTCTACTCCACCTTCTGCCAGCGCGCCTATGATCAGTTCATCCATGATGTCTGCATTCAGGAGAACTCGGTCATCTTCTGCCTTGACCGCGCCGGCTTGGTGGGGGAGGACGGCTGGACTCACCATGGCGTCTTCGATATCTCCTATATGCGCTGCATTCCCAACGCCATCTTGATGGCGCCTCGCGATGGCGAGGAGTTCAAGCGCATGTTCCGATTCGCCGTCGACCAGACCAACCGCCCTGTGGCCATCCGCTACCCGCGCTCGAGCGTCCCGGTCGGCCTGCCGCCGGCCAATGACGGCGGCGAGATTCTCCTGGGCAAGGGGGAGATTCTGGCGGAGGGCGAGGAGGTGGCGCTCCTGGGTTATGGATCGATGGTGGAGATATGCTGGCAGGCGGCGCAGGAGCTGCGCGCTCGCGGTCACGAGGTGACCGTGGCCAACGCGCGCTTTGCCAAGCCGCTCGACCTCGACCTCCTCCGCCTGCTCGCCAAGCGGCACTCGATCCTCATCACCGCTGAAGAGCATGCCCTGAACGGAGGCTTCGGAAGCATGGTCCTGGAGGCTGGGACCGACCACGACCTCCCCTTTGGCAAGATCGTCCGACTGGGGGTTCCGGACCGATTTGTCACCTTCGGAGCCCGCAACAAGCTCCTCGCCGAGTGCGGGCTGGATGTGCCGGCGGTCGTCCGGACCGTCGAACGCTTGCTGGCTGAAAGAGAGTCGCCGGCCTCCTCCCGCCTTCGCCCGGATCTCCTGCCGGCGGACCGCCCAACGAAGCTCAACTAAATATCAATTTTTACCGGGTGATATTGATCGTCTCTCCAATGATCTGGTCGCTGGTCCGGAAGGCCCGCAAGTTGGCTTGAAAAACGCGCTGGGTGATGAGCTCCTGGGTCAGTTCCTCGGCGAGTTCGACGTTCGACTCCTCAAGGGAGCGGCCCATCAGGGTGGGGAAGCCGATCTCGCCGAACTGGCCGGTGATGGGTGGGCCGGAGTCGGGCCCCTCCCGGAAGAGGTTGTCGCCGATGGGGATGAGTCCCATGGAATTCTGGAACCGCACCACCTCGATCTGGCCGACTTGCGTCGCCGTGCCCTCGAGGTCGGTGATGGCGAAGAGGCTGCCGTCGCTTCCGGCCTCAACGCGGATGGTGTTTTGCGGAATGGTGATCTGGGGGCTGACCATCAAGCCCTGGTTGGTGACCAGGTTGCCGTCGCGGTCGACGCGGAAGGCACCGGAGCGGGTGTAAACCTCGGTGCCGCTCAGGTCGATCTTGAAAAAGCCGTCGCCGTTGATGGCCAGGTCGAGATCGCGGCCTGTCTTCTGGATGGCCCCCTGGCGGAAATCGGTGGGCGTGGCCGCCACTTGCGTCCCCGGCAGGCGGAAGTCGGCTTGTTCCTGGCGCCCGCGCTTGAAGGCCGGGGTGGTGATGTTGGCCAGGTTGTTGGCGATGATCGACTGGTACTGGGTGGTCGCTAATATGCCATTTTGAGCGGCGTGCAAAGAATAGTCCATAAAATCGTTTTCCTGAACAGCTTCGTTCTTTAAACAAGTCCATGCGCGTCAACGTCCACCGGCAGAGGAAATTCCGTGCCATGTCGTCCAGAACGTCACAAGTTGTGAAAAACTGAAGGAATTCCACAAATTCGGCAGGCAAAAGCTGCCTCCAGCGGCTAAAATGGCCGTAATTCATTGTTTTTATCCAAGCCAAAAGAGCTTGGCAGGGGCCAGAATTCCTGCCGAGCTTCTGAGGGTTTGGCAGGAGGTAACAACAGTGCGTCTGGTCGTGCAGCGGGTGCGCTCCGCCTCCGTGCGGGTGGACGGATCCGTCGTCGGTCAAATCAGCCGCGGCCTCCTGGCCTTGATTGGCTTTGGCCGCGGCGATGGAGAAGAAGACATCCAGTACGTATGCGATAAGCTGTTGGGATTGCGAATATTTGAGGATGAGCAGAGTCACATGAACCGTTCGCTCTTGGAGGTCGGCGGGGAGCTACTGATCGTTTCGCAGTTCACCCTTTATGGGGACTGCCGCAAGGGCCGGCGGCCGAGCTTCGATGCCGCCGAGGAGCCGCGGAGAGCGCGGCAGCTTTACAGCCAGGCCGTGGAATATCTGCGGCGGAGAGGACTGTCGCCTCAGGAAGGATTGTTTGGAGCGAAGATGGAAGTGCAATTGGTCAACGATGGGCCGGTCACTTTGATGCTTGACAGCCGGAGAGGGTTTTGATGCCGCGCGCTGTCCCCCTCGAATACCTGATCGACCCTTACGAGGTCCTGCAAGTCTCGAAGACGGCGACCGTGGAGGAGATTCGCAAGGCGTTCAAGCGGCTCGTTCTCAAAGCTCATCCGGACAAGAATCCCAACCGGCAGGAGTGGTCGGGGCGCAAGGTCAAGGAGCTTTTCCACGCTTTCGAGATGATTGGCGATGCCGAGCGGCGCCGGCAGTACGACGAGCTGGCCCGGCAGCGCCTGGAGGAGCGGATCGAGGGAGTCAAGCGCCAGACCTGGCCGCCTCCCACCGAGAAGGATCTCTTTTTCTTCCGCAAGAACGATCCCGAGTGCCTCGCCCTGCGCATCCTGTACCTGCTCCTCCACCAGCGCGGCGACGAGGCCGAGCAGCTGCTGACGCAAAGCGAGCAGGCGCTGGGAACCGACTTTCTGTCCGAGCAGCTCGACCGCAACGATTACCTCGACTGCCTGTTCCTGCTGGGGGAGCACTTGATCAAGCGGAAGCGCTTCTGGGAGGCCCATCGCCGGCTCGTCCTGCTTTACCGCCAGGAGCGGCCGATGCGCTTCCGCCGCCATTACTTCGAGCTGGTAGTTGACGCCCTGAAGAGCTTGTATTTACGCCAGCTGCCGCGCACCCTGGAGCCGGCGGCGTTGGTGGAGGCGCTCCAAGGGGCGCTGCGGGAGCTGGAGTGGACCCCCAAGGAGCTCGCCCGCCTGCGCCTCACGCTGGCCAAGGCATTCCACGCCATGGGGCAGAAGCACCGGGTTGAGGAGAACTTGCAGGCGGCCATGCGGGCCGACCCCGGCTGCCGGCCCTCCAGGCGCAGGTCTGCCGAGATGGCGGCAGAAAAGGGTTAACCCAGGATTGAGGAGCGGCCATGGCGCGCATTCTGGCAATTGACTACGGCACGCGGCGGTTCGGGCTGGCGCTCAGCAACCCCCTGGCGTCCATTGCCCTGCCTCTCGAGGTGGTCGAAGGGGAGGAGTCGCTGTACTCTTTTCTGGAGGATCTCCTCGAGGAGAAGGAGGTCGAGCTCCTGGTTTTGGGGCTGCCGCGCAACATGAATGGGTCCCTCGGCCCCAAGGCCAAGGAAGTCCTCAAGTTCAAGGATCGCCTGGCAGCACGGATCCCCCGCCCCATCGAGCTCTGGGATGAGCGCCTGACCACGGTGCAGGCCGAGCAAGCCCTGCGCGAAAGCGGGCTGTCGCTCAAAAAGCGCCGGGAAAAGGTTGACAAGGTGGCGGCGCAGATCCTGTTGCAGTCTTTTTTGGATTCCCGGAACATGAGCGGGGCGGCGGAGGGGGGCTTGGTTGGGGAGGAATAAAAAAGCCTGATTTTTACCACCTCGAAATTCCAGCCGCCTGTATAATATAGATCTTTTTTAGAACCTGGTTAGAACAGTATTTGTGCGCCATCGGCTTTTCGAAGGTGTGGAGAATTTTCATTTATCAGGAGGTTTGTTCATTCCATGGAGATGTTGATGGAAGACCAAGCGTCGATCATCAAAAAGTACCGCCAGCATGAAAAGGACCGCGGGTCCTCGGAAGTTCAGGTGGCGCTGCTTACCCATCGCATCAACCAGCTCACCGACCACCTGGCGGCTCACAAGAAGGATCACGCCACCCGCCGCGGCTTGATGATGCTGGTCGGAAAGCGGAGCAAGTTGCTGCAGTATCTGGAGCGCGAGAGCCCCGAGCGGTACCAGAAGCTGATCCAGTCGCTAAAGCTCAGGAAGTAAGGGCAGGAGATAAGAGACAGATAGAACGTTAATTTGGTGTTCGCAGAGCCTGTGGCTAAAGAATGTCTGGGAAACCGTCAGGCCACGGGCGGCTGCCAAGAGGTTGATAGAGGTTCGAGTGAAGATCACAGAAACTCATCGCCAAGTGATGGTTTCCAGAGGTAAAAAGAGGTTTGAATGTTGATTGCCAAAACAGAAATTTTGATTAACGGGAAAACGCTGAGCATCGAGACCGGCCGCCTGGCCAAGCAGGCCAACGGCGCGACCGTCGTGCGCTACGGCGACACCGTAGTGTTCGCGGCGGTGAGCTGCTCGGATATCCTGGAGGAGGGAGGGGATTTTTTCCCGCTGACCGTCGATTATCGCGAGAAGACTTCCGCCGCCGGAAAATTCCCCGGCGGCTTCATCAAGAGGGAGGGGCGGCCGACCACCAAGGAGATCTTGACCGCCCGCCTCATTGACCGCCCGCTGCGGCCGCTGTTTCCGGAGAATCTGGGGAAGGAGATTTCCATCCAATCGCTGGTGCTTTCCGCCGACCAGCAGAACGACCCCGACGTGCTGACGATGATCTCCGCTTCGGCCGCGATCATGGTGTCGGACATTCCTTTCAACGGACCGATCGGCTCGGTGCGCATGGGCTTGATTGACGGGCAGTACATCCCGTTTCCGACGCATGCCGATTTGCAGACCAGCTCCCTTGACCTGGTGGTGAGCGGCACGCGCGAGGCGGTGGTGATGGTCGAGGGGAACGCCAAGGAGCTGCCCGAGGAAGTGGTCATCAAGGCCATTGTCAAGGCGCATGAAATTATCAAGCAGATCATCGAGATCCAGGAGGCTCTGGCCCGGCAGGCGGGCAAGCCGAAGTTCGAGGCGCCCCCGCTGGAGGACCACAGCGAGCTGGAGCGGAGGATCCGCGACCAGTACGCCGCCCGGATACGCGAGGCCATCCAAGTGCGCGGCAAGCTGGCGCGCAAGAAGGCCACCGAGGAGATCTACAACGAGGCCCTGGAGCTCTTCAGCCCGATTCCCGAACCGCCCAACCTTCCGGCGCCGGACGCGCCGTCCCAGTCGCTGGTGAAGTCGATTCTTGAGAAGGTGCTGCAGGCGGTGGAACGGGACTTGATCATCTCCACCAGCACTCGCGCCGATGGCCGGCGGCTTGAGGAAATCCGGCCGATCTCCATCGAGGTCGGAGTGCTGCCCCGCACCCACGGCTCGGCCATCTTCACCCGCGGCGAGACCCAGGCGTTCGTCGTCGTCACCCTGGGAACCGGCGAGGATGAGCAGATCGTCGACGGGTTGTTGGAGGAGTACTCCGAGAAGTTCATGGTGCATTACAACTTCCCCTCCTTCTGCGTCGGCGAGACCTGGCCCAACCGCGGCCCCAAGCGCCGCGAGATCGGCCACGGCGCCCTGGCCTGCCGGTCCTTGCTCGCGGTGGTTCCGCCCCCGGATAAGTTCCCCTACACCATCCGCGTGGTCTCCGACATCATGGAGTCGAACGGCTCCTCCTCCATGGCGACGGTCTGCGGCGGCACCATGGCGCTCATGGATGCCGGCGTGCAGATCATCCGCCCGGTGGCGGGCGTGGCCATGGGCCTGATCAAGGAAGGCGACCAGGTGCGCATCCTCACCGACATTCAGGGGAGCGAGGATCACAACGGCGACATGGACTTCAAGGTCGCCGGCACGCAGCGGGGCATCACCGGCCTGCAGATGGACATCAAAATTTGCGGCATTTCCGAGGAGGTCTTCCACAAGGCCCTCGAACAGGCCCGGGAAGGCCGCATGCACGTGCTGCGGGAGATGATCAAGGTCCTCGGCCGGCCGCGGCCGGACATCTCGCCTCTCGCGCCCAAGATCATCCGTATGAAGATCGACCCCGAGAAGATCGGCATCGTCATTGGCCCCGGCGGCAAGATGATCAAGAAGATCCAGGATGAAACCAGCTCCACCATCGAGATCGAAGACGATGGAACGGTGACCATCTGGTGCCCCAATCTGGACAGCGCACGCGTCGCCCAGGAGCGCATCGAGGCGCTCACGGACGATGTCAAGCCGGGCCGCGTTTACCAGGGAAGGGTGGTGTCGGTGAAGGATTTCGGCTGCTTCGTCGAGGTCCTGCCGGGGCAAGAGGGTCTGGTGCACGTCTCCGAGCTGGCCGGTGGATATGTCCAGAAAGTGTCCGACGTCGTTCAGGTGGGAGACACCATCACCGTCAAGTGCATCGGCATCGATGCGCAGGGCCGCATCAAGCTCTCGAAGAAGGCCGCCGAGAAGGAAACGGGCGGCAAGGGGGCTTGAGAGTCTTCTATTTCAGTAGATCATTCCGGCATCGAAGCGCCTACCGAAACAGACTCTAGATCGCAGGCGGCTTCATCGTTTTCATCGTCCGCCAGCTTGTCGCCCTTCACCGCTTCGATGACCGCCTCAGTGATGTCCGGAACCTGGTCGTGGTCACAGGAGATCGAGCTGACCTCGCCGACGAGATCGATGCCTTTTTCCTTGCACACCGCCTTGAGGGCGCGCACAAAGACGTTGCTGGCCTTTTGCATGAGCGGCCAGTACTCCGGATCGTTCTTGGTCAGGCCCTTCTGGACGATCTTCTGATAAGCCGGAATTTCATTGTAGATTTTCGACGCATCGAGAACCGCGGGATTGTGGAAGTTTTTAGGATCGCCGTAGTAGATCTTTTCTTCCTGGACCTTGTACTTGTCGTTCAGGGCGGGTGAGACTTCTGGCGGTGATATTTCCGAAAGGGTACGCTCCGGCTCCTCCGCCTCCACCCAGCTCCGTGCCAGCAAGCAGGCAACGGGGCTGAAAAGCGCCGGCAACCACTGCACGATGCCCCGGTTTTTTCCACGATTCCGTTTCATGGCCGGTTTGCTCCCAAAACTCGGGGGCCCATTGTAATTGAGGCGCCCGCACGACTTCAAAAGAACTTTTCTCAAAGAAGTTTATAGATTGGACCCTGTTTGAAGTTTCGGTGCGACGGCGGCGGATCTTGAGTTTTTTCTTGAGCGCCCGGCGGCTGGCGGGTGGAATGAAAGGCATGGCCGCGAGAAATGCGAGCGCTCTTTTTCTGATAACGGCGTGGGCCGCTTCCGGGCCCTTGAAGGATGGTGCGGATAACGGCGAGTCTTTCTGGAACCATGATCCGGCGGAGGCATTGGAGCTGGCAAGGGAAAGCGGCCGCTGGTCGGTGCTGTTCTTCCCCGCCACGGCCCAGCAAGACCTGCCGCTGGTTCCAGGCTCGCAGCTGGCATGGCTGGTGAGGCGCGCCGTCGGGGCGAAAGTGGGCGCGGCCGAGGTTAAGGCGCTGCGCGCTGAACACCGGATCGATGCGTTTCCCGCCGCCGTGCTCGTCGATCCTTTCGGCAATGCTTTGCCGGCGCTCGAAAGCGAGGAGGCGCTCAAGGACCTCTGGAGCCAGCTGCAAGCGCTCGACAACCGCTTGAAGAGCCTCATCGCCGATCTGGACAAAAAAGCGGCTCAGGCGGAGCGTTCTCTGGCCGGCGGCGATTTCGCGGCCGCGCACGCCTCCTCCCTGGAAGTCCTGCAGCGCAGCCGCCCGGGCTACCCTCCCCGCCAGCGCGTCGAGGAAGTGCTGAAACGCCTCGATGAGGCGGCGGATCGAGCCCTGCTCAAGACCTTGGCGCAAGAGGGATTGATCCCGGACCGCGAGCTGTCGCGCCAGCTCGCCGGATTGGCGGGGCGTTTTCCGATGAAAGGCATGCAGGAGCGCTTGAGACGCGAAAAGGAGCGCCTGGAAGATCGCCACATTGGCGGCGGCGGTAAAGAATGATGGTTAAACGACCCGGCGCACGGGCGGCCTTGGCAGGCGGCGCTTCACCAGCGGGGCTTGGACGGCTTCTGGAAGCGTGCCCGTTTTGCGCAAATGGTAAAAAGCGACGGCGGGAACGATCAGGCCGATCAAGGCCAAGATCAGAGCGATCGTTTTCAACCAGCCGGAATCCCGTTGATTTGCCGCCGTGTTTTCCTCCGCCTCCTCCCGGCCTGGAGGGATCCTGTCCTCGTTCTCCCTTTCCGGCTGGGTGGCGCCGCGGGCCGCCGGCTTCCCCGCCTCCCCATTAGGGGATGGGAGGGCGAGAAAGGACGCCTTGACTTCGAACAGCTCGTTCTTCAGGCCATCGAGGGCGGCCAGGTGCTTCGCCGGCTCGGCCTGGATCACCCGGTTGAGGGCCATTTGCGTCAGGTCGGCGTGATAGCGGGGCGTTCTCAAGAGGTCCTTCAAATCCTCGGCTGTGGCATTTTCCAGGGGAGCGCTTTCCTTCATCAGCCCCTCGACATGGGGGCTGGCGGTTTTCAATTTGCTTCCCACTTCTTCGAAGGAAATGAGGAGGTCGTCCCAACTTCGGCTCAAGGTTTGAGCGCTTTTTTTGATCCTGGTGAGCGGCTCCGGCGCTTTGCTCCCCTCAGGCAGCGTTTTCAGCCGGTCAATTTCCCGGACGATTTCCGAGCACTCTTCCTTGACGTTGCGGGAGGCGAGGATCTGCTGCATCTCCTCGTAGTTTTGAGCGATCTTGGGCCAGCCGACCTTGAGATCCTCAAGCTGCTTGAGCCAGAGATCGCGCTCGCCGGACTTTTCAGGAACCACCTTGGCCGTCCCGGCGGCCAAGGACGGCGTTTTCACCTCCAGCACGGCCTTCACCGGCCCCTCGCCTTTCGCGCCGGCTTCCTTTTCCTTGAGGGCGACTTCTACGAACGTCGCTCCCTTTTCAGCCTTCTCGGCTTTTTCATGCTTCTCTGGGGCCGCTTCTCCCTCCAGGCTTTTCAGCAGGGTATTGGCTTCATCCATGGGAGAGCGATTGCACGCTGGGCAATTGATCTTGCCGACGTAGCGGCAGAGGGGGCAGGTGCGGTCCAGCTCTTCCTTTTCACAGCGCAGCTCGCCCCGCCCGGCGCAGTTGCCGCAAGATTGCCAGCCGGAGCCGCGGCAGCGGTAGCAGGGCTTTTCCGGATTGAAATCGGCATGGCCTTCGCCGCCGCAAGCCGGACACGGCTTCCGGCCAGGGCCGCCGAACTGGTCCCGGTAGGGCTCGCAGCTCGGACAGCGGCGCCAGCCTGTGCCGCCGCACCGGTCGCAGGGCTTGAAGAGGTCCCCCTTCCCCTGGCACATCGGGCAGATGATCCGGCCCTTGCCTTCGCAGCGCAGGCAAGCCGGCGGTTTTTCCTCGGCGGGGGCCTTATCCAGCTCATTCTTCTTATCCGGTTCATCGCCGTGGCCGGGAGGGCTCAAAACCAGCCACTGGCCTGAGAAGATGAAAAGGAAAGTTGCGGTCAGGAGATCGTAGCGCCGCCCGCGAGATGGGGGGGGGCTGGTTGGGCTGGGTTGCATGGAACGTGCCGTTGACCTCATTTCTCTTTAGGTCACTTCATGGCCTCCTGAGAGACGCCTTACTTGCTTTGCCCCCACGACTTACAAATCACCCTGATTATACCAAGCCGGCTTGAAAAATAAGCCTAAAATTTCCAAAAAATGGCCTGAGGGAGTTTAGCTCGGTTGCGGGCGAAGCCCGCATTATAGCTCATCCGGCGTTGCGCTTCAAGAACTCGATGAACTTGGTCCCGTCAGGGTCGGCGCCGAAAAAGGCGTCCACGGCCTTCCCGGTGACCGGATCGACGATCTCGTACGCCGGCAAGGTGATGTTCCCCTGCTGGCGCTCCGCTTTCAGATCGCGCAGCTTCCTCGACCAGTCGGCCTCGACATCGATGTGGAGGCGCACCTCGACGTACTTTTTCAGCTCCCGGACGACCTCCGGGCGATGGAAGACGTTTTCTTCCATCAGGCGGCAGTTGTTTCAGGTGACGCCGGTCCAGTTGACCAGGGCGCGCTTCCCTTCCTTCCTCGCCTGGGCGAGGCCTGCCTCGAAGTCATCTTTAACGAAAGACCAGGGCAAGGCTCTCCCCCGCTCGCCGGAGTAGTTCGGCGCGATGGCCTGCATGATCCAGTCCATCCGATGGCCCATGGCGCCGTAGGCGCAGTAAGCCCCGAAGATCAGGACCGCCAGGGCGATGGCGAGCTGGAGCGGGCCGATCGAGGCCGGCTTCTCCGCCTTGAGCGGCACCATGCCGAGGAGGAAGATGGCGGCGGCAAAGGCGATGGCCGCCCAGATGAAGAGGAAAAGCTCCCGCGGCAGGATCTGCCACTGGAAGACCACGTCGACGTTGGAGAAGAACTTGAAGGAGGCGGCCAGCTCGAGGAATCCCAGGCCGACTTTCAAGGTCTGCATCCACTCGCCGGTCTTGGGAAGCTTCTTCAAGACCGTGGGAAAGAGCGCCAGGGCCGCGAAGGGGGCCGCCATGGTGGCGCCGAAGACGGCCATGCCGAGTATGATGGCCGGAATCGACTTGGCCTGCGCGCCGGTTCCGAGCAGCGTCCCGACGAACGGCGCCGTGCAGGTGAAGGAGGTGATCACCAGCGTCGCCCCCAAAAAAAACACCCCGGCGTAGCCTCCCTGCCGGCTGGCCCTGGCGGAAAGCCCGAGGAAGGAGCTGGGGAGGCGGATCTCGAAGAGGCCGAAAAGGCTCAAGGCGAAGATGATGAAGAGGAGGCCCAGGAGCAAGTTGAAGTACCACTTCTGGGCGAAGGTCATGATCACCGGGCCGACCAGGACGCCGATGAGGATGAAGTCGGCGACGATCCCCGCCCCGTAGCACAGGGCCATGGGCATGGCCGACGCCTTGCGGAGGTCGGCTTGCTTGGTGAAGTAGCTGATGGTGATGGGGATCATGGGATAGGTGCAGGGCATGAGCAAAGTGAAGAGCCCCCAGCCGATGGCGGAGAGGATGAAGAACCAGAAGCCGTCCTCCTGCGGCGGCCCGCCCTGGAGAGGCTCCTCGCCGGAAACCTTCACCTGGACCGCCAGCTCGGCCGTCTCCGGCGGCTGGCATTCTTTTTCGGTGCAGAGCTGGTACCGGATCGCGGCCTTGAGCTCGAGCTCTCCAGGCGCCGCCGCCGGCTTCAGGACGAATGGAACCTTGATCTCGCCGCTCCCCTCGAGGCGGCTTTCGATCTCCTTGAGGGCGTTTTCCTTCCTTCGCGCCGGCGGGTCGAGCTCGAGCGGGCCGGCGGGGAGGGCCAGCAGCGGATCGAGATCGATCCGGGTCTTCTCGCCGGTGGCGGCGTGGTCGGGGGAGTAAACGTGCCACCCGGGGGCGATCTGGTAGCCCGCCTTGAGGAGGCCATTCGCGCCGCGGCGGAGCGGCTGGGTTTCGACGCGGAGCGACCACTGGATGGGCTTGCTTCCCGGCGCGGCCTCCTTGCCGAGGCCTCCCAGGCCGCCTGGCGGAGCCTTTTTTCCCAGGAGGTCTTCGAGGTCCAGGATTTTCTTTGGGGGATTTTGAGCGGGCGCCTCGCCGACCCCCCCCAGGGGCTTCTCGCCGGCGCTGAGCTTGCTGGCGGGATCCGGCGCCGCCGCCTGGGCGAGGACCTCGAGCGGCGCTTGGAGTTCAATCGTCCTGGGGAGGTCGCAGGTGGCGTCGGTGCAGGCCTGGTAATAGAGCTTGATCCGGAGGTCGTGCTTCCCCGCCGGGGCCTCCGGCTTGATCTTGTGCCTCCAGCGGAACTCCACCTTCCCAACGTGATAGCGCAGGGTCTCGTTGAGGACCTTGTCCTCCTTGACGGCGGGGCTCGGAAACTGCAGGGAACCCGCCGCCTCGAGAAGGCCGCTTTCCACCGTCACCCGGGTGGGTTTGCCGGTGCCTTCGAAGTCCGGGGAGTAGATATGCCAGCCCTTCAAGATCTCCAGGGAAAGACGCAGCTCCGCCGCCTCCCCCGGCGCGGCGGCGGGGGGGGAAAAGGCCGCGGCCGCCTTGACCTTTTCCGGAGCCGCGGGCTGGGGCTGGAGGGCGGTGGTCAGTCCAATCGCCAGCACGAACGCCTCGGCCAGCCGCGAGGGCAGTCGCGCCGCCCTTGAAGTTCTCGGGAAATCGGAATCCATCACTGTCTCCGCAAAGTAAACGCTTCCGTCGAGGACTAAAGTTCCATCTGAAAAGTGGGTCGATGTTACTGGAAAGTCCTTACGGCCTACAACTACTTCTTTTTGCGCTGGCTCACATCCTTGGTTATAATATCTTGCCTTTTGCACATTTTGCGAGCTGTCTTCAGCTTGCAAAATGTGCAAAAGGCTTTAATTTTGCAGTTAATTATCGCTTATGGACTTACAATTCGTA
>JACQVS010000012.1 GCA_016209605.1 Planctomycetota bacterium
ATCTTGGCGTCCTCCGCGCCTTTGCGGTTAAATCCCTCTTCCTGGAATTTCAATTGAATTTTGCTTTTTAGGAGAACTTCAGCCATGAACGATCTCAGAATCGGCATCGTCGGTCTGGGGTGGGTGGCGGGGGCGCACCTCGAGACCTTCAAGGCGGTGACGGGGGCGCGCGTGACGGCCGTCTGCTCGCGCCAGAAGCGCGATGAGGCGGCGCTCCTCAAGCAGTACGGCGTGCCCTTGAAGGCCTACACCAGCTTCGAGGCCATGCTCGCCGACCGGGAGATCGACGCCATCGACATCTGCACGCCCCATCCCTTCCACGCCCAGCAGGCCATCGCCGCGGCGCGCGCCGGGAAGCATCTCATCATCGAGAAGCCGATCAGCTTGAGCTTCGAGGACGCCAAGGCCGTGCGCCAGGCCATCCGCCAGGCCGGGGTCAAGGCCTGCGTCTGCTTCGAGTGCCGCTACAGCGCCCACTTCACCTTGATCAAGTCGGCCATCGACCAGGGGCTCCTCGGCGAGCTGCACTTCGGCGAGGTCGACTACTACCACGGCATCGGCCCCTGGTACGGCCAGTTCGCCTGGAACGTCAAGAAGGACTTCGGCGGGAGCAGCCTGCTCACCGCCGGCTGCCACGCCCTCGACGGCCTGCTTTTTTTCATGCCGGGCGAGGTCGAGGAGGTCGCCAGTTACCAGACCCGGTCGCGCAGCCGGACCTTCGCGCCGTACGAGTACGAGACCACCAGCGTCACCATCCTCAAGTTCAAGGGCGGCAAGGCGGCCAAGGTCACCTCGTCCATCGACTGCCTGCAGCCTTACTACTTCCACATCCACCTCCTCGGGAGCGAGGGGAGCCTCCTCGACAACCGCATTTACTCGGCGAAGCTCAAGGGCATGACCAAGCAGCGCTGGAGCACGCTCGAGACCGCCCTCATCGACTCGGGCGACGTCAGCGACCACCCGTACCAGCCGCAGTTCCAGGCTTTCGCCGACAGCGTTCAGAAGGGCCAGCCCATGCCGCTCACCGATTTCGACACCGCCTTCGAAACCCACCGCGCCGTCTTCGCCGCCGACCTCTCGGCGAAGCTGGGGCGGCCGGTGAAGCCGAGCGAGCTGGTTTGAAGCCATGCCGGAGCTGCCGGAAGTCGAAACGGTGCGCCGGGGGCTGCTGCCGCATCTGGTGGGGAGGCGCATCGAGGCCATCGAGGCGCGCGTCGGCCGCTTGCGAGGGCCCCTCGATGCTGCGGCGCTGAGGGAAAAGGCCGCCGGCCGGCGGATCGAAGGCTTGCGCCGGCGGGCGAAGTACCTCATCGCCGACCTGGAGGGGGAGGCGAAGCTCATCATTCACCTCGGGATGACCGGGCGGCTGCTCCTCAAGCCCCGCGAGGAGCCGCCGGCCCGGCACGATCACGTGGTCTTCCACCTGGAAGGCGGCCTCGACCTGCGCTTCCAGGACGCGCGGCGCTTCGGGCTGGTCGAGGTCTTGAGCGCCGCGGAGCTGGAGGCGGACGAGCGCTTCTTGACCCTGGGCGTGGAGCCGCTCTCGCGGGCGGCCTCGGCGGCGCACTTCTACAAGCGCTCCCGCCGGCTCAAGAAGCCGGTGAAGAACTTCCTCATGGACTTCCACCACGTCGCGGGGATCGGCAACATCTACGCCAGCGAGGCCTTGTTCCTCGCCGGCATCCATCCGGGGCGGTCGGCGGGGGGCTTGAGCCTCGAGCGGTGGGGGCGCCTCGTCCGGGCGGTCAAGAAGGTCCTGCGCGACTCCATCCGCCGCGGCGGCACCACCTTCCGCGACTTCCGGAACTCCAGCGGCGAGGCCGGCTACTTCCAGGTGCTCCTCCGCGTCTACGACCGCGCCGGCGAGCCCTGCCGCCGCTGCCGCCGGCCGATCCAGAAAAAGGTCATGGCCGGCCGCTCGACCTTCTACTGCCCGAGCTGCCAGAGGTAAAACCTCCGGGTCGCCCGCTCCAGGGAAAAAAGGCTGGAATCGGCGGCGCGGATATGCCATGATGATGTCCAGCAATCGGACATTTGACGTACATTTACGGCTCTCGGGCGAGATTTTATTTCCATAAGTCGGCTGGGCTTAAAAATTTTGGTAATCGGCAAGCTGTTTGCAATACCAATCGGGTGAGTTGAAATCTGGGCTCTCCCTGAACGTGGGGCCCGGTTCCAGGATTGGAGGAGGGAGCATGATGACGGAAACAGCGACCGAGAAGAAGAAGGTGCTGATCGTCGACGACGAGGCTGGCATTCGCATCCTCTACGACCGCGAGCTGCGCAAGGAAGGCTACGAGGTTCTGCACGCCTCGAGCGGCCCGGAATGCCTGCGCCTGGTGGAGGAGGAGAAGCCCGACATCGTGGTCCTCGACATCCGCATGCCGGGCATGGACGGGATCCAGGTCCTGCATCGCATTCTCGAGGCGGATAACGAGCTGCCCGTGGTGATCAACACCGCCTACTCCTCGTATCGCGATAACTTCATGACCTGGGTCGCCAACGCCTACCTGATCAAGTCTTCCGACCTCACCGAGCTGAAGAACACCATCCGCGCGCTGCTGGATTGACCCGACCGGCCCTCGGCTCACGGCCGCCCGGCGAGGCGGTCGAAGCTCCAGGCGAAGGCGGCGAAGAGGTTTTCCAGCTCACCTTGCCCCCCCCGCGCCGAGCGCATTTACCTCACCCTGGTGCGTGCCTGGGTGGAAGGGGATGTCGTATTCCCGGCCGACGACCTGATCCCGCACCCCTACAGCTTCAGCTTCCGAGTCTATGAGCGGGCGTGACTCCGGCGATTTAATTCCCAACGAGTCCTTGGCGAGAGCGGCGATTTTTATTAAAAAAATCATCGCCTCGAACGGTCTGGTTGAGTTCCTATAATACACTTTTCAATTTCGTCAACGAGATGATCTCTGCCTTTGTATGGTGCGCTATTGCGGCATAGGAGTATAATATAGAAGTGCCCATTCGAAGTTTTCGGAATGCCGGGACTGCAGATATTGCGAATCGCCGGAATACGAAAGCAGCGCGGATTCTTCTACCCAGAGAGCTTCATGAGAAGGCTTGGCTGAAATTGACTCGATTAAATGCATCGCCTTCTCTTCAATCTCTGCAAAGTTTGAGAGGCAATCGCCTTGAAGCGCTGAGAGGGGATCGGGATGGCCAATTTAGCATTCGGATTAATGATCGCTATCGGATTTGCTTCGAATGGGTGAGCAACAATGCTGAGAATCTAGAAATTGTCGATTACCATTGAGAGGTAAAGCATGGCTAAAATGAAACC
Source organism: Planctomycetota bacterium (assembly GCA_016209605.1). GTDB lineage: Bacteria > Planctomycetota > UBA8108 > UBA8108 > JACQVS01 > JACQVS01. The sequence goes on from JACQVS010000012.1 coordinate 3,284, forward strand.
CGCCCACCCTGGATTGGTTCTACAGGATGAGCTCGATGAGCTTGGAATATCCCAGAGAGATCTTGCCGCTCGCCTTCGGGTGGATGCATCCAGAATTAATGATATCTGCCGCGGGCGTCGAGGAATTTCACCAGAAATGGCCATCAAGCTGGACAGAGCACTAGGCGGAACGCCGGAATTTTGGATGAATCTTCAGATTCAATGGGAATTGAGCCAGTTCGATAACCGGGAATACAATTTCATCGAGCAAATCACTGGGAATAAATGGAGGAGCATGCAATAGAGCGGGATGGCGGCGATGAAAAACTGCGCTGCCACGATCAGCCGGCCGCCGGCGGCGGCGAGGAGGATCTGGCCCGCGGTCAAGGGGGAGGCGATGTAGACCTCGAGGAGCCCGCGGTTCCGCTCTTCTTCCAGGGCGCCGGCGAGGAGCGCCGGCCCGATGAAAAGCGCCGCGGCATAGCCGCTCAGGAAGAGCGCCGCGGAGAGGGCTCGGCTGGTTGATCCGGCGCGCTCCCCGGACGCTTCCAGGCCTTTCCCCAGCCAGAGGGCGATGAGGAGGAAGGCGAAGGGAACGGCGAGGATGAGAAACTTTCCGGCCCAGAAACTCTTTCGCGCCGAAAGGAGCTCGACCTCCTTCCCGAGCAGGGCCAGATTCTGGCGCCAGCGCCCGCTCATGAGACCGTCCCCTTGGTGAGGCGCAGGAAGGCCTCCTCGAGGTCGACCTCGCGCTCCAGGAAGCGGGTCAAGCGGAAGCCGGCGCTGAAGATGGCGCTCGCGACGTCCGCGAGCGACACTCCGTCGTCTGCGATCTGAAGCTCCACCCCCCGGCCGACGGCGAGGTCGACCCCATCCAGCGCCCGGAGGCCGGTATACTCCTTGGTGAGCTTGTCGGTTGAGATCATGGAGGATGCTGAAGTAATGAATTCAAGCCCGGTGCTTCTTTATTCTCGCATAAAAGTTCGTTAAAATCCCATGCTGAAGAGAATTTAGGATATAGAAACCATGCGACAGTACCTCGAACTCCTGCAACACATTCTCGATCACGGCGCCGAGAAGGGGGACCGCACCGGCACCGGCACGAAGAGCATCTTCGGCTGGCAGATGCGCTTCAACCTTGAAGACGGCTTTCCGCTCGTGACCACGAAGAAGGTCCATCTCAAGTCGGTTGTCCACGAGCTGCTCTGGTTCCTGAAGGGGGACACCAACATCCGTTACTTGAAGGAGAACGGCGTCTCCATCTGGGACGAGTGGGCCGATGAGAACGGCGACCTCGGCCCCATCTACGGCCGGCAGTGGCGCTCCTGGGCCGCTCCCGGCGGCCGGACCATCGACCAGCTCGCCGAGGTGCTCCGGCTCATCCGCGCCGAGCCGGACTCGCGCCGGCTCGTCGTGAGCGCCTGGAACGTCGCCGACCTCCCCCGCATGAAGCTGCCGCCTTGCCACGTGCTTTTTCAGTTTTACGTCGCCGGGGGACGGCTCTCCTGCCAGCTTTACCAGCGCAGCGCCGATGTCTTCCTGGGCGTGCCGTTCAACATCGCCTCCTACGCCCTGCTGGCGCACCTCGTGGCGCAGGTGAGCGGGCTCAAACCCGGAGACTTCGTCCACACCTTCGGCGACGCCCATCTCTACTTGAACCACCTCGAGCCGGCGCGGCACCAGCTGGCGCGCGAGCCGAGGCCGCTCCCCTCGCTCCGCCTCAACCCGGAGGTCCAGGACCTCTTCTCGTTCCGCTACGAGGACATCTCGGTCCTCGACTACCACCCCCATCCCGCCATCCCGGCCAAGGTCGCGGTCTGAACGGTAGGAGCGGCATGAGAGTCTCCTTGATCGCCGCCATGTCGGAAAACCGGGTCATCGGCCGCCGGAACGCCCTCCCCTGGCGCCTGCCGGCCGACTTGAAGCGCTTCAAGCAGCTCACCACCGGCCACCCGATCATCATGGGGCGGAAGACCTGGGAGTCGATCGGCCGAGCGCTCCCCGGGCGCGAATCCATCGTCATCTCGAAAAATCCGCGCTTCCAGGCCCCCGGCGCGCGGGTGGTGGGCTCGCTGGAGGAGGCCCTGGAGCGCTGCGCCGGCGAGGAGGAGGTCTTCGTGATCGGCGGCGAGGCGGTTTTCCGGCTCGCCTTGCCCCGCGCCGAGCGTCTCTACCTCACCCTGGTGCACGCCGAGGTAGAGGGGGACATCTTCTTCCCGGCCGACCTCTCGCGGGGCTGGAGGCTGGTCCAGGACGAGCCGCACCCGGCCGGCGGCCGGAATCCGCACCCCTACAGCTTCCGCGTCTATGAGCGGGCGTAGGATTTTTTCCAGCAAGTCCTGAGGTTTAGGCTTTCTCGAACTCTCCCTTGGCCGGCGGGCTCTTGAGCAGCTCGCGCACCACCCGGCAGGGGCCGTGGTCGGCCGTCAAGCGCTCCGCCCGGCCGTTGTGGAAGAAGGTCAGGCGCCGGTGGTCCAGCCCCAGGAGGTAAAGCAGGGTGGCGTGGAAGTCGCCCGATCCGACGCGATCGACCGCCGCCTTGTGGCCCACCTCATCGGTCTCGCCGTAAGTCTGGCCGCCTTCGATGCCGCCCCCGGCGAGCCAGATGCTGAAGCCCTGGCCGTTGTGGTCGCGGCCGGGCTTCTTGCCGGGGCCGTGGTTCTCCACCACCGGCAGGCGGCCGATCTCGCCGCCCCAGATGACCAGCGTCGTGTCGAGGAGCCCCCGCTGCTTCAAGTCCTTGACCAGAGCAGCGGCCGGCTGGTCGGTGCGCTCGCAGCAGCGCCGCAGGTTCCCCTCCAGGTCCTCGTGGTTGTCCCAGATCTGGCCGTTGATCAGGATGTGGACGAACCGCACGCCGCGCTCCACCAGGCGCCGGGCCAGCAGGCAGCGCTCGCCGTAGGAGCGCGTCGCCTCGCGGTCGAGCCCGTAGAGCTTGCGGATGGAGGGCGGCTCGCTGGTCAAGTCGAGGGCCTCCTGCGCCGAAGCCTGCAGGCGCGCCGCCAGCTCGTAGCTCTGGATGCGGGCCTCGAGGGCTCCATCTCCGCCCAGGCGCTCCTGATGCCGGCGGTCGAGCCACTCGATCAGCTCGAGCTGCTGCTCCTGCAAGGCTCCCTTCAGATCCGGCGGGGGGTTCAAGTTCAGGATGCGCGGCTCCTGCGGGCGGATGGGCGTCCCCTGGTATATCGGCGGCAGCCAGCCCTGCGACCAGTTGCGCACGCCGTCCACCGGCAGGCCTCCCGGATCGGTGAGCACGATGTAAGCCGGCAGGTTCTGCGATTCGCAGCCCAGGCCGTACGTGATCCACGAGCCCAGCGCCGGCCGCCCCGGCCGCGGCAGGCCGGTGTTCATCGACCAGATGGAAGGCTCGTGGCCGTTGATGCCGGTGTACATCGAGCGCACCACGGCGAGGTCATCGGCGATCGAGGCGGTGTGCGGCAAGAGCACCGAAAACGGCGTGCCGCACTCGCCGTGCCGCTGGAACTTGAACGGGCTCGCCATCAGCGTGCGGGTGGCGCGGTTCTGAAAGCTGAAGACGATGTCGCCCTGGTACTCCTTGCCGTTGTGCCGGTCAAGCTCCGGCTTGGGGTCCATGAGGTCGACGTGCGACGGCCCGCCGTGCATGAAGAGTGAGATCACCGCCCTGGCGGCTGGACGGAAATGCGGAGGCTTTGCCTTGAGGTCAAAGACCTGATCGCGGCGCGGTTGGTGCAATTTTTTTTCGGGGTCCGGAGGGGCTTCCTCGGCCCGCAGGCCCCCGCTTCCCAGCCGGCCTTCCTCGGCGAGCAGGCTGAGCAAGGCCAGGCCGCCGAGGCCGCCGCCGTAGCGGAGGAGGAACTCGCGGCGCGACAAGGCCAGCCACGCGGGATTGCGGTAGTGGAGCTTCATTTCGAGATCGCTGAATTCGCGCCTGGTCATGAATCGATCCTCATTCCATGATTAATCAACGGTAATAAATTCGCTGGTGTTGAAGAGCGCCTGGCAGAAATTTTTCAAGGCGATGTGGGCGGCTTCCTCGGCCGCCGCCCCTTCTTTGCCGTTCTCCGGAGGTTTCGCCTTGGACAGGAATTCCGCTTGCCCGCGCAGGAAGGCCAGCGCCTGCTCGCGCTCGGCCGGCGCGGGGAGCCGGCCAAGGGCGATCTGGAAAGCCCGGTCCACCCGAGCGCCGCCGGCGGCGGCATCTTTCTCGACCCGCCTGGCGAAGAATTCCGCCTGGGCGCGCGCGAAGCCGCCGTTCAACAGGGTCAGCGCCTGCGGGGCGACGATCGACACCTGCCGGGCGGTGCAGTTGGTCTCCACATCGGGGACATCGAAGGTCTTGGTGAAGGAGAGCGGCCGCGAGCGGCGCACTTGCACGTAAATGGTGCGCCGCCAGGTCTCGGCACCGATCGGCGCCTCGGCTCCCGGCAAGTTGGAGGCTGCCTTCTGGTCGAGGCCGACGTCGATGCGCCCCTCGGCATCCTCCCGCACCGGCACCGGTGGGCCGCCCGCCTTGCGGTTGAGGCGGCCGCTCGCTGCCAGGATGCCGTCGCGGATGGCCTCTCCTTCAAGTCGGACGAGAGGCTTGCGCCAGTAAAACTGGTTGTCAGGGTCCCTCTCCATGGCTTCGGTGCGCTGGGAGGAGGCCTGGCAATAGACCATCGAGGTCATGATAAGCTTGTGCAGCCTCTTCAGCCTCCAGCCCCCCTTCATGAACTCATCGGCCAGCCAGTCGAGCAGTTCCGGGTGCGCCGGCTTCTCCCCCTGGGTGCCGAAGTCGCCGAGCGTGCCCACCAGGCCCCGGCCGAAATGATGCCACCAGACGCGGTTCACCAGGACGCGCGCGGTGAGCGGATTTTCCGGCCGCGCCAGCCACCGCGCCAGGGCGAGGCGCCGGCCGCTCGTCTTCCGGCCCTCGTTTTCAGGCACGAAGACGCAGGGCTCGCCGGCGGAGACCAGCACCTCGGGGACGCCGGGCTCGACCTCCTCGGCCGGCATCTCGGGATTGCCCCGCACCAGGAGACGGCACGGCGCCGCAGTTCTGCCGGGCTCCTCCGTCAAGGCGCGGATGAAGTCCTCCGGGGGCTTTGGCGCGGCGATACGAGCGATTTCCTGGTCGGCCGCCTTGAGCTTTTCCACCGCCGCCGGATCGTACTGGTAAAGCGTCCCTCCCGAGACCTGGAGCTGCGGATACCGGGCGAGCAGTTTCTTCTCATCCTCGGCGCGCCGATCCGCGGGCTTTTGATACGCGGCGCGGACGGCGTCGCGCTCCGCTTCCGGCACCTCCTTCTGGATCAGCCCTTCAGCCACCTTGGCGATGAACTCCCTCTCCATGGCCTGGCGGCGGGCCTGTCTCTCCTCGACGGCGGCGTTTACCTCGGCGACTTTCTTCCGGTCCGCCTCGGTGTAAAGGGAAATGCGCCGCGCCGCCGGCGGCTTCCAGCTCGCCAGGTCGTAAGCCGGCTCGAAGGCGGCGCGCAGGCGGTGGTAGTCGATCTGCGAGATCGGGTCGTAGCGATGGTCGTGGCACTGGGCGCAGCCGATGGTGAGGCCGAGGACTCCGGAAGTGAAGATCTTCACGGTGTCGGCGATCACCTGGTTGCGCGCCAGGAGCTGCTGGCTCGCATCGGTCGATCCATCGGCCGCCATGCGCAGGTATCCGGTTGCCGTGAGGAGCTCGAGGTTCCGCGGATTGAGCCCGCAGCCGGGGTAGCCGGCCAGCTCGTCGCCCGCCAGCTGCTCGAGCAGGAATTGATCGTACGGCTTGTCCTCGTTGAAGGCGCGGATGACGTAATCGCGATACTTCCACGCGTGCGGCCGCTCCATGTCGGAGTCGGTGTAGCCTTCCGAGTCCGCGTAGCCGGCGGCGTCGAGCCAGTGCCGGCCCCAGCGTTCGCCGTAGTGGGGCGAGGCGAGCAGCCGGTCGAGGAGCCGCTCCCAGGCGCCGGGGGCGAGGTCCTGGATGAAGGCTTCCACTTCCTCGGGCTCCGGCGGCAGGCCCGTGAGGTCGAGAGCAGCCCGGCGGATGAGCGACGGCCGCTCGGCCTCGGGAGAAAAATTGAGGCCCTGTGCCTGCAGCTTCTCGAGGAGGAAAGCGTCGATGGGTGTGCGGGCGCAGCCGCCCGCCGACAGGGCGGGCACCTGCGGCCGCCGGACCGTTTGAAAGGCCCAGAACCGGCGGTCCTCCTCGGTGACGAAGCCCTGCGAGCCGGCCAGCGGCTTCTCCTCTTGGGCGGTGGGGGCGCCGCCATCGATCCAGCGGCGCACGGTCTCGATCTCCTCCGCCGAGAGCTTGGCGCGGGACCCCGGAGGCATCTCCCGAGCCGAAATTTTCCGGAAGAGCAGGCTGGCCTCGGCCTTGCCGGGCGCGATGGCCGGGCCGGTGTCGCCGCCGCGGAGGAGCAGCCGTCGCTGGCGGGCGTCGAGGCCGTGCTTGTTCTTCCGGCCGCCGTGGCAGTCGAAGCAGTGGGCCTTGAGGATGGGAAGGATATGCTCTTCAAAAATGGGGGCGGTGGAAATTTCGTCCCCGCGGGCTGAAATCCACGAGCTCAAAATCAAGCCGATGGACAGCCAAAAATGCGTCTCTAAACCCATGTTCCGATTGCCTTCTTGCGTCTCCTCAAGACTTCACCATGATAACCAGAACGGATCGGCATGGGACATAAAAAAACCGCTTCCTTCGCGAATGAAAATCGCTGCAGCGACCATTTTCTTGCCGGCTTGCCGGCGGCTGGAAGGCGCTGTACTTGAATCGGGAGGCCGGCCCAATGAAGTTCCGCTTCACCAGCCTGAAGCGGCGCGTCAAGGTCTACGTCGGCCAGCATTTCGGCGGCAACGACCCCCGCAGCGAGGCGGTGCTGCGCGTCTTCGATTCGAAAAACGCCCTGCTCGAGAAGAAATACGTTTCCATCGGCGCCGGCCCGCGGCGCATCACCCTGCCCCTCGAGATCGACGTCGGCGCCAACAAGATTTATCGGGCTGAGGTGCAGTTCCTCCTGCAGGAGATGCTCGACGACGTCTACTTCGAGGTCGATTCGAGAGGCGTCGAGATCATCGACAATCTCATCTTTGAAGGGGATGACCCTCCGCCGCCGCCCCCAGACGATCCTCCCCTGGTACGCATAACCACGCCGGCAAGCGGACAGGTTTTTTTCGGCGACCCGCACATCCGGCTTGAGGGCACGGTGGCCGAGGACCATGGTCTGGGCCGCCTCACCTTGACCCAGGTTTACCTCGACAAGGATCCCGATCCGGCGCCGGTCCCCATCGATTGGGATGGCACTGCGCCCAACTACACCTTTCCGCTCTTTCCAAACATATTCCGGGTGAATCTGGCGACCGGCCGGAATCGCTTGACCGTCGAGGCGCTCGATAGCCGCAACCAGGCTCACAGCGCCGCGGTCGAGGTGACGCTGGCCCCGGCGCCGGCGGTCTCCATCGACAGCCCGGCGGATGAAGCGACGGTCGACACCGAGGAGATTCAAGTCTCCGGGCGCATCCAGAAACCATACGGCGTCTTGTTCAGGGCCCAGGTGACCATCGAGGTGGAAGGCTCCGGAGTCGATCCGGCGGCGGTGGATGTTCTCCAGGGCAGCGCCGCGGGCGGGTACACCTTCCGCTCCCGGGTGACCTTGAACGATCGCTTTCCGCTGGTGCGGCGGCGCATCATCGTCGCCGTGGTCGATGAAGGCGGATCGGTCGGAAGAGCTTTTGCGGATGTCAACGTGCGCCGCCCCAACCGCATTGCGGCGGAAAGGATCGAGGTCACCCAGGCAGTCCTGAGCGCCACCCTGGTAGTCGGCCGGCGCACCATCGCGCGCGTCTATGCGGATGCGCCCGCCGGCGCCCCGCCCGGCGTGCTCGCCAATATCCGCGCCGAGCTGCACGGCTATCGCTCCGGCGTCGAGCTGCCCTCCTCGCCGCTTTCTCCCCAAGGGCCCGATGAGCTGGACATCGATCCCGCCGACAGCCTCGCCGACCGCCAGAACGACCAGGCCAAGAGCTGGAACTTCGTCCTCCCCGCGAGCTGGCGGAACGCCGCCGGCGACATCGATCTCACGGCCGCCGTCGATCCTGCCAACACGCTGGGAGAGTGCGATACCTGCGAGGAAGACAATCGCCTCGAGCGCTCCATCACTTTTGTCGAAGGGGAAACTCTTCGCCTGCGGCCGATCAAGGTGAGTTACCTTGACGATGGGACGCGCCGCCGGCCTTCCGATGCTGAAATCACCGCCTCCCTCGAGGGCATCTTGCGCTCTTATCCCTATGGCAGCATCGACCTCTTCCCCACGCAGACGCACGACAGCGATGTCGATCTGGGCGACGATATCACCGAGGGGAGCGAGGACATCCTTGAAGAAATTTACGATACGTTCACCTGCTACGACTCGGATCTCGCCGACATTGACGACTGGGATGAAATTTTTGGCTGGCTCGTCGACAACGTCTTCGGCTGCAGCTGGTCCACTTTCCGCATCGGTTTTCTGGACACGCTCGGCGGCACCTGTCCAGGCGGCCTGGCGTTCCTCGATTCTCCCGCCTGCGTGAGCGAGGTGAACCCGTGGGTGGCGGCGCAAGAGCTGGCCCATTGCTTCGATCTGGACCACGCCGGCAACTCGCACGGCGAGGATGCGGGCGGCGGCTTTGACGAGGATTTTCCTTATCCCCACGGCGGCACCGGCGAGATTGGCTTTGACACGGCCGCCATGGTCGCCATTCCCACGGCGGAGCCCTATCCGGCGGGCTCGCCGGATCTCTGGGACTCCTGCCGGCGATGCGATCCGGCTTCGGAAGCCTGCCACACCCACGACTTCATGTCCTATGGCGATGGGCCGAACTGGATCTCCGACTATACCTGGGAAAACCTCTTCCGGAACGGCTTCACCGGCGGCTCGATCGGCATCTTTGGCGGCGGCGAAGCGGTTCCGCAAGGGGGTGTGGACGGCACGGGTTCGGGCGGCGCGGCCACCCTGGTCCTCCATCTCAGCGGGCGTGTCCACGAAGATGGCTCGGTCTCCTTCCGGCATTTCTATTCGGCCACGCCGCCGGCGAAGTTCCAGCTTCCTCCGGGAGCCGGACCCTTCGAGGCCCGCTCCCTGGATGCCGCCGGAAACATTCTGGCATCGCACCGCTTCGATTCCGCCCGCAGCACCCACGGGCGTGGGTTGGGGAGCATTTCCACCCTGCTTCCCTTCCCGTCGGGGACACAGCGCGTCGAGATCTCGAAGGATGGGGTTCCGGTGGCCGCCCGGCGGGTTAGCGCCCACCCGCCGCAAGTGACGGTGCTTCATCCCAATGGCGGCGAAAGATTCGGGGCGGGGGAGTTCGTCAAGATCTGGTGGGAGGCCGGCGATGTCGATGGCGACGCGCTGCGTTACGGCGTCCAGTACTCCTCCGACGACGGCCAGACGTGGCACACCGTCGGATTCGACCTGCAACAAAGCGAGCTGGAGTTTCGAGCCGCCGAGTTTCCCGGCGGTTCAGCCTGCCGGATCCGCGTCATGGCCACCGATGGCCTCCTCGCGGCGCGCGATGTTTCCGATGGCAGCTTCGCCGTCGCCGGGAAGCCGCCGTATCCGGTGATCCTCTATCCCAAGGATGGGGCCGTCATGGATCCGCAAGACACCCTCGTTTTTGAAGGGACCGCCAGCGACCTCGAAGACGGCGCTCTCTCCGCCCGCTCCCTGACCTGGCGCTCCGACCGTGATGGGGCGCTCGGCTCCGGCAGGTCCATCGACGTGAAGAAGCTCAGCCTCGGCCAGCATCGCATTACCCTCACGGCCAGGGACCGGTCCGGCGCTCAAGCCGCCGCCGAGGTGACGATCCTGGTCGGCCAGGGCTCCATCGGCAAAAATTTCATCCGCGGCAACTTGAACGGCGAGGGGGGAGCCGATATCACCGACTCCATCAACCTGCTCGAGTTCCTCTTCCTCGGCAAGCAATCGCCGACGTGCGAGGACGCGGCCGATGTCAATGATGATGGCAAGATGGATATCACGGACGCCATCAACCTCCTCGAGTTCCTCTTCCTGGGGGGCGAACCGCCGCAGCCGCCTTTCCCCGAGGCCGGGATCGATCCGACCACGGACTCCCTCGGCTGCTAGCGCTGAATCGGGATGGAACTGTCACGTACGGCGCGAGTGCGCCTCGAGGTTCACTGGAAGAGGCTCTAAGCTCGACCGGCCGATTTTACGCTCGTCGGGTAATTTTTATCCGCCTCCGGGAACCCCATTGTATTTGGCGTCCAGCCGCCTAAATTTCTTGATCGCCAGGATTTAGGGCAATTTTCTTGCTCTCTCTGTTCCCAGGCATAAAAATTTCGTGCTCGATGAAGGGGCTTTGCTGTTTATCCAGTCCATAGATTCTGGCAGCAACCGGAGGATCCCATGGCCAGCGCGAACAATAAATTTAACGTTAACTGCCGGTTTCTTTATTTTCCCCTCCCCATCGTTCTGAGCCTTACAGGTTTCTTTTCATCCTGCGGTAAACAAGGGTCCAGTGAGAGCTCCACCAGTCTCCAGGGAAGCGACGTTCCCAATCCCGGACCGAAGGGCAACCGGCCACCTACCTCGGTGGCGGCTGCCGATGTCGCCTCCGGGGACGCCCCGCTTTAGGTAAATTTCACCTCTACCGGCACTTCCGACCCTGATGGCGATATTCAAGGCATGCGCTGGGATTTTGGCGACGGTTCGCCAGCGGCGAGCGGGGAAACGGCCAGCCATGTTTTCAGCGAGAGCGGACAATTTCTTGTCACCCTCAGCGTGGTCGACAGCCAGGGAGCCTCCTCTACTTTCCAGATATTAATTTTTGTCCATCCTGAACATTGCCCTGGATTCGAGCCTGGAACCTCCAACGGCGCCGTCGAGGCAGATGAGGTCATCGAGGCCTCCGGCATTGCCGCAAGCAGGAAAAATGCAGGAGTCCTCTGGGTCCACAACGACTCCGGAGACTCCCCGCGACTCTTCGCCATGAACGCGCAGAGGAAGCATCTTGGCGTTTACCGGATCTTGAACGCGAGCGCGTTGGACTGGGAGGATATTGCTGCCGGGCCAGGGCCCGTCGAAGGGGAAGATTACCTCTACATCGCCGACATCGGCGACAACGCCCGGGCGCGCTCGCACGTGGTAATCTACCGGGTCATCGAACCATCAGTCAGCTTGAGACAGACGGCGGCCACTTTTGACGTCCCCGGCGCCGCCCGCCTGGAGATGAACTATCCCGGGGGCGCTGCTCATGACGCGGAATCGCTCCTCGCCGACCCGGTTTCGGGGGATCTCTACATCGTCACCAAGCGGGGCGACGGCAGATCGGAAGTTTATCGCAAACCCGCTCCCCATGCCGAAGGTGCTAGAGCGACCATGGAGTTCGCCGCCAGCCTGTCCTTCGGCTTAGGTCCACTTCCTGGCAGCACCCTGGTGACCGCCGGAGACATCTCGCCGTTGGGAAATTCCATCATTCTCAAAACTCACTCCCATGCTTTCCTCTGGAGGCGGCCGGCGGGAAGCGCTATCGAAGAGGCCTTCGCCGGTGAACCGTGCCCTCTGCCCGCACGCTCCGAACCTCAAGGAGAGGCGATTGGTTTCGGCGCTGATGGCCTGGGGTATTTCACCCTGAGCGAAGGGCCTCACCCGCCCCTTTATTTCTTCCCCCGCAATCAGTGACGGCGATCGCGAGTTTTTGCGCTTGTCCTCGAGATCCATCGTTCCTGGAGAAAAGCCGGGGAACTGGAACTCTCCCGCGGAGCCGGTCCAGGTTAACGCGGGGCGATTTGCTTCGTCACATTTTAATCCGAAACTCCCGAAGAATAAGCCGGGCATAATAGACAGGATAGGTTACCGATTACACGTGTTAACTCCGTGGAGATTGCGGGCGTTCTTGTAACTCCGCGCAATCTGCGGGCCCTCCTGGAAGCTGGTCCAGGACGAGCCGCACCCGGCCGGCGGCCAGAATCCGCACCCCTACAGCTTTCGCGTCTATGAGCGGGCGTAGGATTTTTTTCCAGCAAATCCTTGGCGAAAGGGGCGTTTCCCATTAAAATAATACCAAATTAGCACTGATTCGGTTCTATTTCCTTGATGCTTGATTGATTTCAACCCATCTGCGGCCCGCACCCTGGAGGCTGAACCATGAAAGCCAGCAATGCGCTTTGGAAGGAGCGGCTCGCCGGCAAGCTGCCGGAAGAGCTGGCCCGTGAAATTGACATCTTCGAGACCGAGGTCGAGCTGCGCCAGCAAGGAAAAATCGAGGAGAAGCTCTTCGCCGAGACCCGCCTGCGCCGGGGAGTTTACGGGCAGCGCTACGACAATGGCCAGCGACACGATGGCAAGAAGACGCAGTCGCTAAAGTACCCCGGCGGCTCCACCAAGGGCCCCAACACCCTCTGGGACGCCCCCGGCATGCAGCGCATCAAGATCCCGGCCGGCGGGCTGAACGCCCGGCAGCTCGAGGTAGCGGGGGAGCTGGCCGAGGAGTACTCGGACTGCATCGTCCACGTCACCACCCGCCAGGACTTCCAGCTCCACTTCGTCCACATCGAGGACACGCCCGTGGTCATGCGCCGCCTGGCCTCCGTGGGGATCACCACGCGCGAGGCCTGCGGCAACTCGGTCCGCAACGTCACCAGCTGCCCGTACGCCGGCGTCTGCCAGGATGAGACGTTCGACGTGACCCCCTACGCCCGGGCGCTGTCGAAGTTCCTCCTCGGCCATCCCGACTGCCAGAGCTTCGGCCGCAAGTTCAAGCCGGCCTTCAGCGGCTGCAAGCAGCACGCCTGCGGCCTGGTCAACATGCACGACCTCGGCGCCATCGCCGTCACCAGCCGGGAGAACGGCACGGAGGCGCGCGGCTTCGAGCTGTACGTGGGCGGCGGCCTCGGCCCCATTCCCCACGAGGCCAAGCTGCTCGATCCCTTCCTGCCGCCCGAGGAGCTGCTCCCCATGGCGCAGGCGATCGCGCGCGTCTTCGCGCGGCTCGGCGAGAAGAAGAACCGCAACCGGGCGCGCATCAAGTTCCTGGTGAAGGACCTGGGGATCGACAAGTTCCGCGACCTCGTCCTCGAGGAGCGGAAGGCCATGCCCGGCGATCCGCGCTGGACGGCCTTCTTGGAGGAGCTCGACCGGCACGAGGAGAAGCCGCTGCGCCCGCCCGGCCAGATCCCTCCCGCCGCCGGGAGCGAGAAGTACCAGCGCTGGCTCAAGACCAACATCCGCCCGCAGCGGCAGGAAGGCTACGCCGTCGCCACCGTCGCCCTGCCCCTAGGCGACATCACCGCCAACCAGCTGCGCGCCCTGGCCGACATCGTCCGGCGCTTCACTCGCGATACCATCCGCTCCACGGTGGAGCAGAACTTCGCCCTGCGCTGGATCAGCATGGCGGACTTGCCCGAGCTGCACCGGGCCCTCGACGCGGCGGGGCTGGGCGAGCCCGGAGCCTGCAACCTCGTCGACATCGTCGCCTGCCCGGGCACCGACACCTGCAAGCTGGGGATCTCCTCCTCGAGGGGGCTCGCCGGCGAGCTGAGGAGCCGCCTGGCGACGAAAAGCTTCCAGCTCGATGAGGCGGTGCAGAACCTCCACATCAAGATCAGCGGCTGCTTCAACAGCTGCGGCCAGCATCACCTCGCCGACCTTGGCTTTTACGGCGTCAGCCGCACCATCAACAACTACAAGGTGCCGCACTTCCAGGTGGTCCTGGGCGGCGAGTGGGAGAACAACGCCGGCTCGTACGGCATGTCGATGTTCGCCATCCCGTCAAAGAACATCCCCGAGGCCGTCGACCGCCTCACCGAGAAGTACGTCCGCGAGCGCCAGCCTCAGGAGAAGTTCAAGGACTTCATCAAGCGGATCGGCCGGGCGGCGGTCAAGAGCCTGCTTGACGACCTCACCGGCCTGCCGGCGTACCAGACCAACCCCTCCTACTACAGCGACTGGGGCGATCCGCGCGAGTACACCACGAGCGACATCGGCGCGGGCGAGTGCGCCGGCGAGGTCGTGCCGCAGGTGGTGTTCGACCTGGGGGCAGCCGAGCGCGAGGCCTTCGAGGCGCAGGTGCTGCTCGAGAAGGGGGAAGTCCAGAAGGCCGGCCAGATGGGATACCAGGCGATGGTCCACGCCGCCAAGGCGCTGGTCCGGAACGAGTTCCAGGACATCCCCGAGGACTTCGAGCGCATCGTCAACGAATTCCGAGCGCGCTTTCACGACACTCAGAAGTTTAACGATCCGTTCGTCGGCGGCAAGTTCGCCCATTATCTCTTCGCCGCCCACAAGCGCGATGGCGCCCCCTTCACATTGGAGCAGGCGCAGCATACCATTGAAGAGGCGCAGCTCTTCATCGAGGCCTCGCACGGCTGTTACAACCGCATGGTGGCGCCAAAAGCCCCGTAAAAGGCCCCGTAAAAGGATTGGAATCGAGGCGCGCCTTTATGGAGTTACAGCACGTCAACGTCAAGGTTTCGCTACCGAGCCCCGGCGGCATCGATCCGGAGGGATTCATTCCGGTCTTCCATGGCTGGATCCAGGACCAGGTCCTGGAGGAGCTGCTCATCGATGTGGCCAGCTACGCCCACGTGATCAACGGCCCGGGCGTGGTGCTCATCGGCCATCGAGCGGACTACAGCATCGACAGCACCGGCGGCCGCCTGGGGCTGCGCTACAACCACAAGGCTCCCTTGAGCGGCAGCAACTTCGAGCGCTTCAAGCAGTCGGCCAGGGCGGCCCTCCAGGCCTGCCGGCTGCTGGAGGAGAATCCGCAGCTCAAGGGTTTGAGGTTCAACGCCGGCGAGCTCGAGCTGTTCGTGAACGACCGGGCGCTGGCGCCCAACACCCCCGAGATCCGCGCCGCCTGCGAGCCGGAGCTGCGGGAGTTCTTCCAGTGGCTCTACCAGCCGATCGGCTTCGCCCTGGAGCTGGAAAAAGATCCCCGCCAGCGCTTCGGAGCGAGGGCGAAGGCGGTCGGGGCGGTAGAGATCAAGCAGCTCCTCGAGCGCCTGAAAGGTTAAGGGCTCCCTCTCGAATCTATCTCGGGCAGGCAAAGGCACTTCGGCGCCGGGCCGCCCCCTTCCTCTCCCCCCGGTTTGTCACTTTTACCGGGGGATGCTATTTTTCTTCAATAGCAGCGGTGTCACTGCATCGCCAAAGCAGTTGCCTGCGATGGTGTCAAGGGCAGGGCACCGGCCATTGTGGAACAAGGACGCTTTGGAGGGCGGGATCGCGCCCGAGCGCTCCGGCGCGATCGGCGAGCACCAACTCACTGTAAGCGGAGGTAGCACATCATCCATGAACCGAGATCCCGTTTGTTCCCGGAACCGCGGCGCCGCCCTGATCCTGAGCGTCCTTTTGCTGGTGTTCGTGGGCGGGCTGGCGGGGACCCTCCTCATCGTCCAGTTCCATCGCAACCGGCTGAAGAGCGATTATATCGGGCGGATCGGCGCTTTTTACGGCGCCGAGGGAGCGGCCAATTACGCGGCCGAACTCATCTGGAACGGCTTCTTGCAGGCCCACGGCGGCCAGCCCGGCAAGTTCCTCGAGCTGCGGGCTTACCTGGATGACAACGCCATCGCCAGCGTGCCGCCGGGGGTGTGGACGGCGGTGCCTCTGGCCGCCCTGGATCTCGGGAGGAGCGACGCCACGGCCGCCGTCGACGTGCTCCGCACCGATGGCACCGGCTTCACCGACCTTCGTTACCGGGCGGTGGTCGCCATCGGCAATCAGGTGGAAGTGGTCGAGTCCTCCTTCCGGGCCGAGGGAGGGATCTTCAACGGCTTCCAGTTTGCGATCTATTCCAACAACGTCTCCTGCACCTTCTGCCACGCCCACTTCAGCAGCGTCAAGAAGTTCGCCGGCGGACCCTACGACCGGGTCCGCGTGGCCGCCACCGACAGCTTGGTGGTGCGGAGTACGGCCGCATCCACCATCGCCGGAACGCTCTACACGCGCGGGCTGATCATGGACAAGACAGGAGTCATCTTGTCGGATCTGGCCGCGACCACTTTCGATGGATACACCATCGCCGGCGGCCAGATCGACCCCTCCACCGCGACCCTGGTCGACCTCTACGCCGCCCCCGTCGATGCGGACGGCAATCCGGTCCCCGGCTACAACCTCTACATGAACTACCCTGACGACTCCGCCAAGCAGACGGACGGCCGGCTGCCCAGCGATTTCCCGCCGGTCTTTTTCGATGAGAACTCGAACCGCGTCATCGATGGGGCGGAGTATTCCAAGGTGGCGGCCGATGCGGCCGGGAGCGTCTCCGGACTCGGCTTCATCATCCCGGCGGGGGGGGTGTTCGGAGGCGCCAGCCTCTCGACCACCGATCCGGTCAGCGCCAGCGGGGCCATCGACGGGAACCTCATCCTCACCGGGACCGCCGGCAGCCCGATCCGCCTCAGCGGCAAGGTGGTGGTGAACGGCGATGTGGTGATCAAGGGCGTGGTGCAGGGCCTCGGGTCGATCATCGCCCGCGGAAACATCTACGTCGCCGGCGACGTCGTCTACAACGACCAGGTGGCGGGCGGGAAGCGCCAGTTCGGGGTCGCGCCGGATGGCTCCCTCAACGGCCTCGCCCTCTCCGCCGGCGGCAACGTCCTGATCGGAGATTATCTCACTCCCAAGAACGGCTCGCTCACCAGCACCGCCTCGCTGATGACCGGAACGAGCGCCGACGGCTTCGGCTTCACCCTCTCCCAGCTATCGCTCTATAACCGCCGGGAATGGCAGCGAACCCAGAGCCAGCTTCCCGGCTCGGGCGGGACGATGGTGGCGAACAGCACCTACACCCCGGGCTACGTGCCCAAGTACTACGCCATCCAGGCCTCGAACCCCATCTGGGCCTTCATCTCGAAGGTCACCTGGGATGATGCCAAGAAGAGCTGGATCGGGTCGGAGCATGCGGGAAGTTTCACCGACCTCACCAGCCTGGCGGTGCCGGTCGGAGCGCTGGTCTCGACTCTGGATCCGTCCAGCCCCTGGATCACGCCGGTCCAGCTCAAGCAGTTCTGGATCGAGGACGAGAGCCAGCGCGCCTCCGGCGATCCCTTCAAGATCGATGGCCTGATCTACACCGACAATTCGGTGTTCGCGCTGGCGCGTGGCGTCTCGATGACCGGCGGCACGATGGCGATCAACGGCGCCCTGGTGGCGCGCGACACCGGCATCCTGGTCCCGAACAACCTCGAGATCAACTACGATGAGCGGGCCGTCGAGTTCCTGGATGTCCGGGACTCCACGGAGGTCACCTATCACCGCGCCTCCAGCGTCCGCAGGACCGAGGATGTCCTCAAGCAGTACGCGGAAGGGAGCTTGACCGGAACCTCCTCTTCCATCACCCAGGCGCTGTCGAAAACGCTCTCGACCGGGTACGCCAATTAGAGAATCCGAAGGAGAGTCAGGCATGACCGAGATGAGCAAATCCTCGCAAGCGACCGGCGGTTTCACCCTCATCGAGGTGCTGGTGAGCATCACCCTGCTCTTCATGGGAGTGATCGCGGGCGGGGCGGTAATGATCATCACCGAGCAGGGGGCTCTCGCCAGCGAGGACCGCTACCGCGACGCCACCGAGCTTCGCAACCGCATCGAGGGCATCAAGGCGGCCCTCAGCAGCCAGAGCCTCGCGACCTCATCCACGGCTCTGGCCAAGAACCTGAGCTTCACCGGATATACCGGCCATTATGGCTCCGCCATGATCGAAGAAGGCGCGGCGGGCCTCCCCAACCTGGTCCGGGTGGAGATGGATGTCAATCTGACGGGCGCCCCGCCCATACGGCTGGTCACTTACATGAAAGCGGACGAGAATTAGATTTTTCCTCCGCAACTTCTCCGCAGAATGCGGAGAAGTTGCGGATAGCTCGTTAGCGGGCGAAGCCCGCATTATAGAAAAAACAGGCATGAACATGGCAACCGGCAAGAAGCGGAGGAGAGCGGGCTTTACCGTTCTGGAGATGGCGGTCTCGGTGGCGATCTTCATCACCGTGGTCGCAGTCTGCGCGTCGATCCTCACCAAGTTGACCGGATTCTACGTCGAGGCGCTCGCCCGATCGGACCTCATGGAGTCCGGCAAGGTCACCCAGGAGCAGGTCTTCAGCGAGCTCTTCTCGGCGAGGGTCGTTTCGCTGGCGGGGACCGCCTCCACCGATCCGGTTCTCACCTTCGTGGTGCCGGTAGAGCAGCCCACCGGAACCGGCGGCAGCGACTTCGTCGATGCGGATGGCGACATCAACTGGGGAGCGGTTGAGCCAACCGGCCCGCAGCTCGACCTCACCGGGGATCCCCACCGCGTCACCTTGCGGGCCGCCGTCACCGGGACAGTGGCCGAGGCTGACGCCAGGCTCGACCTGAACTCCGACGGCGACCTCGGCGACTCCTTCCAGGTCGGCTCGCTGGTTCTGCGGACCACCGGCGGCCTCGAAAGGATCCTCATCCCGCAGCGGCTGATCATCGGCCAGGTGGGAGGCGGCATCTTCGATATCGATGGGGATGGGGTTGTGGATCCTCTGGTGCAGCTCCAGGGAGAGAGTTTTGTCGACGCCAACGGGAACGGCATTTACGATCGGGGGGAGGCCTTCACCGACGATAACGGCAACGGCCGCTGGGATGGCTCCCTCTCGATCAGCTTCCCGATCTTCTCGATCGACCGCAACGGCCAGGGCCATCGCATCGTGTACCGGACGGCGGTCCGGCTGCTGCACAATTCTTGAGGCGGGCGCCTCATCTGATCCAGGTCAAGGCTTGCGGGCTGAGCCGTCGCGGAGGGTCAAGGTCCCGCTTTTTCCAGCTTGGCCCGCTGGCGCACGTCGGCGACTTTCTTCTGGTATTCCTGGGCGCTCAAGAGCTTCCTTTCGATCAAGCACTCGAGCAGCGCCTGGTGATGGGCCGCCAGCCCGGCGATGTTGAGCTTGCGCCGCTTCTTCTTGGGGGGAGGCGCCGGGGGTGGGAGGTGCGGCGCCGGCGTGCCGACCGGAAGCGCCTTGCGCTTGTTCGCCTCCGGGGTGTAGGGGAGCGGCGGGGTGCGCGCCTTGAGATCTTCAAGGTTCTCCTCCTTCTTCTCCTCCTCTTCCTGCGCGCCCAGGAGCGACAGCACCTCCGACTCGAAGTAGTCCAGCTTGAGGTTGAAGACGGCGCAGATCTTGTTGAGGAGGTGGCGGGTGGGCTTGGCGAGGCCGTCGGCCACTTCCTTGAGGTAGTTGACCTCGACGCCGAGGCGCTCCGCCATCTGCTTGATGGTGATGGACTGGTTGTGCTGCAGGAAGCGGATTTTCCTGGCGATCTGCTCCCAGACTTCGTTTTGAGTGGTCTTCAATTCCATGGCCTCCTCGGCGAATATCGGTTCAGCCCCCTTTGAGGGATCCGCTTCAGCGCCGGTACGACTTGTGGCAAGCGTCGCAGCTCGCGTACAGCTGCCGGCGCAGGCGGAGGAGGTTTTCATTCAGCTGGAAGGCATCGGCCTTGCGAACGAACTCTTCCGCCGCCGCTCGGGTCCGCTCCAGATGCTTCTGGTACCCCTCTTCGGAAGAGTATCCGGAGATGGCAGGATCGTCGAGCGCCTGGCTCAAAGCGCTGGCGGCCTCGCGAATTTCGACCGGATCGCGGTTCTCGATCTGGTAAAAAAGGTCCAGATATTGGACATGCAGCTTTTCCATGGCCCGATTCAGCCGGATGGAGGCGCAGCCGGACAGGACCAGAAACGCGCCGGCAATGGCGGCGAGCAGGGCAGCGGTCTCGATGAGGTTGAGGGATTTCCGGAACAAGCTCATTCTCTTCTCCTGTTCGGGGAAGGGTCAGGCGTCAGTGCCCAGAGCCTTTTGATGGCAATACGCCAGGGGCTCATCTTAACAAATCAAGCAAGATTTTGTAAGCGCCCTATCGGCTGGCGGCTGGCGACTGGGATCCCCCTTTATTGCCTTTGGAATTGCTTTCGGCGGGCGAAAGTTTAAAATTTTGAATATTGGCGCCGGGCGCCCGTCTATTCGTCGTGGCGTTACGTTCAAAATCGAGGCTTGAGATCCCGAAAGCGGAGGTGGCCATGTTAAGATCATTCAAGCGTTGGGTCGTTGCGGTCGCGCTCGTGTTGGCGGCGGGAGGGGCCTTTTGCTCCGTTGACGCCCAGATGTTTTACCACGGCTACCGCCAGAGCAGCATTTACCGCGGGCAGGTTTACAGCCACCATCGGCCTTACCGCCATCACGTCTCGGGCCATATCGGCGCCTTGAACTATTCCCCCTTCGCCCACGGTCCGGGATATGCCCGCTACTCCTCCGAGAGCTTCTCTTACAGCCGGACGAATGGTTACGCTTCCGGCTACTCCTATAATTACTCTGGTCCGGACTGTAATTATAGTCCAGATGGGGGGTACGCCCCCCATGGCTACGATCCCTACTATTATCATCAATACCGCGCTTTCCAAGATCGCCTGCCGCGCCCCTCGCTGGGATTCGTGGTCGGCGCCAGCCACCCGATCCTGAGTGCGGTCCCGCCTTACCCCTACCCTCGCCGCAGCGACCTCGAGGCCCCCTGGCGAATCCAGATGCGCCAGGAGAAGGAGGCGCTGGAGGGGCTCAAGGAAAGCCAGGAAGCCGCGCCCGAGGAGGGCACTCCAAAGCAAGAGCCCAGCCCGCCGCCGGAGGAGAAGAAGAAGGACGGCCCTTCCAGCGGAGCGATCCGGGAGGAGCAGAAGTCCTCCTCGCCGCCGCCGGCCGCTCCGGCGCGTCCTCAGGAGGAGGCCCCAATGCGGCGCGGCCACCTCTATTACCCCGACACCGGCGAGATCGTCGACGGCTCCGGCCTGATGGAGGCCCAGGCCCCGGCGCCCAGAAAGCCCGCCCCCAAAAAGCCCCTGGCCAGCTCGGCCCCGATGAAGAAAATAGGGAAGTAGCAATAGTTCTCCTCTGGAGAAATTAAAAAAGAATTTTTAACCACGAAGGCACAAAGGACACGAAGAAAGAAAAAAGATTTTTAAATTTTTTTCCTTCGTGCTCTTCGTGTCTTTGTGGTTAATTCTTTTCTTTAAATTAATGGAGCTTAAGCTGGTCGGATCGTATGGACCTTGGCCTCGAGGGTAAAGTGGCCGCGGTTGCCGCGGCCAGCGATGGGCTGGGGAAGGCCGTGGCCACCCTCCTGGCCCAGGAAGGGGCGGCGGTGGCCATTTGCTCGCGGGACATCCATCGCATCCAGCGCGCCGCCCGCGACATTGAAAAGGCATCCCAGACGGCATTCCAGACGAGGGCCCAGAGCCCAGCCCAGCCTGCCGTCGCGGCGCCGCCGAGAGTTTTCGCTTTCGCAGTCGATTTGAGCACTCCCTCTGGCCCCGAGCGCTTCATCCGCGAGACCGTGCAGCAGCTCGGCGGCCTGGACATCCTGGTCGCCAATAACGGCGGGCCGCCGCCGGGCCGGGCCATCGATCTCGCCGATGAGGCCTGGCAGAAGGGCATCGATCTCACCCTCATGAGCGGTCTCCGCCTGGCGCGCGCGGCCATTCCTCACATGCTCGCCAAACAGTGGGGCAGGATCATCTTCATCACCTCCGTCAGCGTCAAGCAGCCGATTGAAAACCTGGCGATTTCGACGGCGCTGCGGAGCGGCCTCACCGGTTTCGCCAAGTGCCTGGCGGATGAGCTGGCCGCGAGCGGCATCACCGTCAACTCGGTGGCCCCCGGCTCCACTGCCACGGCGCGCCTGGCGGAACTGCTCGCCCGCCGCGCTCAGGAGAAAGGGCTTTCACTCGAGGAGGCGCGCGCCGAGGCGGCTTCGAAAATTCCCATGAAGCGCATCGGCCGTCCGGAGGAGCTGGCCGCCGCCGTCGCTTTCCTCGCCAGCCAGCAGGCCGGTTACATCACCGGCGTGGTCCTGCCGGTCGATGGCGGCCAGAGCCGGAGCATCACCTGAAGGGAAAATCCCGCGTTACCGGAATTCATTTTTATTCCAGATGTGACTCTGGTTTCTTTACTTTTGCTGCATTTTTTATTAAAATCACTTAATTCCGTTTAGGTAGGGTTGACCGGCAAGTCTGTTCCTGTAAATCTTGCCCAGGGGTTGGGGGTGAAGTTCTCCGCTACCCCTCAGGGGGGAAGACGGGAGGGGTGAAAATCCGCTCCATGGAGACCAAACGATACTGCGGAAAATGCCTTCTCGAGATCGCCTTCGGGCAAAGCCAGTGTCCACACTGTGGCTGGATCCTGCCCTGGAGCGGCGTGAATCAATTGGCAGCCGGCGCTCCGCCGGCCGGCGACGGCTCCAATGGCACTTCCGCAACTGGCGCTTCAGTAACTGGCGCTTCCGCAACCGGCACTTCCACAAATATTGCCAAGACTCTGCCGCGAGCTTTGCCTCTGGCCGATCTGGAGGACGGGGAAACCTTGACCCAGTTGCCGGCCGCGGCGCCGCGCTTTTCGAGGGAGCCGGAGGTGGCGGTGGAGAACGAGATGCGGGATGCGCCGGCTGAAGCGATCCCGGAGCCGGCTGGCGCCGCCCAGGCTCCTCCAGCGGTCCTGCCACCGGCTCCAGCCCCCGCGCCGGCCGATCGAGGCGCGGACGCGCTTGACACCAACACCGTCGGAGACTTCCAGACGGTCGGGCCCGTAGCGGCGGAGGATGTCTCCCAGAGCTGGCGCGAAGGACAGCTGGTGGCGGAGCGCTTCCGCATCGTGCGCTGCATCGGCCAGGGCGGCATGGGGAAGGTCTATATGGCGCAAGATGAAATCCTCGGCCGCTTGATCGCCCTCAAGCGCGTTCCGCAGGAGATCATTTACGACAACGATGCGCGCGATGACCTGCGCCAGGAAACCAACCGCCTCCTCGACCTAGCGCATGAAAACATCATCCGCGTCCACACCTACTACGACGAGCCGGCCTGGCCGTTTTTCGCCATGGAGTACCTGCAGGGGCCGACGCTCAAGGAACTGCTGCGGGCGCGGAAGCAGGAGGGGAGGTTCTTTTCAGTGGATGAGCTCCTGGCGATCGCCAAGCAGGTCGGCAACGGCTTGACGTACGCCCACTCGAAGAACCTCATCCATCGCGACCTCAAGCCCGCCAACTTGATGCTGGCCGCGCCGCCCAGCAATTCGCTCACCGAGAGCGATGTGGTGAAGATCACCGACTTCGGCATCTCGCAGGTGATCGCCGACAGCACCATGCGCCAGACCGGCAAGCGCAGCGGCACGCTGCCCTACATGAGCCCCGAACAGTACCGGGGGGAGGAGTGCACCGCCCAGAGCGACACTTATTCGCTGGCGGCCACTTTTTACGAGCTGCTTTCCGGCCGTCCGCCCTTTTACACCGGCGACATTGGATATCAGATATTGCACCTCCATCCGAAGCCCATGGCCTCCGTCCCCAAAGGGATGAACGAGGTCATCCTCAAGGGCTTGCGCAAGAATCCGCGTGACCGCTACGCCTCGGTCGCGGAGTTCGTGACGGCGCTGGAGAAGAAGAAACCGGCCCCTCAAGCAGCTCCCCCCAGCGCTCTTTTCAAACGCCTCGGGGTGGGGCTGGCGGTGGCCGCCTCGGCCCTCATCCTGGCGGCGGGGATCTGGCGCATCGGGGTGTATCAGCCGGACCAGAAGAGCGGCGCCCCCGATGCGGCGAGGCCGGGGCTTTACGCCGGCAAAACGGAGCCGCCGCCCGTTGAAAAAATGGACACGCAAGCGCTCTTCTCCAACCTCCAGAAGCAGCTGGACGAAGGCTTCCCCGCTCAAATCAACTCGCGAACGGTGGTGCTGCAGATCCGCCAGGAGGGGGAGCTGCGGCGGTTTCCGACGGTGTCCTGGGATCTGATGTTCATCCTGGACCCGGAAGGCGCCAAGGCCAAGAAGGTCGAGGGCCGCAGCGCCAAGGAGCCCGATGGCTCCATCAATCCGCTGGTCCACGAGTTCCACCTGGTGGATCTATCCGAAGGCTTCCACCGCCTCCGCGCCGTGTTCCAGGATGGGACCTACAAGTCGTTTCCCTCGCTGGCCGACCTGCGCGTCGAGAAGTCGTTCGAGGTCGATGCGACCGGCCCGATCTTTCAGATCGAGCCGGTCAAGAGAGAAGCCTTCGTCGAGATCAGCCCCAACCGCTACACCACCTTCAACGAGGAGTGCGAGCTGCGCCTGGTGACGCCGGGGACCTCCGGCGACATTGCCAAGGCCTTTTACCGCATGGTCTTCAACGGCCTGCTCGGCGATGCGCAGCCCATCGCCGATCCCATGGGGTGGAAGGTGCAGTACCTGTCGCAGGGGCAGAACACCTTCAAGGTGTTCGCCAAGGACAAGCTCGGGAACAACAGCCCGGAGGTCGATCTGCGCATCGACCGGCTGCACTTGAGCGTCGACGAGTTCACCGTCGACCGCCTCGAGGGGATCAAGGGGAATCAGGTGTACGTCCAGGGGCGGCTGAACGCCGAGGGCAGCAAGCTGCCGGCCCTCAAGTTCTTCATCAACGAGAACCTGGTGCCCAGCTTGAAGGAGGACTACGTCGAGCCTTCCTTCGAGAATCCCAACTTCCGCACCCGCTTGACGCTGCCGCGCTTCAGCAACACCATCGAGGTGCGCTACGAGTGGGGGGGGAAGATCTTCCCCTTCGCCCTGCCGGCGCGCATCTCCGACATCCAGGTAGTGGCTCCCGCGATCACGCATCAGCTTCCCAAGGCGACGCGCGAGCCCAAGGTCGAGGTGGCCGGCAAGGTCAAGCCGTACTTCGATGGCCTGGCGGTCACCTTGAACCACAAGGGGGTCAGCAGCCGGAGGATGCGGCTGGTGCTGAGCTCGGACCTTTCCACCGCCGAGTTCACCGAGAGCATTCTCTTGGCCGAGAACCAGATCAACTCGCTGGCCTTCGAGTGCAGCTACGACGGCCGCAATCTCGAGCCGGCGGTTCCCGTCGCCGAGATTTACTGCGACCGCCAGCCGCCGACCCTTCTCGACCGCATGGAGTTCGAGCAGCGCGGCGCCTACCTCCACGTTCGGCTTCTGGCCTCCGAGCCGCTGTCGCAGCTGCGCATCCGCGAGGGGGACATGGCGGACTGGAAGCTGCTCGTGAGAAACCAGGATGGCTATTACCTCCATCGCACCGAGCTGCCGCGGCAGAAGATCCTCTTCACCGCCGAGATGATCGACATGGTGGGGAACGCCAACACCGTGAGCGAGCTCTGCCCCGTTGCCGATGTGGAGGGGATCGTCACGCCGAAGGAACGGCTCGACCCTGACGCCGGAGTGGCGCCGGCCGGCTTCCGGCAAGAGGGGCAGAGCTGTCCTTTCCTGAAGGAAATCGGCCTCGAGTTCAAGGCCTTCGGCAAGGAGGGCGTGGAGATGAGCACGACCGAGGTGACCGAGCGCGCCTGGACCCGCTATCTCAAGGAGCGCTCCTTCCGCCGCGGCGAGGAGGCCAAGGAAGGCTCCCTCGATCTACCCATGACTCTCGTCGAGGCGGATGAAAACCTGCTTCTGGGCTTCACCGACTGGCTTTCCGACAAGTGCAAGGAAAACTACCGCTACTACATCCCGACGCCGGAGGAATGGCGCTGCGCCTTCGCGGGGACCGCCGATCCCCAGGAGGCGGCCGGGGAGATCCTGAACTGGTTTCAGGGGGCCTCCAGGAGGGGGAAGAGCTACAATCCCAATCCCAAGAACCGCTACTACAGCGAGCAGATTTCGCGCATCGGCTCGCGCCTCGAAAACCGGACGCCCTCCGGCCTCCTCGACATGGAATCGAATCTCCAGGAGCTGGTCCGCGATTTGGAAGGCCGGTTTGGCGTGATCGGCGGCTGGAACCTCCTGCGCGAGAGCGAGCTTTCCGACCACTGCCTCAAGGAGCGGCCCTTCAAGCTGGGGAGCCGGGACCCGCTCAAGAAATACACCGGCTTGCGCGTGGCTAGAAAAACCAAGGACAGTCACTAGTTTTTCAGGAAGGCCAACTGATCCCTCATCTCCTCCCGGCTCACGGCTGGAAGGGACTCGCCCGTCACGAACAGCCGCCCGCGGTCATCGAAGCAAGCGAACATGGGGAAGACGACCTGCTCCTCTCCGGCCACAAGCTCGACGGAGAAATCCTCGGGGGCGCAAGGGATCGGCGCGGCGGCCAGGAATGGCGCCGCGAGCAGTATCATGACAATTTTCATCGCACCACGAAGATCTCTACCTGATCCTTGAGAATGTAAACCGGCTCGCCGAAGCTCCGGCGCAGCTCGCCGCGGAAGAAGTCGAGCGCCGCCGTCTCGATCCCCTTGTCCGGATTTTCGAGCCGATGCCGGTATGGATCGGAAGGGAATTCATCCTGAAGCCGCTTGCGCCGCTCGTTGATCTTCTCGACGGCGCGGTCGAGATGGACGACCACCACGCCGACCTGGAGGGCGCGGACCGCCTCCGCCAGCGCCGGGCCTTGATAAGCCTCGGGCGGCGGGTAGCGCTGGAAGATCCGGCGCAGCACCGGAAATCGCTGCAAGGTCTCCTCCACCCGGCGGAGGGTGGCGGCCAGGTATCCGCCGGTGATGGGGCGGCGGTGCCAGGTCTGGAGGAGCATGTCAGCGGAGGCGCGGGCTAGATGGCCGCTGGGGAGGTCGAGCACGGCGCGGCCGGCCGGAACCTGGGCGAGCGCCTCTTCAAGACGGGGGAGCCACTCCGGTCTTGGGACGGTCCGCAGCGGATAGGGGATCCAGAGGTAGTCCAGGATCAGTAGCGCCGCCGCCAGGGCGAAAAACGCCCCCCGCCACGGGCGGGGAAGGAAAGAGGCCAGGGCGCCGCCACCCATGGCCGCGAGGACCGCCAGCGCCAGGGCCGCCGGAACCAGGAAGCGGTTGGCGATGCGCACCAGGCCGAAGATGGGAATGTGCTTCAGCCAGTGAAAGGGCATCGGCAGCCAGGAGATCTCCACGCTGGCGAGGTGCAGCGTCTCGCCGAAGGAGAGGAGGAGGGAGAACAAGAAGAGGAAGAGCCACGGCCAGACCGGCCGCCGGGAGGCCGGCGGCTCTCCCAAGCCCGGGGCGCTCGAGCGCCGCGACCGCACCGGCGAGGCGCTCGCCAGCGCCAGCGCGGCGGCGCCCAGGTAGGCCAGGGAGCCCACCGAGGGGTAGCTCTGGAAGCGAATATAAAAACCGCTCACCGCCTTCCCCCACAGCGGCTGGCCGGGGTGGGGGATGAAGAGGAAGAGGGGATCGATGGCCTTGGGGAGCGGCTCTTTCTTGAGAGCGGCCGCCCCTTGCCAGACCTCGCGGAGGACCGGCCAGAGGTAGGGCAGGACGAGGAGGAGGGCCAGGGCGGCCGCCTTGAGCAGGTCGAGGAAAATCGAGAGCAGCGGCCGCGGCCTCTTCCAGCTCTCGTATATGGCGAGGAGGGCGGCCGCCGGGATGATGAGCAGGCCGTTGTGCCAGGCGAAGAGCGCGTTGAGGGCGCCGAAGGAGCCCGCCAGCAGCCACCCGGCGGGGCCGCCGCGGCGGATGAGCCGCGCCAGCGCCCAGAGAAAGAAGGGCATGGCCTGGAAGCTTGCCAGGTTCAAGTGCTCTAGGGACTGCTCGACGTGCTGGGGAAAGTAGGCGAAGACGAGGCCGGCGAGAAACGCCGCTCCCCTCCCCGGCGCGTAAAGCCGAGCCAGGAGATAAGCGCCGCAGGCGGCGAAGATGAAGCCGGCCAGGACCGCCGCGTTCAAGGCCGCGGGGATGCCCAGGAGGAGGTTGATGGGCAGGGTCCAGAGCATGTTGGCCTCGGAGTGGGTGTGGCAGCCCAGGGGGGCGCCGCCGGGGTAGTAGAGCAGATCGGTGTGGTAGGGGGATTGATGCCGCTCCCACAGCGCCGTCTTCCACCACCACAGGTTCCAGTAGTTCTGCCAGAGGTCGTTCTCCCCCATGGGCACGTGGGTCAGCATTCGAGGGGCGAGCGGCCAGGTGAGGAGAAGGGCCAGGAAGAAGTAAGCCGCGAAGATGCCCAGCGCCGGCAGGAGGCGAGCGGAGCTCCTGGCGCCGGGCGCAACCGGCTGGAGGTTCGGAATTTGAGGAACCATTGGCTTCAATTACGGTTTAAAATAACAAATTATTTCTTTAAGTCCACCGGAGGGATCGATCCATGATAAAAGTAATTTCCGTCGGCTTTCTGGCCGCCCTGTCACTTGCCTCGCCCCGAGAGCTCCGTCCGTCCGGCTCTCCGGCCGCGGCTGGCGATGCGTCCATCGACCTTTACGATCCCGAGCAGATCCGCGAGGTAGTGCTTGGATTCGATGCCGTGAGCTGGCAGGCCTTGCAGAAAGATCCCTTCACCTACGTGCCGGGGTGGATCTCCATCGACGGCCGGAAGGTGGAAAACGTCGGCATCCGCTACAAGGGGAACTCCACCTTCCACGGCCGCCAGAAAAAGCGGTCGTTCAAGGTCGACCTGGACCGTTTTGAGAAAGATAAAAATTTTTCCGGACACACCAAGCTTAACCTCCACCATCCCTTCAAGGACCCCTCTTACCTGCGGGAGGTGGTGGCCTACCAGCTCTTCCGCGAAGCCGGGGTGCCGGCCCCCCGATCCGTGCACGTGCGGCTGGTTCTCGAGGTGCCGGGCGTTCATGAGCGCGCCTACCAGGGAGTTTACACCAGCACCGAGCAGCTGGGCGACCGCTTCCTCAAGGAGCGCTTCCAGGTGGAGGAGGGCTACGCCCTTTACAAGCTGGAAGGCCTGGGCGATCTCGGCGCCGGCGGCCCGCCGGGCGCCGCCCAGCGCGCCCTCGAGCACAAGGCCGGGGAAAAGCGCGCCAGCGAGGTCGGCCAGCTGCTGCGCGCGCTCTCCCCCGAAGCCGATCCCGGCGAGCTGAAGAAGGTCTTCGACACCGAGACCTTCCTGCGCTGGCTGGCGGTCAACGCCATCCTGGCCAACTGGGACAGCTACGCCGGCACCGGCCACAACGCCTTCCTCTTTTACCATCCGGTGGAAGGCCGCTTCGTCCTCCTGCCGTGGGACGTCAACGAGGCTTTCGGGCTCTTCACCTTCGGCATGAACCTCGAACAGATGTCGTCGATGAGCATCTTCCGCCCGTATGTCGCCCGCAAGGCGATCATCGACAAGGTCCTCGAGCTCAAGGAGAACCGCGAGCGCTACCTTGCCCTGGCGAAGGAGTTCGCCAGCGGCCTGTGCTCGGCGGAGAAGCTCGTGGCGCGGGTGCGGGCGATGGAAAAGCGCCTTCGTCCCCACGTCGAGGCCGACCCCGATCCCGAGCATCCGCTGCGCGCCTTCCGGGCGAGCTTCGCCGAAGACGGGGGCAATGGAGAGCCCAGGAATGATCCTGTCTTGCTGAGCTTCCTCAGGCAGCGCCTGATCGCCATCCTGAAGCAGCTCGAGAAGGGGAAGGAGTCCGACCTCCTCACGGCGCAAGAGGAACCGTTGCCGCCGCGGCAGCGGGAGCGGCGGCCTCCCGAGGCTCTCCTGGGAAGCGCCATGGAAGTGAGCCCGGAGGACGTTTTCCTTTTTTCCGGCGGCAAGCTTTTCCGCTTCGACGCCCGAACCCTGAAGGAAAGGGCCCAGCTCGATCTGCGGAAGCTGATGGTCGAGGCGGAGCTGGGCGTCGACAAGGGGCTGGAGACGGGCCGCGGACCCCGTCCGGAGCCCGGCGGTCCAGGGATTGGTCCGGAGCCCGGCGGGCCGGGAAATGGTCCGGGGCCTGGACCGAGGCCGGGTTTTCCGGGGGGGCCGGGCGGCTTCCGCCCGCCGCGGCCGGGGGAGGGCCAGGTGATTCTAAGACTCGGGAATGAAAAGGTTTACCTGTTCACCGGCAGCCTCTTGGTCGCCATCCTGGCGCCTCCCGACGGCTCCCTCAAGGAGCCGAGCGTGGTGAAGGTGCCGAGATAACCGCCGAAAAGCTTAGTGCCGGCTTTCTTAAATCTTTGTAGGGTGATGCCGGCGCTTTTGTCTCCTGGCGGCGTTGCGCTCGCTCGTCGATACTCCGTCCCGTATCGACTCCGCTCGCGCGCCTTGCCAGTAGCCAAAATCCCTCGGCCTGACCC
>JACQVS010000071.1 GCA_016209605.1 Planctomycetota bacterium
CGAGCGATTTTGGCTACTGGCAAGGCGCGCCCGCGAAGGCGATACGGGACGGAGTACCGCCGAGCGGGCGCAACGCCGCCAGGAGACGAAAGCGCCGGCATCACCCTACAAGGATTTGTGAAATTCGGTACTTAGATGAGGGGATTGGACCATAATTTCAATCCTTCAGATTCAACACCTGGATGCCGTAGTAGCCGCTGGGGATGAAAGCCTTGTTGCCGCGCACGACGATGTCTTGCGACCAGCCCTGGGTGCGGAAAAATTCCTCGAAGGTTGGCTTTGAGAGATCGCTCGTTCGATACACCAGGATGCCGGCATAACTACCGAGGAAGGCGCGGCCAGCTTCGACCTTTTGCAAGTAGGCGTAATCCATCGGGATCTCCGCTCGCCCCGCGAGCTGGAGCGCTTGGGGATCGCTCAAGTCCACCGTCACGAGGAGCGAGCTGAATTTCCACTGAGTGCCGCCGCCTGCGATGATCGATTCCACGATCTGCGTGGTGGCGAAAGCGCCGTTCCCCTTCACTTGTAGGCTGTTCACGTAGCCCGGCAGCTCGACCTTGCTCTGCAAGTGCGCCTGATCGCCGATCAAGGCGAGAGCGAAAAAGAAAGTCTTCTGGCCGCCGGTAGCATCCCACTGGGTTTCCTGCGTATAGATGTACTGCCCATCGGGTGTCGCGTCGACGAAGATGCCCGGGATGTTGACCTCGGGATGGACGATGGGATTGGCCGGATCAGCGACATCGATTCGGATGAGGTAAAAGCGCGTCGTCCAGGAAAAATCAGTTTCTTGGCGAGTCCGGTACGTCGAGAGGTACAGCGTCGTTCCGGAGGCCTTGAGGCCCCAGGCCCAGGAGAAATCATCGAGAACGACCGTCGCTGCGAGGACGGGACCGTCGGGATCCTTGAGATCCGCCAGGTAAATCTTGTGGGCGTTATCGGTGTTAGGGTCGATCCCCGGCTTGGCATCCAAGGCCACGGGACAGCCCAGGCAGTCGATGAAGTAGAAACGGTAGCGGTGGAAGGCGAGGGTGCTGCCGTTCACTTGCACCACTTCGTCGCCAGTTCCCCAGAACCAGCCGCGGTAGCCGAGCCACACTTCCTCGGGAAGCGCCATCTCGCCGCGAAGTTTCGGCTGCGCTGGATCGGCGAGATCCACGACCTGAATATGGGTGGCGCGTGAGGTTTGCCCATCGGTCCCGGCCATTTCCTGGACGCTCGAGACGTACGCCATTTC
Organism: Planctomycetota bacterium; assembly: GCA_016209605.1. Lineage (GTDB taxonomy): Bacteria > Planctomycetota > UBA8108 > UBA8108 > JACQVS01 > JACQVS01. The sequence goes on from JACQVS010000071.1 coordinate 1,235, forward strand.
CTCATTGACGAACAATCGCCCATATGGAGCCGGGATGGAAATCTTCCCCAAGGGCTCCGGCGCATCGGGATCTTCGATCGGCGTGGTGAGGAGCTGAAAGTTGCCCAGATACCAGTCTCCGGCGAGCTGCACGGTGTGAGGGCCGGGGAGGAGCGCGAAGTCCTGCACGTTGCGGGCCAGCTCCAGGCGCCCGCGCAGCCTCGGGTTGTCGCGGTCGGCGATATCGAGGACTTGAAAAACTTCCGGAGACAAGGTGAAGACGGTGCTCGCCCCATGAGAAATGCCGCGCTCCACCATGCCGGCGTTGCGGATGAGGCCGCGGCGGACGAGCGTGTCGTCCTTCCAATCGATGAGCTGAACGCCGCCGATGAACTGATAGTCGGTCTGGCTCCAGGCCTGGAACGGAAACATGACGAGGCCAAGCTCCTTCAGGACCTTGAACACCTTGGCGAAATCATCGCGTCCGCTCGGCACCCAGCCCCACATGCCATCGAGCGAGACGCGGGAGAGGAGCCTCGGCGGTCCTTGGGGCGAGACGTCGACCAGCGACACGGCGAGGCTTATCGACCGGCTGCCATCGGGATTGGTCCGGTCCTCGTGCCCGAGCGCGACGATGCGGTCTCCCTGGGGAACCATGAAGTCGAGCCAGCCGGTCATCTCCAGTTCGCCGAGGAGAGCGGGCTTCGCCGGATCGGCCAGATCGAAGACAAACAATGGATCGATGTTGCGGTACGTGACCAGGTAGCCGTGCGTCCCATCGAATCGCGCCGAGGTTAAATTTTCGCTGACGCGCAAGGTGTACGATCCCAGCTTGCGGATCTGATCGGGATTGCTGACTGAAAACGTCGTGAGGTACACATCGCCATTTCCCCAGAACTGGCTCGATGCGACGCGCAGCGCATCTTGATATTCATCGAGGGACCAGCGGTCTTGCACCCTGCCCGGCGCGGTCGCTTCGCCGCGCAGCTTGATCATTCCCGCCGGATCGCTGATATCGATATAACGGATGGTTGTGAGGAACTGGTTCCATTCGGGCGGCTGATACCCCGAGGAGGCGAGGAAGATGGCTTTTTGGGAAACGTAGATGTGATGCTCCAAGCCGTTCCTTGGAAAATCCTTGAAGTCGACGACTTTGATATTGGCCGGATCGCCGATGGTCACCGACAGGACGCGGGTGCGGTCGACGTTGTCGTCGGAATCGGCGTTCCAGTACCAGGAGTAACGCTGCGACACCAAGTACATCACATCGCCGACGATGCGCGAATCGGTGACGTCGCCTTCCAGCTCGATCCCGCCGATGACTTGCGGATTGCGGGGATCGGCGACGTCGATGATGCGGAGCTGGCTGCCGTAAAAGCTGCTCGGCATGATTTCCGCCGCCCGATCGCGCCAGATGGTGAAGTAATCGCTGACGATGACGAAAGCGAGGGTGTCGCGGACGTACATCTCGCGCGGGTAACCGAAGATCGGCGCCCGGCCGATGAGCTCGGGCCGGTCGAGATCGCTGAAGTCGATCACCTGCAGACCGCGATAGCGGTTGAGAACGAAGAGGTTATTGCCGGAAAGCTTGTAAATGTCCGATTCCTCAATCAGCCGTTCTTGAGGCTCAGGGGTCCCAGGATCAGGGTTGGCGGCGGGCGGCGCCGGCCCGCCAAATTCGGCGTCGACTCCGCCCATACGGGGAGAACCGCCGGGAGGAGCGCCGGCCGTGCGGGTCATGAATTCGCTCTGGCCGAGGATGGGAGGTTTCTGGCAAGGCCGGTAAGCCGCGCAACCGAGGCGGTCCGGTGACGGATCGCCGCCGCATTGATCTCCGGGCGCGGGCGGCTGGTTGCCGCCGGTAAATAAGTAGAGCAGCGAAAAGACTGGATCGGAGATGTCGAGCCCGCCATCGTCATTGGAATCGAGCGCATCGAGACACTGCGGCTCCTCGCTTGAAAGGAACAGGTACCGCAAGGTGAAGATGACATCGGTGATGTCCAGAGTCGCGTCTTGATTGGCGTCACCGCGGCGAAAGGAGGCATCCTGGGCAAAAAAAACGGTAGACAAACAGGAAAAAATCAGTGGCAGCAGGAAAAAATTCATCCTCGGGCGCATGGTCGGTCCTCCCGTAAAGGCCGCGGATCGCGGCAACAAACAGTGTCAGCGCACTCCCCAGATCATCATCAATTATAAACAGCAAATCCCTCGCCAGAAGGATTAATTTTATCAAATACCAATCGCTAGCCTCCTTCCAAATAGATTCTTCCTCCGCAACTTCTCCGCATACTGCGGAGAAGTTACGGATAGCTCGGTTGCGGGCGAAGCCCGCAATATGGAGGTTTATTTCCTGAAGCCTCCCTGACTCCTTGTAAACTGCACCCCGCGGCCTTTTCGTGGTTTGATGGTGGTGAGGAATTCGCAGCCGCCTCGTCATGGCTGCAAACCAATGGCGGTTTGACCTTTTCCAGCAAGACATTCCTGCCGTGGAATGGGAGAGGCAGGAGGTCTGGCTGGCGACGCGCGGGCGCGCGCGGTTCCTAAAAAACCTGGCCTATCTCCGGTCGCGATATGAGGAGATGCAAAAGCGGCAGTGATTGCACCCCTCCGAGAAAATGATCATCGAATTCAATCCCCTGACATAACTTGACCAGAATTATGGTCTGGTGTACGATCATGACTAAAATGCCATGGAAAGTCACGATCAAGGATTCAGCAATTGAAGACCTGGCCTGGTTTGGAAAAAAAGAAGGCCGACTCTTACTGAGAGAAACTGAGAAATTGTTAAGCGCTGATCCGACCATTATATCCAGGAAGATGAAAACGCTTCGACCAAACAAAGTTGCCGATCGTGAGCTTCGGCTCTTTGGAAAGTACCGTATACTTTTCAATCTTTATCCTAAGATCATGGAAGTCGATATTGTTCTGGTCGGGGAAAAAATAGGCTCATCGCTTTTTGTTCGAGGAGAGGAGTACGCGGTGCACAATGAAAGTGATCCCATTGAGTAAAGCTAAAACGAATCTGAGTCAATATGCCCATCTCTGCCACCAGGAACCGGTTGTTGTGACGATTAATGGAGTCCCAGCTTTTCAATTGGTGCCAATTGAGGAAGAGGATGATTTGATCGACCGGTTGATCAAATACCATCCTAAGTTCAAGCAAAAGCTTGCGGCGAGATTGAAGGAAAGGAGCGTTCCTGTAAAAACAGCGCTCCGGCGTCTGGGTCATTCTGGGCGCGGGAAGTGAAGCTCTTCACGCTCTTCAACATTTCCATCCTGTTGAGTTACGCCAAGTAGTTCAACGGCACAGTCCTTGTTCAGATAGGAATTGGTCTGGACTCAAACGGTACCGAAGATAGCAGGGGGTGGTGGTTCCACGCCCGCCTTACCCGGTGTGCACAAGTACGGAGCTCTTGGGGGGCAGGGCCGCGGCGGCGGGACGCTCAGGCCCGCGTGTCGTCGTCCTCTTGGGGATGGGGTCGATGGCGTAGAGCTCGTTATCGATGAGGAGATTTGATCGCCTGTAACCTCCACCCCCGCGGCCTTTTCGTGGTATGATGGTGGTGAGGAATTCGCAGCCGCCTCGTCATGGCTGCAAACCAATGGCGGTTTGACCTTTTCCAGCAGAACATTCCTGCCGTGGAATGGAGAAATAAGCTCAAAAAAATTTCCGGGCGCCTGCGCCGGTTCAGCGATTCGGTCGTCTCGGTAAAGATCATTGCCATCATCCTCCTTTCCGTCTTCATGCCGAGCCTGCTGATCACGGCCCTTGGGCTTTTTGCGGTCTACCGGGCGGAGTACACCTTGCGGGAGTGGCTGGAAGACCCGGTCCAGCTCCTCCTCAAGCAGCTCGAGGAAAAGCTCGCCAACCAGTGGGACCATCACCTGCGGCGGTATGTCGAGCGCCTCCCCATCGAGGAGAACCTTAACCGCTACTTGCTGTCGATCCCCAGGACTGACACCCACGTGCGCCAGGTTTTCCTCTATGAGGCGGGAAGCTTCCGCCAGCTGGAGGTCGAGTCCCCCTTGCGCTACCTGGCGGAGGCGCTTGATGACCCGGAGCTGTCGCGGGCCTGGGAGCTCGAGTTCCAGCGCCGGGACTTCGCCGCGGCGAAGGCGGTTTATCTCCGGATCGTCCAGGAGGGGCCGCCGGACGCGGTGGTCGAGGCGCTGGCGGGCTTGAGCCGAGCGCAAGCCGCGCTGGGGGAGTGGCGCGAGGCCATCCGCTCCCTGCGCCAGCTCATCGACCGCTTCGGCAAGACGGTGAATGAAGCGGGGGTGCCGAGGGGCCTCCCGGCCATCCTGCGGATCATCGAGATCGCGCGGGAGAGCGGCGATCCCGTCACCGCCTCCGCCTGCGAGCGCGAGCTGGCCGGCTGGCTGGAGGAGCTGAGCCCCTGGATCGATGGCGAGACCGGCAGGTTTTACCGGGGCAAGATCGCCCACTTGCGCCTGGAAGCTCCCCGGACCTCCCTCGCCGAAGAGCTGAGCCTCCTTCCGGTGCCGAGCCCCCTCTCCCGGGAGGATCTGGAAGCCTATCTCAAGGAGCACACGGCCGGCCGGGAGCCCGTTCCGGCTTTCGGCTACCTGCGCTTTCCCCTCAAAATCGGCGGCCTGGCCGTCGTCGCTTACATCCGCCTCGACAAGGCCGGCCAGACGGTTTACCTCGACCTCAACCCGGAGGCCTTCCTGGCGGACGCGCGGCTCTTCACCAAGGAGCTGCAGATCCCCGATGCCAACCTCCGCTTCGCGGCCGCTGGCGCCGCGCCGCCCCCCTGGCCGGCGCCAGGGCCGCCTGCCGATCCCGCCGCCGGCGAAGCCTCGGGCGAGGCGCGGGCCCCCGTGCCGCGGCCCTTTCCGCGGCCGTTCCAGCATTACTCGATGCTCTACGACCCGCCGCCGCACCAGATCTCCCACCATCTGCAGCGCCTCGAGACCTTGAAAGCCACCGGCTTCACCTGGGCCATCGTGGTGCTGGTGCTGACCATTTCCCTGGGCATCCTGGTCACGGTGCGCTCGGTGCTGCAGGAGATGCAAGTGTCGAGGATCAAGAGCGACTTCATGAGCTTCGTCACCCACGAGCTCAAGACCCCGCTCACCGCCATCCAGATGTTCACCGAGACCCTGCTGCTCGGGCGCGCCGGCGGCCAGGAGGAGGAGCACAAGTTCATCGAGCTCATCGACAAGGAGGCGGCGCGGCTGTCGCGCCTCATCCAGCAGATCCTCGAGTTCTCGCGCATCGAGAAGCGCCAGCAGGTATTCCAGTTCACCACCTGCGACATGGCCGAGGTGACGCGGGAGGCCATCCGCATCTTCAAGGAGCACAACCACGACGACAAGCTGGAGATCGAGCTCAACCAGGCGCAGCACATCTCCAGGATCCGCATGGACCGATCGGCCATGATCGAACTGCTCCTCAACCTGCTCTCCAACGCCTACAAGTACACTCGCGACTCCAAGCGCAAGATCGTCATCAACCTTCGGGAGTCGATCGACAACATCTTCGTCGACGTCGTCGACTTCGGCATCGGCATCCCCAAGCGGGAGCAGCGCAAGATCTTCGAGAAGTTCTACCGCGCCCAGGACTACCTGACCCGCGACATCGAAGGCAGCGGGCTCGGTTTAACCTTTGCCAAATACATCGCCAAGGTTCATAATGGAGACATCAAGGTGACCAGCGCGGTCAACCAGGGGAGCACCTTCACATTGGAGCTGCGGAAGAATCAGGTGCTGTCGGAGTGAGGAAGCCATCATGACGACCGGTGACAACAGTTCGGCGATTGCCGTCAAAAAAGGAACGGCGGTGAAAGCCAGAATCCTCATCGTCGAGGACGATCCGTCGATCGTTTTCGGCCTGGAGCGCAATCTGACGTTCGAAGGCTACGAGGTCGTGGTGGCATCCGATGGCGAGAAGGGGCTGGAGCAGGCGCTCAACGCCAAGGCCGACCTGATCATTCTCGACATCATGCTGCCCGGGGTGAACGGCTATGAAATCTGCCAGATCCTGCGGAAGCAGGGCTTCAAGACGCCGGTCATCTTCGTCTCCGCCAAGTCCCAGGAGGCGGACAAGGTAAGAGGGCTCGACCTGGGCGGCGACGACTACATCACCAAACCGTTCGGCATCCGGGAGCTCCTGGCGCGAGTGAAGACCATCCTCCGGCGGGTGCGCGAGGATCAGGCGGCGCCGGTGGAAATCGGACCGCTCAAGATCGACCTCGCCGGGCACGCCGTCTACCGCAAGGGGAAGCCGGTTCCCCTCACCTCGAAGGAGTTCGAGCTGCTCTGCTTCCTGATCGAGAGGAAGGGGAAGGTGCTGGCGCGCGAGGAGATCCTCAAGCGCATCTGGGGTTTCGATTACGATGGCACGGCCCGCACCATCGACAATTTCGTCAACCGCATCCGCCAGAAGATCGGCGATGACCTGAACAAGCCGACCTTCATCCTGACGGTGCGCGGGGTGGGGTACAAGTTCAACGCCGAGGTGTGAGC
>JACQVS010000075.1 GCA_016209605.1 Planctomycetota bacterium
CTCCGGGACCAGGATCAACCGGACCTCGCCGAGCGCTACCACCGCGTCTTTGGCAAAGATTACCTCGAGGAATTGCAGCGGCAGGATCGCGTGGCGGTTGCCAAGGAGGCAGAAACGCTCTTCGCCAGGGCCGCCGAAAAATACGGCGAGGTGAGGATCCCCGTCACCTACCTGGGCTCCGGCGGTACGGTCGGGGAGAAGGCCGAGGCGGAACTGTTCCAGATTCGCCGCCTGGACGTCGGCGAGGTGGCGCCGGACATCGACGGCGAGGACCAGGATGGCAAGGCATTCAAGCTGAGCGATTACCGCGGCAAGGTCGTCCTGCTCGACTTCTGGCATCACTTGTGACGCACCTGACGGGCCCAGTGGCCCCACGAGCGGTCGCTCGTCAAGAACCTGGCCGGCAAGCCCTTCGCCCTGATCGGCGTCCACCTCAATGTCGACGGTGAAGATGCCATCAAGGTCAAGGAAGTGATGGCCAGGGAGAACTTGAGCTGGCGGTCTTTTGTGGACCGGGGCGCCATCGCCGGCAAGTGGAAGCCCGCCGGCACACCGGCATTTTACATCCTCGATCCCGAGGGCGTGATCCGCTACAAGTGGGCGGGCGCCCCCGGCGCCAAGGCCATCGACGCCGCCCTGGAAAAACTGATCCAGGAGGCGGAAGGGAAGAGGACGTCTGACTGACCGCGCCGTTCGGGCAAGCAGCGGCTCCATTGATCTGACCTGGGCGCTTCTTGCGCGCCCTGACACGGATTGGAGATCAGGCGGTCACTCCAGGGGCTCAGATGGCCGCCAGGGCGGCCGCTCTTGCCCTGGGAGCGGAATACCAGGGGTGGACGCCCGTGTCCGTTCATTGTCGTAATCCGTTTGGGTACAATGGGTCGCCGCGTCGAATGATTTTCTGAGATTTCGCGGCCGTTTTGCAACTCCCGGTCGCTCTCCTGGATGGGATGGAACAGATCATGGAGTCAGAGGAACTCGAGAAGGACCTGGTCGAAAAGGCGCAGGCGAATGATCGCTCCGCCTTCGATCGGCTCGCCCGCGAAAGCCGCTCGCGCCTCGCTGCATTCGTGTGCTCCCGCTTGGGTGAAGAGCTTCGATCTCGGCACGAAGTCGAGGACGTGGTGCAGGAAACGTTTCTGCGCGCCTATCGATCGATCGGGCGCTTCCAGTGGCAGGGCGAAGGCTCGTTTCTTCGCTGGGCCACATCGATCGCCGATCTCCTGATTCGCGACCTGGCACGTGCGGCGGCGCGCCCGGTCAATTCACCGGTGGACCTCACAAGGGACCTCCCCAGCAATGAGCCTCCTCCCGAGCGTGGTCTGCGTCGCGAGGAGCGGTTCGACCGCTTCGAGCGTGCGTACCACACATTGAGCCCTGAGCACCAGGAGGTGATCCGCCTGGCGCGCCTCGAAGGCCTCAAGGTGAGCGAGGTCGCGGAGCGATTGGGCCGTTCGCAAAGCGCGGTGCGCCACCTACTCCTCCGCGCCCTCGAGAAGCTCCGCGCCGCCTTCGGAGAGGAGACTGCGAGCCTCCATCTCCCTCCAAGGCGCATGGACGTTCGTCTTGGGGACGGCGAGGCCGAGTGCCGGGACCCAGACCAGGGAGGTCGCCATGACAGCGCGTGACGACGAGCGCTTCGAGCGCCTCCTGGGTGAGTACATCGATCGGCTGAATGCCGGAGAGAGCCCTGATCACAACGCGATTCTCACGGAACATCCCGACATGGGCGCGGACCTGCTCCGTGAGATCGAGACCTTCGAGGAGTTCAAGCTACCCAAAGGCGCCCTCGTCGGGGCCGCTGCGCAGTCGCTAGGCACCCTCGGCGACTACAGGCTGCGCCGCCAGATCGGCCGGGGCGGCATGGGCGTGGTCTACGAGGCGTGGCAGAACTCCATGGACCGCCGCGTGGCGCTGAAAGTGATGCCCAAGGCGGTGGCCATGGATACGAAAACCGTGGCGCGGTTCATCCGAGAAGCGCAAATCGCCGGAAAACTCAACCACCCCAATATCGTGCACGTGCACGGAATGGGCGTTGAGGAGCAGGTCCCTTATTACGCCATGGAGTTCGTCGATGGGAAGACGCTGGCGCAGGTTCTGTTGAAGTTGAAAGATGTGCAGTCGGAGGTCGAGACGGTATTCGGCAGAAAGGACTGCGCCAGTTACTTCGAAAACCTTGCCAAGGCCTTCGCAGACATCGCCGAAGCCCTTCAGCACGCCCATTCCCACAAAGTCATCCACCGCGATATCAAGCCGTCGAATCTTATCCTTGACCGGGAAGGCCGCCTCCGGATCCTCGACTTCGGCCTGGCCCGTCTGGAAGGCCAGGAGAACTTGACCCAAAGCGGCGACTTCCTCGGCACGCCGCTCTACATGAGCCCCGAGCAGGCGCGGCGGAAGAAGATCCCGATTGATCATCGCACGGACATCTACTCGCTGGGCGCAACGTTGTACGAGATGCTCACGCTCCGGCCACCGTTTCAGGGCAAGGACCACCAGGATACCTTGAGCCAGATCATCGAACGGGATCCGGTCGAGCTGAGGAAAGTGAACGCCCGCATCCCGAAGGATCTTGAGACGATTGTGCTGAAGTGCTTGCGGAAAGAGGCGGCGGATCGCTATGGAACCGCGGAGGCGATGGGGCAGGACTTGATGCGGTTTGTGCATGGAGAGGTGATCGAGGCGAGAGCGCAGGCGCGCTGGGAGAGGATGCTACGGCAGGTCGCCCGCCGCCGCCGCGCGTGGATCACGGCCCTGCTCATCGCGGGACTGGTCCTTGCGACGGCAGCGACCGCCTGGTTGGCGGCCGAGAGAGCGACGGAGCGCCGCGAGTTGCAGTACCGGGCGGCGGTCGTCTCGGCCGTGGAGGAACTACCCCTTGATCATTTCCTGAATTTGCCTGGGACCGCTGTCCTTGCGAGTGAACTTCGCGAGGAGCAGGTTCTCCTCGAGACCTTTCACATCTTGGATCGCAGCCAGCTTATGAGTTCTGGAAAAAGGATTCGGGCAAGACTCGAGGAGGCGGCGTCTCTTTTCCCCGACCGACTCGAGGTTCGCCGTCACCTCGCCCGCGCCAATGCTCTTCTCGGGGGGGATCAGACAGACCTAGCCATTACTGATGAGAACTTCACTTCGATCCTTGGGGAGCACGCGGACGCGTGGCGGGAAGGACACTCAGCCCTCGTAAAAGGCGAATGGCAAGCCGCTGACCTAGCCTTTACTCGGATGTTGAGGGGAATGAGTGCAGTCCCGGAGACCTTCATAGGGGCGACCCTCGAAATAAACGTCTTGCGTGGTGTGGCGCGCTTCGAAGTGGCGAATCTCGAGGGGGCGGAGCGAGACTTTCTGGCGGCCAGTTTGATTTGGCCTCGTGTTGCGCTGCCCGCGATCCTTCTCGGTCGCGTTTACTTGCGTGAAGGCAACAGCTCAGCCGCCACGACCTGGCTCGAGGAGCGCTTCCACCAGCTCGGGGATCCCTCGATCCGCGACGCCTTCGCCTTCCAGTCTTTTCGCCTGCTCGCCCAGGCGGGGACACGCGGTGAGCTGATGACCTGGGTGGAGCGGATGGAGCCGGGCCCCAACCGGGACGTGGCGCGGATGCAGGCGATCCTCTGGCGTGAGGAACTTGGAGAGCTCCGCTCTGCGGGCGAGGTGATCGCGATCGGTCAGCGGCTCATCCAGAGCGGCCAGGAGGACGCGCTGGTGCACTCCCTCATGGCGATCGCCGCCGGCGAGCTCGTCGGCGGCACAACCCAAAGGCACGAGCATCTCACGCGCGCCCGTGAGCTTGCGCGGGGAGACCCTCACGTTCTCATGCTCGTTGCTTCGCTGTTGCCGTCGAAAGAGGCGATCGCTCTGTGTCAGGAGGTTCTGGCGTCCCAGCCGAGTTTTGCACCCGCTCAGCTTCGATTATCGGCAGCGCTGGTTTTTGACGATCCCGACGCTGCGATTGCTGTCCTCGAAAACCTACGTTCCCGCGGACACGACTTGGCGCATGTGTTTCTCTATCTCGGTCTGGCGAGCTTCAACAAGAACCTGTTCGACGTGGCGCAGGCGTACTACGAGAAGGCGATCGCCCTGGCGCCTGGCTGGGGTTCCGCCCACATTCGCAAGGCGCAGGTGCACTGGGCTCGCTGGGAACTCGACCTGGCAGAGCGCGAGTACCTGGCGGCGATCGAGGCCCCTGGCAGCGAGCCCGACCGCTGGACCCTGTGGGTGCTAGCCTCGCTCTACTATCAGATGCGTCGTCCCGACGAGGCCCTCGCCCGCTATTGCCAGGCGTTCCAGCGGTCGCCCGGCCCGGCGTGGCTCCCGATGTCGATCTTCCAAAAGCTGTTCGTGGAGACGCCACGAGTGCAGAACTTCGTCCCTCTCGACACGTTCATTCCACGGTTCGAGGCACAGGTCGGGTCGTACCCAGACGACCCTCAGATCCAACAGACGATGGCGCTCACCCTGGCGCATGCGCCGGTGCGGCAGGACCTCGTCCGAGCTGTCAGACTCGCGGAGCGGGCCGTGGAGTTGACGGGGAGCAAGGACGCTCGTTTCTTGTCGTCGCTCGCTGCCGTTCGACTGCGCGCCGGCGACGCTCCCGGAGCGGTCGAAGCCCTCGAGCGAGCCGCGCACCAGAAGCTTTTCGATCGGTCGCACCTCGAGCTGCTCGGGGAGGTCCGGGAGTCACTCCTACCCCAAGTCGTCTCCATCGCTTCGGCCGAAGCGGCGCTGGCCAAACGCAGGCCGGAGGACCTTATCGCCACTAGCGCGGTAGACAACGCGGAGGCCAAGCAGCCGATCGAGCGTTATCTTCAGGCGTGCGCCCTCGAGCGGGCGGGGCGGCCCGAGGAGCCGGCAGCCATGTACGGCACCCTGCTCGGATCCGCGGGCGGTGGACCCTTCGCGCTCCGCCGGCACGTCGCCTGCCTCCGGGAGGCACGGCGCTTCGCCGAGGCACGCCAGGCGCTCGTTGCAGCGCTGGAGAGCCCGGGTGGAGCCGACCGCGAGGCGTGGGAGTTGTGGTGGCAGGTCGGACACGCTGACTTCGGGCTGGACCTCGAGACGCTGCTCCGCGAGCTGCCGCGGGAAGCCACGGAGTCCGCTGAACAAAGCGGTCACCAGCGCGACATGAGCTGGCTTCTCGAAACGCTGCTTCGAGGGGAGCCGTTGAGGATTGACAGCGGCGCGGAGGAGGATCACACCGATCCAACCGGGGCCCCGTGGTCAAGGGACCGCTTTTTTATCGGTGGGTGGCGGCAGACGGGAGCGCACGGGGACAAGGAGGTTGGAGTGTTCTTCCGGGAAACGCCCGAGAGCGGGCTTTTTCCAGGCGCGATTTTGGGAGCGAGCTATGATCGGCCCTACCGGGACGCACGCCAATACCCTCGTCGCCTTCCCGATGATGGCTACCGGATCCCGCTTCCCGCCGGCAGGTACAGCGTGACACTCCATTTTGCCAAGATTCGCGGGTCATTTCCCAACCGTCGTTTCACTGTCGTCATCAACGGGAATCGGGTGCTCTCCGCGGAAAACCCGCTGCAGGGTGGCCTTGGCGTTGTGGAGCTCCGCGAGCACCAGGTGAACATCGATAACTACCTGCTCGACCTGCGTATCGACCCGGAGGAGTCACTCGGGATGATCTCGGCCATCGAGGTGGAACGTACTGATTGAAAGGCGGTGAGCGATGATGTTTTGGTCAAAGAGAGGGAAGACTCATTCATTGTACGCCATCAGACTCCAACAGGAGTTTGCAGTAATGGCAATAGGAACTTTCATGATGAAAAAGCAGCGGATTAGATCGACCTTTCTCCTGCTTTTTTCGGCCGCGTGGAGTCCGCAGTTGCTTGCAGCGGAACCTTACCTTCTCCGTGAAGTTGACCGTGTGCCACCAACGGAATTAGATGATGCTCGAGACTTTCACGTCGCCGCGGGGCTGGTTTTCTTCACAGCAGCCGACCTGGATCACGGACAGGAGCTTTGGGTTACCGACTGGACGCCGAGCGGCACACACATGACGCAGGACATACGACCTGGGCCAGAAAGCAGTCATCCGAGAGCTTACGCTGTCCTCAACGGCCACCTGTATTTCGCCGCAGATGATGGAATCCATGGCCGTGAGCTATGGAAGTCCGATGGCACCTCGGGGGGGACGGTGCTCGTCAAGGACATTTGGCAAGACGAGGGTGATGGGCTGGACGACAACTGGCAAGTATCTGCGGTAGTGGGGAATCGGCTTTACTTCACAGCCAATGATGGAAGCCATGGAGCGGAGCTTTGGAAATCAGACGGTACGACGGTCGGGACATCCATGGTAGCGGACCTGGAGCCAGGCTCACCAGGCAGTTGGCCATATAACTTCACTGCACTAGGTTTACGACTACTGTTCACGGTCTTTAGAGAGAATAGGAGCACGGTTTGGCTTTCGGATGGCTCGTCTGAGGGCACGCGGATTCTACACGCCAATTCAATGGGTAGGACCGTTGTTGGCGAGAAGGTGTTCTATTGGGTTCACGAAGTCGAAGGGACCTTTGCAATCTGGTGCTCAGACGGGACCCCAGAGGGCACAAAGAGGTTGATGATGTTCGGCGCCGGTACAGGCGGATTCATCTTCCCTGTTGGTGAGCAGGTCTTCTTCAAAGCTCCGAGCGAGGGAACCTGCGGACTGTGGATTTCAGATGGAACATCCGGCGGAACGAGGCTCGTCACCGCATCCGAGGCGATGAATCGGGCTGCACCACTTGGCGCGCTAGGCGCAAAGTTCCTTTTTTATTCAGGGTTGGACGTTTGGGCAAGTGACGGCACGATGGCCGAGACGAGGGTTATTTTTCAGAACCCCGATCCGTTTAAGTCATCAATTGGAATATCACCGGTTGGAGCTTGGCGGGGTGGTTTCCTCATGCGTAGCATGCCTGATGAACAGCCGGGTTCGCTCATCTTTTCCGATGGCACGAGGGAGGGCTCTGGGACGCTTCAGCTCCCTTTGCCGCACCCAATGGATGAGTGCATGCAATTCAAAGTTGTTCAATCCCTCTATCCAACAGATGATCGCCTCTTGATATCTGCATCCGAAAACGGCCCCATCAGCGAGCTGTGGTCTTGGAGAGGAGAGCCTGGAGCTGCCTCCCTGCTCGCAAGAATTCAGGGCAGGCAGACTTACCCATACGGTGAACGTGGCCAGATCTTTGTCACATCCGGAGACATCGCATTTTTTCAATCGTTATCCCCCCTGACTGTTAGTACTAGCCGCCGTTGGGGCGCTTTGTGGTTAACGGATGGCACGGCAATAGGTACGCAGCCTGCGTTCGGGGAGTCGGCGCGATGTTCATCAAGCGCAAATCTCGTTCCATTTTCAGGTACCTATGTAGTCGAAGGTAGAGAGATCCATTTTTTCGAGGGATCTCTTTGGGTGAGGGATAAGACGGCGCAGGACTTGCGGCTCATCGCAGAGGTTGGCGTACAACATTTCCTCCACGATCGAGTAATACCTGCCGCAATTCTGAACGGACGGCTGTTGTTCCTTGGAGGGGGCGAACTCGGTACGGGGCTTTGGGTTTCTGACGGAACATCGGAAGGGACCAAGTTTGTCAAAGCTGTATCTGGAGTCGACCCAAGCGGGCATTCGCATTCGTTGGTTTCATTAAAGCAAAAAGGCTACTTTCTGGGAGATGGTGACGAAGGCCGAGGCCTTTGGGCTTCAGACGGGACGTTGGCAGAGACACGGCGCGTTTTCGGTATCGAGGATGCGCGGTCCTTGATACGCGGGGGACCCTGGCTCTATTTTCGGACAGGTAGTACCCTTTGGGTTTCTGACGGTACGGAAGCGGGTACCCGCGTATTATATGAGGGCATTGATCAGGATAATGAGGGCGTAGCCGCGGTTGGTGACAAATTGTTCTTCACGGGGAATGACGTTGATCACGGCTACGAGCTTTGGGTTTCGGAAGGCACCCAGGAGACGACGTTCCTTGTGAAAGATATAGAAGTCGGCGAGTCCGGCTCATACCCGGATAGGTTCGTTTGGACATCAACGCACCTCCTTTTCCGCGCTGGGAATGCGGGTGGTTTCTGGGTTTCCGACGGAACTTACAGTGGAACGTGGCCCCTAAGCACTCCGCCGCCTGGCTTAGGACGACTGCTCCTCCTTGGGGGAATGGGCAGGACTTTTTACTTCTTTGACTTGATGCTCTCGCGCATCTGGGAGACCGACGCGAGCTTCGAGGGGTTTCGTCTCATTTATGATTTCACACGCGTAGCTTTTGCCCCAGTCATGGATTCGATCCCCGGTTATCCGGTGAACCTCCCGGTCATGTGGCCCGAAATGCGCTTGATCCTCTTCTCCGGCGACGACGGCACGACTGGCCCCGAGCCGTGGGCGCTGCCGCTCGATCCGCTGCCCGAGATGGCTCGATTCCACCGCGGCGATCCCAACACCGACGGCACCACCGACATCAGCGACGCGATCACAACCCTTGGTTTCCTTTTCCTGGGCAATCCCTTGGAATTGGCTTGCATGGATGCCGCTGATGCTAACGACGATGGTATCGTGGACGTCTCGGATGCAATTTGGACTCTGACATTCAAATTCCTTGGCGGCGTTGAGATTCCGGCCCCTGGGCCGGACACCTGTGGAATTGACCCAACGGCCGACGGTTTGCCGATCTGTTCTTATGATCCGAAGAAGTGCTGACAGGACCTTCACGCGTCTACAAGCGCTATCCATGTTTGGTGTATTTGAACAACTGCCCCGTTGATCTTCCTTCCTAGATCAAGTCCAATCCCCTCGGTTTGATAATTTGCTGAAAGGAGTTTCGCCGTGGTCCGCCCAGCCCTCGCGCCCATCACCCTGGAAGCCGGTGATCCAGAATGAGACCCGGGCGGGATCGAGTGGATCACCGACAACTGCCGAAACTGCGCCATCGAGATAACCCGCATCGACCCGCGGCGTTATAGACCCGGCAAAACCGCCAGTCACCAGCTTGGCGGAATCCCCCGGTCGTAATCCCCCTTCGAGTACGGCGTTCCTCTGCTGACTTTTTCTTCCAAAGTCACTGGTGACTTTTCTACTGGAATCGCTGGTGGAAGGCAGGACCCAGCGAAGCTTTCAGCGCTTGGCTTCCCGGCGCTCGGCCTTTTCAAGAACCCTGACGATCTTGGTGATGGTCCCGGTATCTGCGGTCACCTTCGCCTTCTCGATTCTGTTGAGCGTTTCAGGGCGGATTCCCGCTCGCCGGGCGACTTCGGCTTGCGACAATCCGACCGACCAGCGGCGCCGGATCAGCTTTCGCGCGAGGCCGACGCGCAAGGCTTCGACCGCCGGGTAATTCCCTTTCTTGTCGGGAGTGGGCAAACCTGGCAGGTTCACATCCCCAGCCACAGCGGCGCATTGGCAGAGATGATCGTATTCCTCTTCGGGAATCACCACGAACTTCTTCCCGTGCAACTCGATCGTGCCTGTCACCATGCGTCAGTCCTTATAAAATCCATCGCGATGTCCTATTTTCTCTACGATCAGGCTTTGACCTTCCAACCGAAACTGGATTCGGTAGTCTCCTGTTCGGATCCTGAAATGGCCAGCCTGACGGCCACGGAGGGCCTTGACACCACTGACCCTCGGCCAGTTCTCGAGACGCTCGATCGCCTTCTGTATCCTGGAGTAGATCGGCTCGTCGAGTCTTCCAGCCTGTTCCAGGGCCTCCGGCGTGATCTTGACCGATATCGCCATATCATGAGCAGATTATTCCATCATAGGCTTGGAAGTCAAGAGAATTGATTCAGGTTTTTCACGGTCTTCCAGCGATTTCTCCTGGTGACTTCTCTCCGGAAATCGCTGATAAGGCGGGTTGGAAGCGAGGTATTGATTGTGTCCACCTCGCTCAGAAAACGCGATGGAAGGAGGAAAGTATGGAAGCACGGAAGATGCCCGCCCTCTACCAGAAGACGGACGGGAAGTGGTACTGCACGCTCTGGGGAAGACTGCGCTACCTCGGGAAGGACCTCGAGGTCGCAAGGAAGAAGTTGAAGGGGTTCCTCGAAGGGAAAGAGGAGAGGCAGGTTGAGACGGTGGGCAAGTTCGCGGAGGCGTACCTCGCGTCCCTGATGAACGACCAGTCCCGGGACACGATCCGGACCAAGGGGGTCACGTACCGGTCGTTCCGCGAATTCGTCGGCGAGAGGACGCGAATCGGCGGTATCACGGCGGAGACCATCGAGCGATACAAGCTATGGGGGAGCCTTGAAAAGAGATTGACAAGGCGTTAAGGATTTTGTAGAGTGCCGATTTGAGGTTGCAGAAGGCGGTAGTATTCTGATTGAAAAATCTCCAGGACTGTTTGCAGATCAAGGAGGCGGCGGAGGTGCTCGGAGTCTCTCAGCAGATCCGCTCCCATGGATATAATCAATTCGACGCTGTCCGCCCGTATACGGAAGGGCGGATTCCGCGCATGGCTGCGGCCTTTACGCCGCTTGTTCTGACAAGGAGGACGACGATGTCAACGGCAACGATTCAAACTGTGCTCTCGGGCCGCCAGCGGCAGTCCCGCGTCGGCGCCTTCACCAACATCGAGCTCTTGGTGGTCATAGCGATCATCGCCGTACTGATCGGCCTGCTCCTGCCGGCCGTGCAGAAGGTACGCGAGGCGGAGAACCGCTCGCGGGCTGGGGTGAGTGCCAACGATATTGCCGGGGCCCTGGGCACGTTCTTTGATGCCCACGGTAGACTGCCGGATTACCTCGGAGAGATGGCCGGCATCCTTGACGAGTACCTCGTCCTCGGCGAGAAGGACGGTTACAAATTCGAGCTCGAGCCGGTCGACGGGGGGAGAATGCGGGTTGTCGGCCGTCCGGCGGCGCCCGGCATCACCGGCAGCGAGGAGGTGTCGGTCCTGGCCGCAATCACGCCGCGCCTCATCGGCGAGCCAACCTTCACGCCAAAGCCCGGAGCCGACGAGGCCCGCGAGGCGATGTTCGCCAAAGTCCGCGAGGCCGGCTTGCGGGCGGCTGACGAGATTCTGGCTTTCGACCAGAGCGGTCAGACCCGGGCAGCGTTGATGCAGTACCTCTGCGACCCGCCGCACATCGACAGTGCGTTCTACGACCTGGACCAGAACGGCGACGGCCTGGTCGCGACCACCGAGATCCTGTCCCCCGCGCTGAGGAATTTCGACAAGCGCCTGGTGCCTTTCCTCGACGACGCGCTTCCCTTGATGCAGTTCGGCCTCGCGAACGAGGACGTGAGGGTGATTTCCGGCGCTGCGCTCGGCGATGCCTCCGTTGTCTGTTCGCTAACCTTACTCAGCCCTTTCCACCGCGGCGATTCGAACATCGACGGGGTGGTCGACATCTCGGATGCAATAACGACGCTCGGTGTTCTTTTCCTCGGTAATCCGAGGGAGCTGGATTGTAGGGATGCCGCTGATGCTAACGACGATGGTGACGTGGACGTCTCGGATGCAATTTGGACTCTGACGTTCAAATTCCTTGGGGGCGTGGAAATTCCACCGCCGGGTCCAGCCACCTGCGGAATTGACCCGACGTACGACAGTCTGCCGAGTTGCCATTATGAACCGACGAAGTGTTGAGGGGGCATTCTTTACAGTACAAGGGCAATTCATGCTCGTGTTTCTTCCTCAGCCCCGTTGATCTCCATTCCCAGATCGAGGCCAATCCCTCAGTACATTGAACAACGCACAACGAGAGGTACTTTTCACCCTCACTGCCACTCCCTGGTTTCACTTGGAGTATTCGACCGTCAGGGCAATTTCCACGCTGCTCCTGAAGACCTGGATTTCTCCCCGCTTGAAAAAATCTTCCAGGAAAAAATGCTCAAAATGATGCTCAAGAA
>JACQVS010000074.1 GCA_016209605.1 Planctomycetota bacterium
GTGCGAGAGCACCTTGACCGGAGGGGCCCAACGCAGTATGGCGCCTTCGCAGCCGGCCCCAGTTCTGTTGCAGAGTGGCCGGATGGATTTTTGGGACAGGCTCCAAGTCCGTTGAGAATCTCCAGACGCGAGAGCGGGCATCAAGGGCGGAGCGGATCATCGGGCCACCTCGAAGTCGAGTTCAAAAACGGGCGGAAGCGGAGGATTGCCGTCGGCGTACACGAACCGGCGGAAAATCATCACCCGGAAATGGTAGAGCTCGTTGGCCGGCTGGAACATGTGCGTGCCGTACTGGGACATGTTGGCGTCGAACCGGCTCGGCCGGACCGCGAAGGCGAAGGAGTACTGTTTCAGCACCTCGACCTTCTGATCCTCCAGGACGTCCGGGCCTTGCGCCTGCTCGGCCGGGAAGGTGTCCCCCAGCTGATAAACCTGGCGCACCAGGATTTGCGGAACGCCAGCCAACACGTAGTCGTCCTTGTCGTCATCCGCCTTCAAGGGGTCGCCGCCGCCGTTGGGGGACGCGCCGGAGGAGCCATCGGGGTCGGACTCGGGATAAACGAAGGTCTTCCCCAGCTGCACCGCCTTGTTGCGGTTCTCCATTTCGTTGCCGCCTTCGGTGCGGAACTCATCCCGGAATCGCGGCAGCAAAATGTAGTAGTCGTGCTCGGGCCTTTCCTCGTCCTGGGTCTTCGGAATCCAGTCCTTGACCCCATCGTGATGGAAGATGAAGTGGGTGTATGCGGTGGCCCCCGTCACCTGGCGCACCCGGAGATGGTTGCGCATGCCGCTGCGGATCGCATCGGCGACCGAGCGGGCGATGGCAATGGCCGTCGAGTCCTCCACCACCCGGCGTCCCGAGGCAATGCCGGCCGGAAAGAGCGCCAGCACCCCCACCAGGCCAATCACCAGCACCGCCGAGGCGATGAGGATCTCGAGGATGGTGAAGCCGGTACTCGGATCTCCGGGCCTGACGTCCCAAGCTTTCAAGCGCAACTTCTTCATGGTGTTTTTCAAGGTCTCTTGGCTGAGCTTTCGAACTGGCTACTTTCCATCGGTCTCCGGGGGCTTTTCCTCTTCGCCGCCAGGCGGCTCGGCCGGCTCCGCCGCCGGCTCGCCGCTTTCGGATGGCGCCTCCGGTTTCTCCTCCGTCCTCTCCGCCGGCTTCTCCTCTTCCCCGGCGGCGCGCTCCGGCTCCGCTTTCGGCTCTTCGTCGACGGGCCGGCCGCGCGACTCCCCCTCCTCCCCGCCGGGCTGGCGGTACTTCTCCACCCCCTGGCCGGAGGCGATCTTCGACTTGACCGTGCCGGTGAGCTGGAGGTCGATGAAGGCGACATTGGGGTTGTACTCGGTGTGGCCGCGGAAGGACTGCCAGATGATGATATCGGCGCCTTGCGGCGGATCGGCCTTGTAAGAGGCCGCCGGCACCTCCTGCCCGCCCTGGCCGACGAAGCTCAAGCTGCCATCCCGGTCGAAGGCGATCTTCACCAGGCCTTTCACGTCATTGAGCGTCACCCGGGGCCGTTCCTTCCCCTCGCCCCGGTCCGAGCCGGCGGCTCTTTTATCCTCCGCCCCGCCGAAACGGGCCGCCTCCCACTCCAGGTACCTGGGAAGCTCGGCGCCGTGCCGGCCGGCGAAGAGCAAGTTGAAGGAAATGGCCCCGTCCCCCGCCGGAGCGGTCTCCGGGTCGAAGTCCTCGTCCGCCTTCCACTGCTCCAGCTTGGGGTCGTAGACGCGCATGCCTTCCCGGAAGAAGACCACGTAGAACAACCGGTTGTGGACCACCGCTTGCAAGCGCGCCGCGTTCAAGGCGGAGTTGAACTGCTGCCGCACCAGGTCGAGCTGGCGGTTCTTGAAGAACTCGGTCACGGAGGGGACCATGAGCCCGAAGGCCAGGGTGATGATGGCCATCACCACCATCAGCTCGATCATGGTGAATCCGGTGCGCCCCGGCGGGCTTGGATCCTGGGGACCGCGGGGGGAGTTCTTCAGGTGACGGTTCATAAAACGATCGTGTTCCCTCAATCCTTCTTGCGGCCCAGGGTCCAGGACGCGATCACGCTTTTCAAATCCTCTTTCTCGGTGTGCTTCCCGGTTCCATAGGACCACAGGTCATAGCCTCTCTTCCCCTGGGGGCCCTCTTCCTTCACCGCCTTGAACTCCACCGAATCGCGGGGATCGGGCGGGTGCTCCTCGCGGAAGGTCTCGAGGATATGTTCGGAGCCATCTTGAGGATTGAACTTGCCGTCCTCGGTGTTGTCGTAGTGGATGGGGAAGCCGAAGGCATCGCGGATCTCGAAGACGCCCGGACGGTCGGAGTCGCCCTCGATCAAATCCTGCTTCTTGAACTCCAGAAGCGGCTCGTGCGTCTTGATCCGCTTCTCGCCGCCGGCGTCCAGGACCCACGTGATCTCCTCGCCCAGGAAGTGGTACAGGCAGGCCGAGCCCTTGATGACCTCCTTCTCGCCGTTCTGGACTTCCGAGTCGAAGCCATCGGGGGGGTAGTGGCCGGTGAGGCGCTTGTAGGAGTCGAGGCCATCTTCGAGGCGGATCAGCAGGGCCTCGGTCGAGCTGATGGAGCCCTTCTGGTAGTACTTGGCGGCGGCGAAAAGCACCATGGAGAAGAGCATCATGATGATGGCCATGACCACCATGATCTCCACCATGGTGAAGCCGGAGCGCCGGGCGATGCGAAAGTTTTCACCAGTTGCCAATGTCATCTCCATTGTCGCCGTCCAGGGTCTGGTTGATCTTGTCACGCCCCGTCGACCAGAGGTCGGCCTTGTTCGGGCGGTGCATGATGTGCACGGTCCCCTCTTTTTTTTTCGACTTGTTCTCCCGGTACCAGAGGGGCATGCCCCAGGGGTCCTTGACGTACTTGTCGACGTCGGGGTCGTTGATCTCCTCCAGGGTGGCCATGCGGTAGGCCTCCTCCCCCATATCCGGGTCCTTGACCAGGATGTCCTTCTCCTTGATTTCGACGTACGGCGAGCTCCGCCCCCCCTTCCCCCCCTTCGACTTGGGGGGCGAGTACAAGGCATCGAAGAGCCGGGGGAGGGCGTTGATCTCGAGGTCCTTCACCTCCGAGCCGGGGTAGTAGCCTTCATCGGAGTAAAAGCTATCGAGGGCGGCGCTGAAGTTGTTCACCTGGGTCTGGGCGGTGTTTTCCTCGGCCCGCCTCTTGGCGTAAATGACGCCGCCGGCGATCATGGTCATGAGGATGGCGATGATCGAGATCACGATGAGGATTTCAACCAGGGTGAATCCCCGGCGCCCGGTCGGAAAAGTCTCGGTCGGAAAGGTCATAAAAGCTCCTTATTAGCTGGACAAATTATTATAAAGCCGTTCGCTTGAAAAAGATAGCGGTCCTCACAAATAATCCGTCCGCCAATCCATCCGGCATTGAAAGCCGTACGTCAAGACGCTCCGCGCTCAGCCGCCGTTGCAAAAAATCAACCCAAAAAGTACTCCTCGATGAACCCGGTGTTGATATTTCCCCTCAGGAAGTGGAAATGCTTGAAGATCTCCTTGTAAAGCGGGATGGTGGTGTTCACCCCCTCGATCTGAAACTCATCGAGCGCCCGGCGCATGGTGGCGATGGCGGCGCCGCGGTCCTGGCGGCAGACAATGAGCTTGCCGATCATCGAGTCGTAGAACGGCGGGATCTGGTATCCGGAGGTGACGTGGCTGTCCAGGCGCACCCCGATGCCGCCGGGGGGGACGAAGCGGGTGATGGTGCCGGAGCAGGGCCGGAAGTTGCTGGCCGGATCCTCGGCGTTGATGCGGCACTCGATGGCGGCGCCGCGGAACTGGATGTCCTCCTGGCCGTAGCCCAAGGGCTCGCCGCTGGCGATGCGGATCTGCTCCTGGATGAGGTCGATGCCGGTCACCATCTCGGTCACCGGGTGCTCGACCTGGATGCGGGTGTTGACCTCGATGAAGTAGAAGTTCAGCTCGCGGTCGACCAGGAACTCCACCGTGCCGGCGTTGGCATACTGGGCGGCGCGGGCGATCTTTTTCGCCGCCTCGCCCATGGCGCCGCGCACCTCCGCCGGCAGCCCCGGCGCCGGCGACTCCTCGATGAGCTTCTGGTGGCGGCGCTGCAGGCTGCAGTCGCGCTCCCCCAGATGGACGGTGTCGCCGTAGTTGTCGGCGAGGATCTGGATTTCAACGTGGCGCGGTTTATCGATGTACTTTTCAATGTAAAGCTCCGGACTCTTGAAGGCGGTCTCCGCCTCGGTGCGCGCCGCCAGGAAGCCGTTCACCAGGCTGATGTTGTTGTGGGCGACGCGCATGCCGCGGCCGCCGCCGCCCCAGACCGCCTTGATGATGACCGGATAGCCGATGTGGCGCGCCACCTCGAGGGCGGAGTTCTCGTCCTTCACCACGCCGTCGCTCCCGGGGACGCAGGGGACCCCGACCGACCTGGCCATCTCGCGCGCTTTCGCCTTGTCGCCGAGGCTGCGGATGGCCTCCACCGAAGGGCCGATGAACTCGATGTTGCAGGAGCGGCAGATCTCCGCGAAGTGGGCGTTCTCGGCGAGGAAGCCGTAGCCGGGGTGGATGGCCTCGACGTCGGTGATCTCGGCGGCGCTGATGATCTTGGGGATGTCGAGGTAGCTTTGGAGGCTGGGGCCCGGCCCGATGCAGATGGCTTGATCCGCCAGGCGCAGGTAGTTGGAGTCCTTGTCGGCGGAGGAGTAGACCACCACGGTCTCGATATCGAGCTCCTTGCACGCGCGGAGGATGCGCAGGGCGACTTCCCCGCGGTTGGCAATCAAGATTCGGGAGAAGCGTTTCATGAATGGATTGGCCTCACGGCGCTGACGTTCACGGGGATGATGCCGGCGGCCTCACTGGGTCTGGAGGTGAACGAGGGGCTGGCCAAACTCCACCGACTCGCCGTTTTTCACGAGGATATCCTTGATCACGCCGGCCACGCCGGCCTGGATCTCGTTCATCACCTTCATGGCCTCGATGATGCAGATCACCGTGTCCTCCTCGACGCGGTCCCCCACTTGCACGAAGGGATCGGCTTCCGGGCTGGGGGCGCGGTAAAAGGTGCCGACCATGGGGGAGGTCACGGCCTTGACGCCGGGAGGGAGCCCCTCCCGGGCTTCCCCAGGGGATTGCGCTTGGGCGGAGGCGGGGGGATGGGGTAGGGAAGGCACGGCCAGCGGCAAACCGGAACCGGGCAGGACGGCGATCCCCGCCGGCCCAGCCGGCGCGTTTTGCTTCATGGAGAGATGCAGCTTGCGGCCTTCCGATTCAATGCCGAACTCGTTGACCTCGTATTTCGAAAGGAGGTCCAGGAGGTCCTTGAGTTCGTCGAGGTTGTTAATGCGGGTCAAATCCAAGGTGAAGTTCCCGTCTTGACTGAGGGTCTTATTGGGCCAGTGTCGGATCGATGCTCTAAGCCACGTCGAGAAGCAAAGTTAGATAACGAATTCAGGCGCGGATTCTAGGGATGGAAGGGGGAGGTTGTCAAGGAAAAAGAAAGCGGCGGCGTTCTCAAAGCGTCCACGAACGGCAGGTAAACCCACGGCGCCCGATGCCGGGCGGCGAGGACCTTGATCCTGCGGTGGTACTTTTCGTACAGGGCGTGCAGCTTCTCCTGGAATCGGCGGTCGCAAAAGTAGGTGCGGCAGCCCAAGGGGCGGCGCTCCCGCAAGGTGCACAGGCCATCGATCCAGAAGGGGCAGAGCTTGCTTCCTGGCGAGAAGGGCCGGGGATGGAGTTCCTGGACGTGGGCGATTTCCAGGGTGCTGGCGTAGAGGAGGTGGTCGGAGCGCTCGAAGTCGCAGCAGTCGCCGCGCTGCCAGCAGGCCACCCCGGCGGCGCGGATCTCGGCCTCGAGGTCGCGATAAAGCGCCTCGATTTCCTGGCGCAAGGCGGCGGACCACCACGGTGCGGGAGCGGCTGGCAAGTCGGGGCTCGGGCTCATATCATAGTTCATTGATCCATGGAAACCTCTGAAGATCAACAGCAATCTGTCAAGGAGGCGATCCGAATTGGCGTCGCCGGCTGGTCCTACCCCGACTGGCGCGGCCTGGTCTACGCCCAGTCCAGGAGCAGTAGAGGCGGCGGCGGCAAGGGGGGCGAGAAGGGCGCGGAGCTGGCCCTCATGGCCGGGCTCTTCGACTGCGTCGAGATCAACAACACTTTTTACCGCACGCCTGCGGCCCCCATGGCGGCCGGCTGGCTCAAGGCCGTCGCCCACCGGCCCGGCTTCACCTTCACGGCCAAGGTGCCCAAGGAGCTGACCCACGCGACGGAGGCGAGCCCGCAGGCCGTCGCGGCGGGGGCACGGCAGCTCCTGGAAGGGCTGAAGCCCCTCATCGAGGCCGGGCGCCTGGAGATGCTCCTCGCCCAGTTCCCGCCCAGCTTCCGGGACAGCGAGCCGGCCCGCCGGCGCATCCAGGCGGTCGTGGAGGCCCTCCATCCCCTCCCCGTCGCGGTGGAGATCCGCAACTGCTCCTTCCTGAGGCCCGGCGGCGGCTTCCTGCCGTTTCTCGAGCGGTTGGGAGCCGGCTTCGTCAACGTCGACCTGCCGCCGGGGAGGGACCAGCTCCCTCCCACCACCATCAACACCTCGGCGTTCGGCTACGCGCGCTTCCACGGCCGCAACGCCGCCGCCTGGTTCGACCGCCTCGCCGGCCGCGACCAAAAATACGACTACCTCTACTCCGAGGCCGAGCTGCGCGAATGGGTGCCTCGGCTGCTCTTGCTCGCGAGCCGCGCCCGCAAGGTCTACGCCATCGCCAACAACCACTACCAGGGGAAGGCGCCGGCCAACGCCCTCGAGCTCCTCGCCCTCCTCGGCCGCGCGCTGCCGCCCATCCCCGCGGGCTTGCTCGCCCTCTATCCCCAGCTCCGGAAGCTGCAGGCCGGCGCGGAGCGGGCCCGGGAGGAGGAAGGCCGGCGGGAAGGGGCGCAACCATGAAGCCTTCCCGCTTCCGCAACCTCTCGGAGCGCCGGGATGAGCTGGCCCTCAAGGTTCGGGAGGAAGCGCCGCGGCGCCTCGACCTTTACGTCAAGCAGGCCCTCGGCTGGCGGTCGCGCACCCGCATCCAGAGTTTGATCCGCGCGGGCTCGATCCTCCTCAACGGCCGCCCGGTGAAACCTTCGCAGCTCGTCCGGCAGGGGGACGAGGTCAAGGTACTCCTCTCTCACGGCACCGGCATCCCGACCGATTACGAGGAGAGGAAATTCGAGATCCTCTATGAGGATCCGTGGCTTCTCATCATCAACAAGCCCCCCGGCATCCTCGTCCACCCGGTGGGGAAGCACGTCTACGATACGGTGATGAACTACCTCCACTACCGCTACCGCGAGGTCATGAATCCCGAAAGCGGCATCCACCTGCGGCTCTGCCACCGCATCGACCAGGACACCTCGGGCGTCCTGGTGATCGGCAAGGAGGAACACTCCACCCGGCTGGTGCACCGGCAGTTCGAGAGCCGGCTGGTCTCGAAGACCTACGTCGCCCTGGCCTCCGGGCATCTCCCCGACGGCCTGGAGGAGATCGACCGGCCGCTGCGCGAAGGGCGGACGCTCAAGGAGATCCTCAGCCCCATCGGCGCCAAGCCCTCGATCACCAGAATCAAGATCCTCGAGAAGTTCACCGCCGGCGGGCTGGCGTGCACCTGGCTGGCCGCGAAGCCCATCACCGGAAGGCAGAACCAGATCCGCGCGCATCTCACCTCCATCGGCCACCCCCTCGTCGGCGATGTCCGCCTGGGCGGTCCTCCGGCGCCGCCCGGCTTCCCCCGGCGCTTTATCCTCCACGCCCAGCGCCTCCGCTTCTACCACCCCCGCCGCCACCTCGAGCTGGAGATCGAGGCGCCGCTGCCGGAGGATGTCAAAAAACTGGTGACCGTCACGAAATTTTTTTGACCCACACCGCTCTCGCCACCGCGGCGTCGAAGGCGATTTGCGAGCGATCCACCTGCGCCAGGTAGGCGCCGCGGTTCTGCAGGAGGCGCACGCGGGCGCCCGGCAGGAGGCCCAGGGACGCCAGGCGGTGGATGCGGGCGGGACTGGAGACCTCGACGCGCGTCACCTCGACCTCGAGGTTGAGGGGCATCTGCGCAAGCGCCACCTCCTTGCCGTTGAGGTCTTGAGGACCGCGATGGCGAGAAAAGAGCCGTTCTGAAAATTTCATCGCTCATCCACCCTTTCGATTTCATCCAGGCCGACGAAGCCCGCCGCCTGCTTCCGCCCGGAAAGGGGCGTTCCGCGCGTGCGCAGGGCGGAGCCGCTCGCGGCCAGGAACTTCGCCGCCGAGTCCAGCGCCTCCACCTTGTGCTGCGGTTGCCGCCGCGCCCACGATTTCACGCCATAGCCGGACAGGAAGCCCAGCGCCAGCCCCGCGAGAATCGTCGCCCGGAGGGCGGCGGGGCTGGCCGCCTCGCCGCCGGCGCTCTCCCCGGCCCCCAATCCCGCCCCGGCCGCCGCCATCGCCGCCGTCTTCACCTGCGGAAAGAGCGCCTGCGCCGCCGCCAGGACGGCGCCAAACGCCAGCAGGAAGGCCAGCCACTGCAGGGAGCGGAAGGCGCCGCGATTCTCCCGCACCAGCACGCGCTGGCCGATGACGTAGGGGCGCTGCCAGGGGACCTGAATGGCGATTTTCCCGGCGGCGCTGGCATGGCAGTCGGAGCAGCTGCCGCTGACGCATTCCTGGTGCAGGCCGACCTCGACGGTCGCCACGCCCAGCTGCCAGTCAATGATCCGTCCGACTCGATCCATCAGAGCTTTCCTTTCAACCAGTCCGCCGGCACCCAGTGAAGGATCTGGTTCAAGACGGCGCCGACCAGGATAGCGTAGGGGAGGATGAAGGCTCCCATGGCCGTCGCCACCTTCAGACCCTGCTCTCGCACCATCATGAAGTAATTGGCCAGGCAGGGGACGAACAAGGTGATCACCGTCACCGCAACGAGCACCTGCCGCGGATCGATGGACGCCGTCGCCGCGGCCTCCGCATTGGCGAAGCTCGCCAGGATCTGAACCGCGCCGAAATCGCGGCGCAGGAAACCCAGAATGAATCCGATGGTTGTCTCCTCCGGCAGCCCCAGAAGCCCGGTGACCACCGGCTTCGAGGCGTTCACCACGTAAGGGATCAACCCCAGCCAGTGAACCACGAAAAGGATGAACGTCCCCACCAGGAAGAGGGGGACCGCCTCGATCAGGAACCACTTGAGGCGCGACGTGGTCTTGGCGAGCACGTTGCGCCAGAGCGGCACGCGGATGGGCGGGATCTCGATGATGAAATCGGAAGCGGCGCCGCGCAGGAACTTCGACGACAGCCAGCCGACCAGGATCAGCTGCGCCAGGATGATGACCACGAACAGGAAGACCGAGATCGGCGAGACCCGCGCCATGACGCCCGAAATGACGCCGATTTGCGCCGAGCAGGGGACCGCCAGGGCCAGGAGGAGGACGGCGATCACGCGCTCCTTGCGGGTCTCGAGGATGCGGGTGGTCATGGTGGCCATGGTGTCGCAGCCCAGGCCAAGAATGAGCGGCAGCACCGCCTTGCCGTTCAAGCCGATCCTCTTGAAGGCCTTGTCGGTGAGCATGGCGATGCGCGGCAGGTAGCCGGAGTCCTCCAGGATCCCGAAGATGAAGAAGAAGAAGGCGACGATGGGTAGGATGATGGCGATCGAGTAAGTGAGCCCGACGGTGACGAGGCCCATGTCCATTCGCGCCGCGCTCCCCCCATTCTGTCCCGCCGGCGGCGGCCCGAAAAAGAGCTGGTAAAGGAGGTTGTCGGGAGCGATCAAGAACGCGGCCGCCTGCGCCAGGTAGCAGTTGATTCCCTTCCAGGGGACATGGAAGAAGGTCCAGCCGACCATTTCTCCATCGGTGCTGAAGTGCTCCGAGATCGGCAGGAAGAGGCCGACATCGAAGCCCGGGCCGCCCTCGACGCTGGCAAAGACCTTGTTTTCAATGAAGTCGACGCACGTCTGAGCCGCGAAGACGCCGATCACCAGATAAGCGAGGTAAAGGATCGAAAGGAGGAGCGGGAAGGCCGTGGAAGGGAAAATCGCCAGCTCCCCGACGCTGTCGCGGGCGGACAAGCCGCGCCGGCGATGCTGCGCGCCGCGCCAGGCGAACCAGCCGCTCAAGGCGAGCGCGGCGGCGCCCAGCACCAGCCAGCGGGGAATCCCCAGCGGGTCGAAAAGAAACTTCAAGCCGCCGAAATGGAGGAGGTAGGCGGAAGTCCAGCCGCTGAGCGCTCCCACGACCGGCAGGACCAGCCGGTAATGGATCCGCTGCTCCCAGGCTTGACGCCGGTCCTCGGATCCTTTCAACCGGACCAGGGCTTCCTGGGCCAGCCGGCTGACCTCGTCAAAGCGGCGCTGGTGGATCACCAGGGCGAGGGGCAGCTCGAAAGCGCGCTGCGCGGCCGAGCGCGCCCGGCCCATTTTTTCGAACCGCTCCGGCGCGGTTCGGGCGCCGATCCATGCCTCCACCGACTCATCGCCGGCAAGGTAAAGCAGCGCCAGACCCCGCTTCCCCAGGAGGCGCTCGTTGAGCAGCCCGGCGACCTCCTCCACCGCCCGCTCGATGGGCGGGGGAAAATCGATGCGGAAGGAGCCGGCCTGAGGATGGCCGGCCGCCTCCGCGAGCTGGTCGATCCCTTCGCCGGTGATTGCCGTGGTCGGGCAAACCGCCAACCCCAGCCGGCGGGAAAGCTTCCTGGCATCGGGCATCAAATGGGCCTCGCGGCACTCATCCACCATGTTGAGGGCAAGGATCTGGGGGAACTCCAGCTCGATGAGCTGGGTGGTCAGGAAGAGGGTGTGCCGGAGGTTCTTGGCGTCGCCGACCTGCACCACCGTCACGCCCAGGTTGTCCAGCAGGCACTGCTGGGTCACCTTCTCGTCCTCGGAAGCCGGCACCAGGCTGCGGGCGCCGGGGGTGTCGACCAGGTCGTACCACTCGCCGCCCAGCGGCGTCAAGCTGTGCTGCAGGTCCACGGTGGTGCCGGGATAATTGGAGACGTTGACGTTGCTGCCGGAGAGGAGGTTGAAGAGGACGCTCTTGCCGACGTTGGGGTGGCCGACGAGCAGGATCTTACCGGAAGCTTCCAGATCCAGTTCCGGTTTTGAAGGCGCGACAAGGGAGGTATCCATGGTTTGCAGCTTCTCGATCCTTTACGACAGTACGATCTTCTTTCCTTCGTTAGACCTTGGCGCCTGGTGAGGAGAAGGCAATAAGTCTTAACAATCCTTTGTTAAATTATCCTAACATCCAACAATTAAGTCAAATGGTTTTTAACCCGGCGATTACGCCTGCTGGGTTTACGACATTGGAAGGAGCCCCACAATCATTGTATGTTTAATTGGTTTTCCTCCACAACTTCTCCGCATTTTGCGGAGAAGTTGTGGATAGCTCGTTTGCGGGCGGAGCCCGCATTGTGGTAGGAGGAGTTGGGTCTTTCCCTCTCCCGCCAGTGGCATGACCCCAAAATCGGCCCCAGGAGTTTGAAGCCCGACAATGGAATCTCCACCTCAGACCCCCAATCCGCCCTCACCCGCCCCGCCAACGAGAGTCCTGGTCGTTGATGACAACGAGGACATCATCACCCTCACCCGCCGCATTCTCGAGCGGCAGAACTACGAGGTGCTGGTCAGCCGCGACGGCAAATCGGCCCTCGAGCTCGCCCGCCAGGAGAGGCCAGACCTCATCCTTCTCGACGTCATGCTGCCCGAAATCGACGGCCTCGAGGTCTGCCGGCAGCTCAAGGGGGATCCTCGCACCCGCCAGCTGATGATCCTCCTCGTGACCGGCAGGGGATCCATCGATCACCGCGTCGAAGGGCTCGAGGCCGGGGCGGACGACTATATCACCAAGCCCTTCCACCTCACCGAGCTTCTGGCGAGGGTGCGCTCGGCGCTGCGCATCAAGCGTTTGACCGATGAGCTGGAGGAGCGCAACCGCCAGCTCATCGCGTCGGAGCGCGACCGCTTCCGATCCGAAAAGATGGCCACCATCGGCCTCCTCGCCTCGGGAATCGCCCACGAGTTCAACAATATCATGAGCGGCATCTCCGGCTACGCCCAGCTGGCGAAGAAAAATCCCCAGTACAAGGACCAGCTGGTAGAGGTGACGCTCACCCAAGCCGAGCGCGCCCTGCAAATCACCCGCAGCCTGTCTTCCTTCAACCGGACCTCGGTGCATCTGGCCCTGACCGAGATCACCCGCCCGGTGGAAAACGCCCTGTGCTTGGTGAAGAAGGAAGCGGCGGACCGGGAAGTCGAAATCCTCCGGGACTTCCAGCCGGCGCCGGCAGTTCTGGCCAACGCCGGGCAGCTGCAGCAGGTGTTCCTCAACCTCCTCATCAACGCCCTCCAGGCCATCCAGCAGAAGGGGAAGGTCGCCATCCGCATCCGGCCCGCGTGCGGCGAGGTGAGGGTTGAAGTCAGCGACACCGGCTGCGGCATCGCTCCCGAGATCATGGACAAGATTTTCGATCCCTTTTTCACCACCAAGGGAGCCTTGGGCGGCGGCAATGACTCCGGCAGCGGCCTGGGATTGACCGTTTCCTACAACATCGTCCGTTCCCACGGCGGCAACTTGACGGTTGGCAACAACCCGGAGGGCGGCGCCACCTTCACGGTTCATTTGCCGGCTTCTACCGAGGCCGTGGCGCCGGCCTCGGCGGCCGCTCCGGAAAGCTCGGCCCGCCTCCCGGTCCTGCCCAGCCGGAAGACGCCGCCGGCGCACCCCACCGCCGGGCTGGAAGTCCGCTTGTTGATCGCCGATCCCGATGAGGCGGTGCGGGAGATGGTGGAGGGCTTCCTGCGCGGCAGCCGGGTCCAGGGCTGCGACTCCTGGAGGGAGCTCTTCAGCCACCTCGGGCGCGAGCCCTTCGACCTCTTGATCCTCGACACCGAGCTGCCGGGGGAGGAGCCTTTCCTCGATCAGTTTGAAAAGCTCCGCCGCTCCCGGCCGGACCTCCCCCTCCTCCTCACCACCGGCAATCGGTCTTCCGATAACTTGAAAAGGTCGATCGGGCGAGCCCAAGGTCATTTACTCAAGCCCTATTCCATGGAAAATCTGGCGAACCTCCTGCTGCGGAATCAACGCGGCCAGCCGTCTGAAGCGGCGCTGGGGGACGCCAAGGATGAAATCGCCGTGCTTCAAAGTTAAGATAAATGAAGATAATGAAATGCCGCCGCTGCTGGCCAACGAGGTTCAAGCATGAAAATCTGGGTGCCGATCAAAAGAGTTCCGGACACCACCGCCCGGATCCGGCCGGACAAGAGCGGGAAGAACATCGACCCGGCCGACATCAAGTTCGTGATCAACCCCTATGACGAGTACGCTCTTGAGGAATCGCTCGTGCTGCGGGACAAGATCCCCGGCAGCGAGGTGATCGCCGTAAGCCTAGGCCCCGCCGAGGCCGGGACGGTGCTCCGCCAGGCGCTGGCCATGGGCGCCGATCGGGCCGTTCTCCTCGAGGCCAGCCTCCCCATCGGCCTGGAGATCGACAACGCTCAGGCCGGTGCAGCCCTGGCCGGCTACTTGCAAACCCAGCCGGTGGATCTGATCTTCCTGGGGCGGATCGCCGTCGACCTGCAAAGCGGCGTGGTTGGCTCCTGGCTAGCCCGCCAGCTCGGGATTCCCCGGATCACCGAGGTCATCAAGGTGGAATGGACGGGGGAGCGTTTTCGCGCCCAGCACCTGGTCCGAGGCCAGGTGGAGGTGGTCGAGGCGGCTCCGCCGCTCGTGCTCACGGCTCAGAAAGGCCTGAACGAGCCCCGCTATCCCCCCCTCAAAGGGATCCTGGCGGCCAAGAAAAAAACCATCGAGACCGTGCCGGCGCAGATGTCCGAGGCGGCCCTCGAGCTGGTGGAGATCGAGCCGCCGCCGGCGCGCCAGCCGGTCAAGATCCTGGGTCACGGCCCCGAGGCGGTGCCGGAGCTGATCCGGCTGCTGCGGACCGAAGCGAAAGTGCTGTGAAGGAGCGATGCATGAGTCCCATGAACGACGCTAATATTCTGGTTTATCTCGAGTCGGTAGAGGGGCAGGTCCGCAAGGCCTCTCGGGAAGCGCTGGCGCTGGCGGCCGCGCTCTCGCGCTCGGGCTGCGGCAAGGTGGCCGCCGCGGTGCTGGATCCGCTCGCCCGCGAGGCGGCCGCGGCTCTGCGTGGCCTCGACCAGGTTTACTTTTCCCCCCATCGCTTGTTTCAGCATTACCACAACGAGGCCTTTGAAAAGGCCCTTCTCCAGGCCGCCGAGGATTTCCGCGCCCGCATCGTCATCCTCGCCAGCAATGAAATCGGCCGGGACCTCGCCGGCGGCCTCGCCGCAGCGCTCGGAACCGCGGTGGCCGCCGATGTCACCCAGGTGAGCTTCGAGGGGGGGACGGTGGCCGTGCGCCGGCCGATTTACGCCGGCAAGGCCATGGCCGCCTTCCGCTTCCGCCGCCTGCCGGCCGTCATCACGGTGCGGCCCAACGCGTTCGCCGATGTGCTGGCGGGCTGGACGCCCGGCGCCGCGGCGCCGGCCCTCGTGGAGCTGCCCGAACCGGCGGAGGCGCAGCTGCGCGCCAGGGTGTTGGAAACGACCGCCGCCGGGCGGAAGAAAACCGACCTCACCGAGGCGGACATCATCGTCTCGGGAGGACGCGGCCTCAAAGGTCCGGAGAATTTCCAGATCCTTGAGGAGCTGGCGGACGTCCTGGGCGGGGTCGTGGGGGCGTCACGGGCCGTCTGCGACGCTGGCTGGCGGCCCCACTCCGATCAGGTCGGCCAGACGGGCAAAACCGTCAGCCCGAAGCTCTATATCGCCTGCGGCCTTTCGGGGGCCATCCAGCATCTGGCGGGGATGTCCTCCTCCAAGTGCATTGTCGCCATCAACAAAGACCCCAACGCGCCGATTCTCCAGGTGGCGACTTACGGGATCGTGGGGGATCTTTTCGAGGTGGTGCCGGCGCTGACACAAAAACTAGGGACGGAATAAAATTAGTCGCTGCGACTAATTTTTGGGGCGAATGGTGATGTTGCAGTCGCCGCAGTTCGGGCAGCGGAAGATCCCTTTCTTGAGCTGGCCTTGATGCTGCACGATCACCTCGGTGGGGTGGGCCAGGAAGTCTTCCGGCTCCTTGGCATAGAGAACGTTCACATCGGGGAAGTCCTTTTCGGCGCCGCAGCCGACGCAGCGCACGTACGTTCCCACGGCGGCGCCGATCCCCGGCGCTGGAGCCGGCGCTTTCTGGCTGGCAGGATTATCGAGCCCGCGCCTCAAGTTGTTGATCAAGTTGCGGAGGCTGGCGATGTAGTCTTCCATCTTGCGGTGAAACTCCGCCTGCTTCTGGCGCAAGACCTGGATGTTCTCCTCGAGACGGGCGATCTGATGCCGGCGCAAATCCATGGCGGTCTGCGGCGGCAGGTGAAAGTTTTTCTTCAAGCCCGGCAGGCTCATCTGGTGCAGGATCTCGTTAGTGTTGGTGCTGATTTCTTCAAAGCGGATGGACGCGGAGCTCATGAATGTTTCCTCTGCTGGTCTCAAAAGCGGAGGCCTCAAGGGGCGACTCTGAAATCTCTAGAATTTCTGGAATTTCGAAAATTTACATGTTTCCTTTACCCGGCAAGAGCCGTTCCTGCAAGTTGCCGGCTCATAATTCCTTGCTTTACCAGTCCTCCCCCACCGGCGGGGCCGCGCCCGCCGTAACGGAAGTATCCAGTTTCTGGACAGCCGCGACCAACCGCTTCCGGCCACCATATCTGGAACTTGCCATCCCCTCCCATGTGACAGTCCTCCCCCCTCATTGTAAACTTCGAAAGAGAAGTGTTTTGTAGTTCCAGGCATTGACCCTGGCGGTGCCGGTTCATGGCCGGCGGTGGCGGCTCCCAAAGAGTCTATCCCGGTAGGCGCTTCGAGGCCCGAGGCCGAGCGAAAGCGCGCCAGGCAAGGAGGCCCTACTGAGCCTTATTAACGTAGAAATACGGCTAGGAGGCCCGACGCCGAATGGCGCGCTTGCAGCCGGCCCCGTGCCTTCAAAAGAGCGGCCGAATGGTCTACTGGGATAGGCTCTAAGGCTCCACGCCTGCAGCGGACTCCGCTCCGCCTTCCCCGGCCCAGGCGCCAGGGCAAGAGGATTCCGGCGGTACATTCCTTCAATGCCGCAGACGTTCTTGGCAAAACCTTGGTGGATTCGATGGATAAGACCACCCGCAGAGCGGTGCAAGACATCTTGGAAGGTTTGAAATTCGAGCTTGTCAGGCTGATGCGAGGAAGGCTTGGCCAAGGAAACGGGCCGAAAACCGGTCCGGCGGTCGCAGCAGGCACCCCGGCTCCGCCCCCGCCCAGGCGCGCGGGGCTTCATGCCGCTCTTCAGGACCTAGAGCAGCGTTTCCAGCTGGCGGAGGGTGAGTGGAACAGCCTTCTCCAGGCGATCGAGCAGGTGCGGTCGGAAATGGCGGGACAAACCTTCGACGAGATTTTCGGCCTGGCGCCGGCTCCAGCCTCTGGCTCGGAAGAATCCAGCCGTCCAAGCGGCGTTCCACCGCCAGGTCCGCCGGCGCCGGCGGCGAGCTTTGCCGCCGCGGCTCAGGCACCGGAGAAGCCGGCTTCCGAGCCTGAAGGGCCGGCGCTTGAAAGCCAGAAAAACCTCGAAAACAAGCTCGACGAGCTCCTCGGGCTGGTGCGCCTCCAGCTGGCGGAGAAACCGCGCTCCCAGGGCGAGCTCGATTCCTTTCCGGAGGGCTGGACCTACCGCATTGCCAAGGAGGTGGTCAACCGGTTGAAGGATAATTTGGCCTTGACCCCCCCAGCGGCCGCAGCGAGCGCCGACTCGCGCCCGGCCCCGCCGAAGAGCAACACGGAGCCCATCGCCCTCGATGATGTGGCCTCGATGATCGATGCTTTGAACCGCAGGAAACGGTGACGACCGATGGTTCCACATATGGAAAACGCCCCCATCCACTCAACTCAGGACCCCAAACGGCAGGACCCGCCCAGGGGCAGGATCCTGATTGTGGATGACGAGGCTTTCATCCGCAACGCCTTCCGCCTGTATTTTGAAACCATCGGGTTTCAAACGCTGGTAGCCGAGGGAGGGGAATCAGCCCTGGCCTTCTTCCGGGATCCGGCCACGGCAATTGAAGTGATCCTTCTGGACCTGGTAATGCCTGGAATGCACGGCCTGGAGCTCTTGAAAGTTTTCAAAAAAGAGCGCCCTGATGTCGAAGTCATCATCGCCACCGGCTGCGGGAGCTTGAGCTCGGCCATCGAGGCCATGCGCCATGGCGCCTTCGACTACATCACCAAGCCCATTGTCAACTTCGATGAAGAGCTTCTCAAGGTGGTCGAGGAAGCGCTTCTCCATCGCCGCGCTCTCCAGAAAAACCACCCTTCTCCGCCGCCTCCCAACGACAGCGCGGTGGAACAGCACGGTGCCGCCGGGGAGCCGGGCTTGGAGATCTGCAAGAAATTCAAGCCCCTGGCCTGTCACCTGGCGTTCTGGAGGGCTTCGCCAGCCGCCGGCGAGGAGGCCCGCCAGGAGATCGAGAATCTGGAGAAGCTCCTTAAAGATGAGTTTTGCATCACCTCCGGCCTGGTTTTCGGCCGCGATGAATACGAACACTTCACCCCTCTTCATGCCTGGGGCCACGCCAGCCCCGTGGATTTCAAGGCCGACTGGTTCTCTGAACAGAACCTTTATCATGCGGTCCTGGACGGGCAGCTGATAGCCTTCCCAACGGAAAAAGTCGACATGCAATCCCTGGGATTCAGCCCCCCGAGCGCGGTCGACCATCCGGTCGTTCTCCACCTGCCCCTGTTCCTGGAGGGGGCCCACCGCGGCGCCCTGTTCCTCTTTTTCTCCAAGAACGGCTGTATTATCCGACATGCCAACCTGATCGAGCAGACGTCCTTTTTCCAGCTCATCGCGCCCCATCTGGCCTCCTTTTTTCTGGGCATCACCAGAAAGCCGGCGCTGGCCGGGCCGGTGATCTGATTTGGCAGCCGGCGCCGCAAAAAAAAACCGCCGGTAAAAAAACGGCCGCCGCCATTCCGTTATTGCGTCCCAAGAATCACCACTTATTATACTTGTTATGGTTTCGTTGCTGATTGCCGGTAACGTTATCGTTATTGTTGGTCTCGCATGCTAAAGACCCGAATTATTCAAATGGCGTGTTATTTTTCAGCCCTGCTCCTCTGCCTGCGGGCCTCGAGAGGGGCCGAGCCGCTGGAGGCCGGCATCCACTATCCGGTGGACACCCGGTGGAACAACGCCTACAGCCAGATCGAGGATCTGCTGAAGAACCAGGACTGGGACCGGCTGGTCGATGCCTTGCTTCTCGCCGCCAATCCAGCCAAGGTCCCGGTCCAGCCCGCCGAGAAAACGGACCAAACCGGCGGCGGCCATCACGGCGGCCTTCCGGAGCCGCCCGACTCCTCTTCTCCATCCCTCGGTTTCCACGAGGGGGTGCCGCAGCGGCCTTCCACCACCGTCGCCGCCGGGGCGGGATTCGCGCTCGGCCCTGGCCCGGCCATCGAGCGGATGGTCAAGCGGCTGCCGGAGGAGGCGCGCCGGCGCTTCGATGAAATCCTGGAATCCCAGCTCTCTGCCCAGTGGGCCGCCGTCCGGAGCAGCGGCTCGACGGCGTCTCGGCAGTTTTTCCGCCACCAGGTGTTTCGCGACTTTCCCTGGTCGGCCATGGCGCTGGAGCTGGCCCGGGAGGAGCTCGATGGGGGGTTGGAAAGCGGCGACCTCGATCAAGTCGAGCGGGCTGGAGCGTTCCTTCTCGAGTCCCCCAAGGTGCCAGCGGGAGGAAAATTGCACGCGGCGTGGCTGCTCCTGCAAGCGGGCCGGGTGGCGGGCGGCGATACCGCGATCCAATCCCTCTTGGAGCGGTTCCTTCCCGCCTTCAATCCCGAATCTTACCCCCAGGATCGCAATTCCCCTCGCAACCCCCCCGAGGGGACGGCGATCGCAGGGCTCACGGAGGCCGAGCTGCGGCTCAAAAAAGACCTGGAGGAAGGCCTGCGGCAGGCCCCGCCCTCCACCCGTCCTGGATCTGCCCCCGTCCTCAACGCTCTCCTGGTCCGGGAACGGGGGCCCGCCGCCGGCGAGGAGCCCTTCGAGCTCGGCAGCGTGCAGCTGCGCCGGCCGTTCGAACTGAACGAGCTGCGGCTGTATGTCGATGAAGGCTATCCCTTGAAGCCGCCCATGGTCCCTCCCGCCCAGGCCCCGGACGGCTCCAGAAACGAGCCTCCCGGAACTGCCCGGAATTCCGAGAATACTGGAAAGCCTGAAAAGTCCGAACCGCCCGTCTCCCTGGACCCGAAAACGGCCGCGGGCCTGGTTCTGGAGGAGCGCCCGGCCGCGGCCCGCTCCCCCGGGGACCTGGCCCTGCCGTTTTTCCCGGCGGCGCAAGGTCATCGGGTCATCCTGCAAACTTACCGGGAGGTGGTGGCCTACGCGCTCCCGACGCTGGAGTTGCTGTGGTCGGCGCCGCTGGAGGAAGGGTCCTTTGAAGCCTTGGGTTCCCTGCGCTCCCCCGCCATCGGGGTGGGTCAAGTTCTGGCCGCCAGCGGCGACCTGTTGACGGCTCTGGACCTCGCCACCGGCCAGACGCTCTGGCAAAAAGGTGTGGTTTACGAGCGGGCCTCCAGGAAGCTCCTCTTCCAGCCGTTTGAAACCTACTTGCTGAGCCGTCATCCGCCCCCCGCCGCGGAGGCGGCGGCGGAAGGGGCGGAAACCCCAATCCCCGATCCGATGGCCAAGCCTGCCGGCGCCCGGAAAGACGGCAAGAAAGAGGAGGCCGCCGCCCCCTTCCTGGCTTCCACCCTCACCCCGCCGGTGAACTGCCTGAAAAACTATCTGGTGGGGATCACCGTCAAGGTGGAGCGGGAGATCCTCACTTACCTGGCCGCCTTCAACCAGCAGGGCGAGCCCCAGTGGATCACTTACCTGGGCTCCATCCACACCTCCGACTACCTCGGCATGGGCTCGACGCTTTCTCCCCCTCTGGTGCATCAGCAGCGGGCATACATGCTCACCAATCTGGGCTTCGTGGCGGCCGTCGATGCGCTGGATGGCCAGATCCTCTGGCTGCAGGCTTATCCACGGCTCGATGAGCGGGGCAAGGCGCAGGCGATCCGCGACCGGAACCGCTGGCAGCCGAATCCCTTGGTCCCCTATCGAGGCAGCCTTCTGGCCGCGCCGCAGGATGCGGACCTCCTCCTGTGCCTGGATCAGGCTACCGGCGCCCTGCTCTGGAGGATTCCGCGTGAAGCCCACACGACCCTTCTGGGCACGGACGGAGAGCGCTGCCTCTTGAGCGGCACCGCGGTCACCGCCCTCAGCCTGGCCGGCAAAAACCTGGGCTCGGTGGCCTGGCGCTGGCAGCCTCCCGGGAGGGGGATCCTTTCTCTCGGCCGCGCTTTGCTCACGGCCAGCACGGTCCTGGTCTCGGACCTCCACGCCCTCTATACCCTCGATCCTCAAAACGGCCAGGCGAAAGCGGGGTCGCTCTGGGACTGGCGCGGCGGCGGCGGCAACCTGATGCTCCTGCCCACCGGACAGCTGGCGGTCGCCTCGACGGGAGGCTTCCTGGTCTACAACCAGCGGGAGCGAGAGCGCGCTCGAGTGGCGGAGCTGCCCGCCCAGACCGAAGTCCAGCTCCTCGAGACCGCCAAGCTGGAGCTGAAAAGCGGGCAGATTGAAGATGGCCTCCAGACCCTGCAGCAGTGGAGGAACTCCAGGTTTCCCGAGCCGTTGCGGAACTCCCCCACCGACCGCCTGCTCTTCGAGATCGCCGAAGCCCTGCGCTACTCCGTCGATTTGCAGGGAGAAGATGGGCCGCAAGCCGCCGCCATGCTGGGCCTGCTGATCAAGGCAGAGCGCCTCCCTCAAGCCAAGGCGGTGGCCGCATTCCGGGCCGCGCAGGCGCATCTGAAGCGCGGCGAGTTCAAAAGGACCATGGAAGTGGTCAAAGAAGCGCTCGAGCTGGGTCTGGGCGAAGTTCCTTGCTCGGTGTTTTCCCCCCTTGATCCCCACGAGGGGGCCCGTAATTCCCCACTCGATCCGGCCAAGGGAAGCCGGAATACTCCCCTCGGTCCTTCCCCCGAATTAAACAATGAATTTCTGGAGGTGCCGGGGCGGGTCATCGCCGAGGGGATCATCCAGGAAGTGCAGGGCCGCGGGCCGGCGGGGGAAGCGGCGTTCACCGAGTTCGAGTGGGCGGCCCAGGAGGAGCTGGCGTCAGCGCGACGGCAAGGGACCCAGATCGCCTTTCTCAAGGTGATTCGCAACTTTCCCCTCACCCAGGCC
Source organism: Planctomycetota bacterium (assembly GCA_016209605.1). GTDB lineage: Bacteria > Planctomycetota > UBA8108 > UBA8108 > JACQVS01 > JACQVS01. Next base: position 21,292 of record JACQVS010000074.1, read on the forward strand.
GGCGGCATCGCGCAAATCGAGCTGGCCAACTACTTCAGCAATCAGCAAAACCTGACGGAGGCCATCGGCTGGTTCCTGAACTATTTGCGGACCTTCCCCAGATCGGAAGACTACGTCTCGGTCGCGCTGCAAGCCGCCGATCTGCTCACCAAGATGGGGCGCTACCCGGAAGCCCGCGATCTGCTTCTGGGGCTGGCGCGAGACCACGCCGACGCTCCCGTGGGAGCCGGAAAGCAACAGGGGCTGGGCGGGACGGTGCAATCCTATGTGGAGAGGCGGCTGAGGGAGCCGGGCTTCCGGGAAATCGAGCTGCCCATCGAAGGGCGCTGGCTCCGTTTCCCGCTGCGCTTGCGCTGGCGCTCCCCCGCCAACCTGCTCACCGTCAACCGCTCTTTCCTCCAGCCCAGCGGTGCCCCTCCCGAGGCGTTGAAAGGTTGCTTCTTGACCCAGTCGCTGGACCTCATCGAGTGCCGGCAGCTCGACACCGGCCTGCCGTTGTGGACGGTTCAATTCGCCATGGTGCCGGCGTTCAAGACGCAAAAATCCCTCTACGTGAGCCGCTACGCGCCCTCGGCGCAGTACTGGGGGAACCTGCTCCTCTTCTACGATTCGACCAACCTGCTCGCCATCGATACGGAGAAGGGAATCGCGCGCTGGCACGTCTCCTTCGAGGATCAGGACAGGAAGCCGGCCGCGACCAGCCGGCCCGATCAAACCGGTCCGCCCAAGATCCGCTCGGCGCCGGTCCTCCAGGAGCGTATCCAGGGCGTGGCTTCCTGGAAGGATGCCGTCTTTGCCATCGGCAGCACCAACAAACTCCATCGCTACGACCGCGAGGGCTTGCGGCAATGGGTCAAGCCGTTGCCTTTTGAAGTGAGCCGCTTCTCCCATGGCCCTTTCGCGGCCCAGGACCGGCTGATCATCGTCCGGCGGGCGCCGGTGGAGGTCGCCTTCCTCGATCCGGAGAGCGGCCAGGAAAAGGAGGCGTTGAAGATCCAGGAAGGGGCCGATGCGCGCCTGATCCAGGCTCCCCTGTTGCTCAAGAACGATGTTTTCCCCCCACAGTCCCCCCGAGAGGATGTCATGCTCCTCCTGCTCCCCAACGAGCTGGTGGCCGTCGACCTCAAGAAAAAAGAGATCCGGTCCCGCTACCAGGACCGCAAAAAAATCTTCCAGCAAGCGTGGCCGTTTCCGGCCTATCCAGACCAGGTCCTGCTCGCCTGCCGCCAGGACCGCCGGGCGGCCCTGACGGGAATCTCCCTTTCCCAGGGCGAGGAGCTCTGGCGCTACGATCAATTCCCCGCCGACCGCTCCGGCAATCTCTCCGTTTTTCCGGATGAATCGCGTCTCTATGTCATCTACGGAGCCGAGAGCTTGAGCCTGATGGCCCTCGAGGTCCGGCCGGGGCCGGAAGGCGACCGGTTCGCCGCCATGCGGATCTGGCCGAACGAGCCCAACGAAAACCGCCTCGGCACCTTCTTTCCCGAGGGGACCCGCGAGCTCTTGATCGCGCCCGATGCGATCATCCATCCTGTGCCCGCCTCCAACTCCTTGTCCGTCTTCAACAAGTTCAACGGCGTGCCCCACGACCTCCTGGTGGAGCCGATCCATCGTTTCCTCCAGGACAAGAAGCGCTTCCAGTGCCAGGTGCAGGAAGGGCTGTTCATCTTCCTGACCGACCGCGGCGATGCGGCCTTCGAATCCAACGTCAACCGCCTCAATTTGCAGGCCGAGGGCGAAAAGATCGAACGCCTGCGGCGGTACCTCGCCAATCCCTACGACTGGGACAACGTCATCTGGCTGTCCCTCAATTTCTTCCGCGAAAAGAACATCGAGGCCGGCGAGCAGATTCTGAACACCTCGCTGCTTTCCGAGCGCCTCCCCTCCCTCGACCACCCTGGAAAGTACCAGCTGCTCAAGTTTCTCCTCGACGGCATCAAGGAGGAGGCCATGAAGGACAGCCAGCCGCAGATCATCTGCCGCAAGTTGCGCGCGCCGCCGCTGGTCGACGGCGAGCTGAACGAGAGCTGGAACTGCTCGCACAAGGTCCCGCTGCGCGATCTCCTCTGCGTCAACAACATTCCCGCCCCCGGCCAGGAGATGGATATCTGGAAGGGCGAGGAGGACCTCAGCGCCACTCTTTATACCGGCTGGGATGAGAGGTACTTCTACTTCGCTCTCGATGTCGAGGACAACCGCATCTTCCCTTACGAAAAAGAGGCCACGGTCTGGAAGGGGGACTGTCTGATCATCGGCCTCGATCCGACCGGCGATGGAGGCTTGTATCAGCGCGCCGATGACCAGCTCTTGACGCTGGCGCTCACCGTCCCCAACCGCAAGCCGAAAAAGTCGGACGATGGAAAGGAAGGGGAGGATGAGGATGAAGAGGCGCGCAAACCCGAGGGCCTTTACGCGGTCAAGAAGAAGGAAGACAACAGCGGCGTCATTTACGAGGTCGGCCTGCCGTGGAGTTCCTTCCACTTCGAGGGCCGAGGCGAGTCCCCGCCCATGCCGGGAAAGCGCTTCGGCTTGAGTCTCATCATCACCGACGACGACACCGGCCAGGGAGCCTCCAAGATGCTGAGCTTGAATCCCTGCCATCTCTTGCCCCGCGAGCAGGCGCAGCGGTTCATCTGGAAGCACCTGATCCCGGAGTACTTCCCGAAGGTCATCCTGGAGTGAAACCGAGTCTCTTCTCCGTCAGCTACGCCGGCATGTGGGGTCAAGCGGTCCTCTCCCTGCCCAATTTCATCGCGCGCGCCGGGCGGCTCGGCTTCCCGTCCGTCATGCTGATGGGCAAGCGCCCGCACCTCTCGCCGCTGGACGCCACGTCGTCGTTCGTGGAGTCGCTGCGCGACACGCTGGCAGCGGCGCAGGTTTGCTGCGACGTCGTCGCCGGCTATACGCACCTCGCTCCGGGCGTCGCGGCGGAAGTTCCCGTCATCGAGTTCGAGATCGCCTACGTGGAATCGCTGGCGCGGCTGGCGGCGCAGCTCGGCGCCTCGGTTGTCCGCATCTTCACCGCTTACCAAAGCGAAGGCCAGGACCCGCAGGCGCATTGGCGGCGAGTGGTGGCGGCCGTCCAGGAAATGTGCGACCGCGCGGCGGCGCACGGGGTCACCATCGCCATCCAGAACCATCACGACCTCGCCGTCCACACCGACGCCTTGCTCGAGCTGCTCGCCGACATCGACCGGCCCAACTGCAAGCTCGGCTTCGACGCCTGGTCGCCGGCGTTGCGCGGCGAAAACCTCTACGACGCCGCGCGCCTGGCCGCTTCGCACACCGCCATCACCACCAACGCCGATTACGTCCGCGTGCCGCGCTACCGCTACCGGACGGATCTGGTGAACTACGAGCGGCTCGCGCCTGACTGGGTGCGGGCCGTTCCTTTCGGGACGGGATTCATTGACTACCCGGCGTTTTTCAAAGGCCTGCGCGACGGCGGCTTCAACGGCCTGGCAGTCTACGAAATGTGCTCACCCGTGCGCGGCGGCGGCGCGCTGGAGAACCTCGATACCTGCGCCACGGCTTATTTGAAATGGATGCAGGCGCACCAACTCACCGAGACGGCCGAGGGCGCCTGAGATTCCCATTATTCAGCCCCCTCCCCCCCGGGGCCCGGAAGAGGTGCAGGAGCTCGATGCCGAGGCGCCTCGTGACCTCGAAGATGCGCCCGTCGCGTACGCCATTCCCATCGCCGATGTGGAGCAAAACCCGCCGGCGCACCGTTAGCGGACCGGGCCGAGGCTGTAAATCCTCGCGTCGCGCCGGTAAAAGCGCAGGCGCACCGGCTGGCCAGCGTGCTCACGGCCGTCCTTCCCGTCCCAGAGGAGCGGCAAGGCTCGACCCTCCCGGTTCTCGAAGAGGCAGTCAATAATTTTTGCAGACAAATTTAGTGACTGTCACTAATTTTTTAGGTATTCCTAATGCGCATGCTGGAGCGCCAATCCGCTTTGATTTCGTCCCGAGCCGGGGCATTTTGCACGGCGGCCCTCCTCTGGCTCCCCCTCTCCGGCTGCCTCACCTACAACGGCAACCGGGCCATCGTCCCCTTCTTCGAGATCTACGACCAGCCGGCGCGCCCCGCCGGGCCGGGGAAGGCCTTGAAAAGCGGACCCCAGGAGCCTCCCGCCCCCAGCCGGGAGCACGTCTTCCGCCCCTTCGGCAGCTTCGAGGCGATCGGCGAAGAGCGCAGCCGGCTCAAGCTCCTCTGGCCTTTCGGCGACTTCGCCTGGGGCGGCGGCGAGGAACGCCACTGGGTGCTGCCGATCTTTTATTACCGGAACCGGCTCCTCGCCCCAGCGGAGGGCTCCGACCTCGACTGGATGGTCTTCCCCTTCTTCTACGGCGGCAGCGATCCCACCGAGGGGAGCTACTTCGCCTTCTTCCCCTTCGGCGGCAAGCTGCGGGGCCTCCTCGCCAAGGATGAGACCCACTTCATTCTCTTCCCGTTCTACTGGCGCTGGTGGGAGAAGGAGTACGACTCGATGCACGTCCTCTTTCCCTTCTTCAACCGCGTTCGGGGCGGCGGCCACGAGGGCTGGCGCCTCTGGCCGTTTTACGGCTGGTACAAATCCTTCAAGGAGGACGGCGCGCCGCGCTACGAAAAGAGCTTCATCGCCTGGCCATTTTACATCCACGATCTCAGGGACATGAACAGCCAGCGCCCTGTCGAGATTTTTTACAGCTTCCCCTTCTACGGCCAGAGCATCAATCCCCACACCGTCACGCGCAGCTACTTCTTCATGCTCTTCAACACGGCGCGCGATGTGAAGACCGGCGACGCCCTGTACTTCGGCTACTTCCTCCCCTACCGCTTCACCGGCGGCCAGTTCGATCCCTGGCCGCTCTTCGGCTGGAAGAGCCGCACTCTCAACACCGGCGGGGAATTCGTCTCCTGGGACAACCGGGGCATTTACCCGCCGGGGGGCGAAGTCCTGCTGGGGGAAAAACCGGCCCCTGCCGAACTGCGGACCCGCTTCCGGCAGTTCGTCCTCTGGCCCCTCCAGCGCTACGACACCGATCAAGCCGACGGCTGGGAGGAGACGCGCTTCTGGCTCCTGCCGCTCCTCTGGCACTTTCACATCTTGCAGAAGGACAGTTTTCAAGTCACCAGCGAGTGGACGATCTGGCCCCTTTACCGCTACCGGCGCGAGGGGGGGCGCAGCACCTTTTACTTCCCCTCGCCGATCTGGTTCCGCCAGGAGAATCCCTTCGAGCGCCAGTACGCCCGCCTCTGGCGGCTGTTCCTCTACGAGAACAACCCCGAGCGCCGCGGCTGGGAGCTCCTCTACGGGCTTTTCAGCCGGCGCTTTGAAAAAGCCGAAAATAAGAGTATCCTGGCGGTCTTTTATGGATTGCTGGAGTGGGAATCGAGCCCGGAGGGCCAGCGCTTCCGGGTGTTTTATCTACCCTGGCGATAGCAAGTGATAAGAAGCGCAGTCTTAGGAATCGGCAATTTTCTCTCGGAAGCCGCCGCGGGCGCGGGTTACTCCCTGGCGCTCCTCTTGCGCTCTGTCCTGTGGTTCCGCAGCGCCTGGCAGGGGCGCGCCCTCAAGGAGATCCTCCAGCAGATGTTCATCTGCGGCATTGCCAGCATTCCCGTCTGCATGGTGGTGAGCGTCTTCACCGGCGCCATCCTGGCCTTGAACGGCGGGCTGTCGCTGGCCGACATCGGCCAGGAGTCGCTCATCGGCCGGATCGTGACCATTTCCATGACCCGCGAGATGGGCCCCTTCATGACGGCGCTCATCCTCGCGGCCAGCGTCGGCTCGGGGATGGCGGCGGAGATCGGCACCATGTCGGTCTCCGAGGAGATCGATGCCCTGGAGGTCATGGGCATCGACCCCGCCAAGTTCCTGGTGATGCCGCGCCTGGTGGCCATGACCATCATGTGCCCGGTGCTGACCATCTACTCGAACCTCCTGGGAATCGTCGGCGGCGCCATCACCAGCTACTACCAGCACGGCGTCAGCCTCGAGCTTTTCCGCACCGACGCCATGGATCATCTGGTCAACAAGGATATCTTCACCGGGCTCCTGAAGGCGGTGATCTTCGGCATCGTCATCGCTTCGGTCGGCTGCTCGCAAGGCTTGCGCGCCACCGGCGGCGCCATCGGAGTCGGCCATGCCACGCGGCGCTCGGTGGTGATCTCGTACCTCCTGATCATCATCCTCGGCTACTACATCACCTTCATCTTTTACCGGCTCTTTTGACCGATGATATGAAAGCGGAAGCAGAAGAGAGAAACGATCCGATCCCTTCCAGTCTGGGCCCTTCCAGTCTGGACCCTTCCTGCTCGGACTCTTCCAACCCGGGCCCTTCCAGCCCGGATGGGGCGCCGGTGATCGAGCTCATCGATGTCCACAAGAATCTCTCGGGGCTCTGGGTGCTGCGCGGCGTCGATATCAAGGTCTTCCCCCGCGAGACCATGGTCATCATCGGCCGCAGCGGCACGGGGAAAAGCGTCACCCTGCGCCACATTGTCGGGCTGATGGGGCCGGACCGGGGGGAAGTGCGGGTGCTGGGGAGGAACCTGGCCGCCTTGTCAGCCCGCAAGCTGGAAGAGCTCCGCCTGCGCATCGGCTTCCTCTTCCAGTCCGGCGCCTTGATCAACTGGTTCACCATCCGCGAAAACGTGGCGCTCCCCCTGCTCGAGCACCGGCGCCATATGAAGGCGGCCGAGGTGGAAAAGAGAGTCCTCGAGAAGCTGCGCCTGGTGGAGATGGAAGGGGCCGTCAACAAGTACCCGGCGCAGATTTCCGGCGGCATGAAGAAGCGCGGCGGCCTGGCGCGGGCGATCATCCTCGAACCCGAGGTCATCCTCTACGACGAGCCGACCTCAGGGCTCGACCCGGTGATGGCCGCAACCATCAACGAACTGGTCGTTCACACCCGCGACGCCCTGGGAGTAACTCAAGTCGTGGTCACCCACGACATGGAGAGCGCCTACCGCATCGCCGACCGCATTGCCATGCTTTACGAGGGGAAGATCATCGCCCTGGGGACTCCCGAGGAGATCAAGAAACACCCCGATCCCATCGTCCAGCAGTTCATCACCGGAAGTTCCAAGGGGCCGATTACCGATAAGAATAATGAATGATTCGGGATTTTCGTGTTCAATTGAAAGGAGCGATTCATGGAAAAATCGACGGCGATCCGCGACTTCATCATCGGCATCGTTTTCCTGGGCGCGCTGATCATCCTGGGAGTGGCCTCCCTGTCGGTGGCCAACATCACCGTCCTGCAAAAATCCTATTACGTCACCGTCCCCTTCCAGAAGGTCGATGCGGTCCGCGTCGGCGACAAGGTGCAGTTTTACGGCATGAACGTCGGCCTGGTGTCGGCGATCAAGCCTTCCCTCGATCAGCCCGAATACAAGGTGCAGCTCACCTGCCGCATCGACACTCCCATAATGCTTCCGGAGGACAGCCATTTCCTGGTGCGCAGCGCCGGCCCCCTGGGCGGCAGGTTCATCGAAATCCTCCCCGGTGCGAGCTCGAGAAGCGTGCCCATCGAACTGGGCAGGTTCAAAGGCGACGCCAAGGGAGACCTTTTCGAGCAGCTCAGTAATCTGGTGGATGAGATCCGCAGTGGCAACGGCCTCCTCCAGCAGCTCGTCAGCAACGAGACCCTGGGCGCCAACTTCGCCGACACCATGGCGGAGATCCGCGAGATCGTCCACTCGGTCAACGAGGGCGAGGGCGTTCTGGGCGCCCTGATCAAGCGCCCGGACCTGCGCGACCGCGTCGAGGTGGCCCTGGCGGACCTCGCCGACAGCTTGCACGACATCCAGGAGGGGAAGGGGACCATCGGCATGCTCGTCAACGACGCCGCCACCCGCGACAAGGTCAAATCGGCCATCGACAACCTGGAAGACATCTCCAAGGCCATCCGCGAGAGCAAGGGGACCGCCGGCAAGCTGATTTACGAGGAGAAGATCTACCGCGACTTCGAGGACCTGATCGGCAAGGCTAAGAAGATCTTGAGCGACGTCGAGGAGGGAAAGGGGACCATCGGCCAGCTCCTCAAGAATCCCGAGGTCCACCAGCGCCTGAACCGCATCCTGGTGCAGGTCGAGGACGCCGTCGAGGACTTCCGCGAGCAGGCGCCGATCAGCACCTTCGTCAACGCCGTCTTCGCGGCGTTCTGAAA
>JACQVS010000087.1 GCA_016209605.1 Planctomycetota bacterium
AGAGACTGGCTGTCGTGTTTCCCCTAAATCCGTCTGGAAGTTAAATCGGGGATCGTAGGCCAGGGAAGGACCGGGACGTGCCGCCGCCATCCCACAATTGCGGAGTCCGCAATTGCGGACTCCGCAATTGCGAGTGCGCCAGGCTCGGCGGACGAGGGCCTCCTCAAGGCCCTGATGAAGATCGGCTACTCCAAGGCAGAGGCCCTGAAGCGGCTCCAGCTCGCCCGGGAGAAGCTTGCGGCCGCCGTGGGCGGCAAGGAGCCGGCGGAGGAAGAGCTCCTCCTCGTGGCGATCCGGGGATGAACCGGGGCTTGATACATAGGCTTCCAGAAGAATTCCACTCTACCCCGTTGCGAAATCCCTGGGCTGGCGGAGGGCCTGGTCAGCCATAGGGGAACTACAAATCCGTTGGGCACCCCCGGCATGAGGTTCCTGGCTTGAGCAAGGGCGGCCAGGATTGGAGCGAGTTTCAAGGGCGAGCGCGGCGGGTTGCCAGGAGGGAAGGGATTGAGGGTGCTGGATGGGTTGGCGCGAGGTTTTCTTGACCCACTTTGGCCCGGATTTGCTGGGGGGGGATCACATTCGGCGACTGGCTGTAGGTGTAGTTTTTGAAGGGACTAACATCATGTATTTCACTGAAGCTAGTGCTCCCCAGGCGAATGGCCTATTGCTCCTCAGCTCGTTGGACTTCCTCAAGGACGGCGCGCCGTGGTACGCCCGGAGGGCGGGGAGGAAAAAGATTGCGCTGATAAAGCTCGACGCCAAGAACACTTCCACCAGTCCCATCACCGTGGACTTCGCCCGGGCCAGGCTGTCGTTGGGAGAGAAGAGCTACGAGGCGGAAAAGCGGGATACCATCATCGGCAAACTTTCAACGTTTCAGTGGGAATTCCTTTTCTACTGGATCCTACACTTCAGTGTCATCGAGCTCGCGATCGAGCTGTTGCTTTTCTTCGCCGGCACGCTTTTCAATAAGAGCCTGCGGAACCGACTCAGCTCGATCCTCGATCAGCAGGTGATCCTCCAGTCTGGCGAGAGGCTCCAGGGTCTTGTCGCCTTCAGGAAAGTTGCGAGCGTCAGCGCGGCGAAGCTGGAGATCCCCTGGTCCGTTGATGGCACTCACTTCGAGTGGGTTAGCCGTAACCTGGATGACAGTGTCTGAGACTGTGTCCTCCCCCGGATAAAACTGGGAATCGGCCGCGCTTCAGTTTTTCTCGAGGAGCGGCCTTTCGGGGCCGCGGCGATTGGGGCTGGGGGCGGTATAAGCCCTTGATTCCGCCGGGAAAAGCGGTATTAATGCCGGTTCGGTTCAAGCTCGAGCTCACGCGCAATCTTGATTTTGGGAGATCTACCATGGCTGGAAAGTTCCGCTTTTCCTTCGGCCCCTGGAACATTCATGAAGGCTCCGATCCCTTCGGCCCGCCGGTCCGCGAGTCCTTCAGCTTCGAGGAAAAGCTGAAAGTTTACAAGAAGCTCGGCTTTCAAGGCGTCCAGCTTCACGATGACGACGCCGTCCCGAACCTCGACCGCTACCGCGTCAAGATGGTCTTGCAAGTGGCCAGGGAATTGAAGAAGCGCCTCGACGATCTCGAGCTGGAGGCGGAGTTCATCGCCCCGCGGCTCTGGGAGAGTCCGCGCACCATTGACGGCGGCTACACCTCCAACGACCCCAAGGAGAGGCGGTATGCCATCGACCGCTCCATCCTGGCCGCGGACATCGCCGCGGCGCTGGACTGCGACCGCATGGTGCTGTGGCTGGCGCGCGAGGGGACTTACATCCGCGAGTCGAAGGACCCGGTGGCCTCGGTGGAGCGCATCGTCGAGGCTTGCAACCGGATCCTCCAGCACAACAAGAAAATTCGCATCCTGATCGAGCCCAAGCCCAACGAGCCCATGGATCTGGCTTACCTGCCGACCATCGGCCACGCCATCGCCCTCTCCTACCGGACCGCCGATCCCGGCCGCGTCGGCGCCCTCGTCGAAACCGCCCACGCCCTCCTCGCCGGCCTCGACCCTTCCGATGAAATGGCCTACGCGCTTTATCATCAAAAGCTCTGGAGCGTCCACCTGAACGACCAGAACGGCTTGAAGTACGACCAGGACAAGTCTTTCGGCTCCGCCAACCTGCGCATGGCTTTCAATCAAGTGCGCGTCCTGGATGAAAACAATTACGGGCGGAAGGGGGAGTTCGTGGGGCTCGATGTCAAGGCCATGCGGACGCAGAAGCGGGAGGGGTCGGCCAAGCACCTCGAGACCAGCCTGGCGATGTTCCATTTTCTTATCGAAAAGGTGCGGGCGCTCGACCGGAAGCTGGAAAGGCAGTTCATCGAGGCCCGCGACTACGAAGGGCTCGATGCCTACATCCTCCGGCACCTCCTGGGAGTGAAGGGTGCGAAGAAGGGGAGATGACCGGAAAAAAGGAGCGGCCGGCTAGATTTTTGATGAGCGATCCACCTGCTGAAGCGAAAGGAAATTCTGAGAGCCAGACCGTCCCCGCGGGCATGATGCCGCCGTGGAGCGTCGGCGAGCTGCCGGCGCCGCCGCGCCTCAGCTGGAACCCGCGCGGGCTCATCGGGCCGGGCTTGATGATGGCCGGCGCGGCGATCGGCGGCGGCGAGTGGGTCTTCGGGCCGCGCGTCACGGCGCAGTACGGCGGCATCGTCATGTGGCTGGCTTCCGCCAGCATCCTCCTCCAGGTATTTTACAATCTCGAGGTCATGCGCTACACGCTCTACTGCGGCGAGCCGATCCTCACCGGCTTCTTCCGGATCGTTCCCGGCCCGCGCTTCTGGACCGGGCTGTACCTCTTCGTCGATTTTTTCGGCATCTGGCCTTATCTCGCGGCCCACGCCGCGGTGCCGCTCAGCGCCGCCCTGCTGGGCCACTTGCCGGGCGCCCTGCCGACCGATTATCTGAGCGTCGACCAGGTCGTGGCCCGAACTCGACTGCCGGTGGAGGTGGTCCTGGAGATGAAGGAGCATCCCGCGAGCTTCATCGTCGCGAAGGGGCAGCCGCCCAAGCCCCTTCCCGAGCCCATCGAGAAAATCGTCCGGAGCGAGCGCGATCAAACCCACTGGATCAGCTACGGGATATTTCTCTTGTGCTTCGTGCCGCTCATCTTCGGGGGAAAGATTTACAACTCCCTCGAGCGCATCATGGTGATCAAGATCGTCCTGGTCCTCGGCTACCTGATTTTCCTGGGCCTCTTTTTCGTGTCCTCGTCGACCTGGGCGGAGATCTTCGCCGGCCTGATTTGCCTCGGCAAGGGAAGCGATGGCCGCTGGGATTTCCGGCTCCTGCCGCAACTGCCGGCCGGCGCCGCGATCGACTGGGCGCTCCTGGGCGGCTTCGCCGCCATCGCCGGGCAGGGCGGCCTCACCAACACGCAAGTCTCGAGCTACGCCAGGGACAAGGGCTGGGGCATGGGAGCCCTGGTGGGGGCGATTCCGAGCATGGTGGGCGGCAAGGGGATAACCTTGTCGCACACCGGCAAGGTCTTCCCGATCTCGACGCCGGCTCTCCAGCGCTGGAAGGGCTGGTGGCGGGTCATTTACCGCGACCAGTGGGTCATCTGGCTGACCGGCTGCATCCTCGGCGTGGCCATCCCCTCGCTCGTCTCCCTCGAGTTCATCCGCGGCAAGGCCATCTCCGGCAATCAAATCGCCGCCGCCACCGCCCAGGGCATCGTCGACCGCACCGGACTCAACGTTTTCTGGTTCTTGACTCTCTTGTGCGGATTCATCGTGCTGGTGCCGAGCCACATCGGGCAAGTGGACGGAATCGTCCGCCGCTGGACCGATCTCATCTGGACCGGCAACCGGCGGATGGCACGCCTCGAGGGAAACCAGGTGAAGGTCATCTATTACTTCCTCCTCACGCTTTACGCCTTGTGGGGGCTGGTCATCTTGACCTGGCTGAAAGGCCAGGCGGAGGTGATCTCCAAGGCGGCGACGGTGTTCATGAACTTCGCCCTCGGTTTCTCCTCGTTCCACACCCTGGCGGTGAACTGGTTCCTCCTGCCTCGGGAACTCAAGCCCGGCTGGATCCCGAGGCTGGCGCTGTGCTGCTGCGGCGTGTTTTTTTTGGGATTATCCTATATTGCCCTCCCCGAGCTGATCCGGGCTTTGAGGGGAGGCTGAGAAACTACCCGCCGCTGATCGCCGGGATGAAGTGCACCTCGCTGTCTTTTCGCACCGCCTGTCGAAGACCGGCGGAGCAGATCACCGAGTCGATGGCCACCGCCAGGCCCGGGCGCAGCCTGTCCCCCTCCACCAGGCGGTCGCGGAGTCCCGGAAAGGCGGCGTCGAGGGCTTCAATCACCTCGCGCAGGGTCTTTCCCTTCACCTCCACCTTCCTGGCGCCGCCGGTGAAGGACTGGAGCTGCGCTGGAATGAACACGGTCGGCATGGCCGGACCTCCACGGTCGCCTCAAGCTTTCGAGGGGGGCTTGCCGTCCCTGGTCAAGATGGCCTCGAGCACGCGGCCGGGATTCATGGGCAGCTGGCGCAGCCGGACGCCGGCGGCGCGGTAAATGGCGTTGGCCAGGGCGGCCGGAGGCGGCACGATCGGCACCTCGCCGACGCCGCGAACCCCGAAGGGATGGCCGGGATTGGGGACCTCGACCAGGACTGTGTCGATCATCGGCAGGTCGAGCGCCGTGGGCATGCGATAGTCGAGGAAGCTGGCGTTGGCCAGGCGGCCCTGGTCATCGTAAAAATACTCTTCATTGAGGGCCCAGCCGGCTCCCTGCGCCACGCCGCCTTGCAGTTGCCCCTCGACGTACGACGGGTGGATCGCCTTGCCGACGTCCTGCACGGCGGTGTAGCGCAGGATCTGGACCTTGCCGGTCTCCGGATCGACCTCGACATCGACGATGTGGGTGCCGAAGCCGCCGCCGGCGGAAGCCGAGGTGTCCAGGGAGGCCTTACCGACCACCGGCCCGCCGGTTTCATCGAGCCTGGCGGCCAGCTCCTTGAAGGTGATCTTCTTTTTGGAATCGGTGGCGTGCCGGTAGACGCCGCCCGCCGCCTTCACCTTGCTCGCCGGAACGCCCCAGAGCCTGGCGGCGCGCTCGGCCATTTGCCGCTCGATGTCCCGCGCCGCCTCGATCGCCGCCAGGCCGGTGGCGAAGGTGACGCGGCTGCCGCCGGTGACGTCGTTGTAGCCGACCGAGTCGGTGTCAACCACCTGCGGCTTGACATCCGCCGCCGCGAGTCCCAGCACCTCGGCGAGCTGCATGGCCACGGAAGTGCGCGTGCCGCCGATGTCCGGCGTGCCCTCGGTCAAGGAGACGGTGCCGTCGGAGTTGACGGCGGCCGTGACGCTCGATTTGAGGCCGACGTTGAACCAGAATCCGGAAGCGACGCCGCGGCCTCGGTTCGGCCCCTCGAGCGGCGCCGAGGCGTGCGGGTGCTTCCTGGCCGCTCCCAGGGTTTCGAGGAAGCCGATGCGCGGATACACCAGGCCGTCGGCGCGGCGGGTCCCTTCCTTGGCGCCGTTCAGGCGGCGGATCTCCAGGGGATCGATGCCGGCCCATTCGGCGATCTCATCCAGGACGGTCTCCGAGGCGAAGGCGGCGTTGGTGGCTCCGGGGGCGCGGTACGGGGCGGTCTTGGGCTTCGTGACCAGGACGTCGTAGCCATCGATCCGCTGGTGCTCGAGGTCATACGGCGCGAAGATGCACATCATGCCGCAGACCACCAGGGAGCCCGGGAAGGCGCCGGCCTCGTAGGCGAGCTGGGCCTGCGCGGCGACGATGCGGCCGTCCTTGCGGGCGCCGATCTTCACCTGGATATGCGAACCGGAGGTCGGCCCGGTGGCTTCAAAGACCTCGGCGCGGTCCATGACCAGCTTCACCGGCTTGCCGGATTTTTTGGAAAGCAAGGCCGCGACCGGCTCGAGGTAGACATGGATCTTGCCGCCGAAGCCGCCGCCGATCTCCATGGGGATGACCTTGATGCTGGAGACCGGGAGGTCGAGGATGGCGGCTGCCTGCTGGCGCACCGTGAAGCCGCCTTGCGTGCTGCACCAGATGGCCAGCCGGCCGTCGGCGTTCCAGAAGGCGGTGGCGTTGTGCGGCTCGATGTAGCCTTGATGCACCATGCTGGTGAGGAACTCGCGCTCGAAGATCTGGTCCGCCTTCTTGAAGCCCTTCTCGAGGTCGCCTTTTTCGAAGCGCAGGTGCTTGGCGATGTTGCTCGGCTGCATCGACTTGGTGCCGAGGTCGTCGGTGTGCAGATCCTCGTGAAGCAACGGCGCTCCCGCCTCCATGGCCTCCCGGAGGTCGAGGACCGGGGGCAGGACTTCATAATCGACCTCGATGAGCCGGAGCGCCTCCTGGGCGATATGGGGGCTGGTAGCCGCCACCGCCGCCACCGCGTGGCCTTGATAGAGCGCCTTTCCGCTCGCCAGGATGTTGTCGCGCAGGTGCTGGAGCCGGGTGGCCCCCTCGCCGAGGTCGACGACGCGGTCGGTGACCGGGCCAATATCGGCGGAAGTGATGACGGCCTTGACGCCAGGGAGGGCCGCGGCCTTGCCGGTATCGATCGAGCGGATGCGCGCGTGGGCGTGCGGGCTGCGGAGGATCCCGCCGTGGAGCAGCCCGGCAAGCTGGACGTCGGCGCCGTACTGTGCCCGGCCGGTGACCTTGTCGACGCCATCGTGGCGGATGGGCCTCGTGCCGATGACGCGGTAGCGAACGGGGATTTGAGACGCTTTCTTGGATTTGGTGGTTTTTTTGGTTTTCACGGTTGCCATGGTCACTTCTCCATTACGACGGCGGTCGACTTCGCAGCCTCGAGGACGGCCCGGACGATCTTGTCATACCCGGTGCAGCGGCAGAGGTTGCCGGCCAGCCATAGGCGGACCTCGGCCTCGCTCGGATCCGGGTTGCGGTCGAGGAGCGCCTTGGCGGCGACGATGAAGCCCGGCGTGCAGATGCCGCACTGGAGAGCGGCGTGTTCCAGGAACTTTTCCTGCAGGGGATGGAGCCCTTCCGGCCCCTGGATCCCTTCAATGGTGGTGATGGCCCTGCCGGCCGCTTCCGCGGCGAACACCAGGCAGGAGTTCACCAGCCGCCCATCGAGGATGACGTTGCAGGCGCCGCAGTTGCCGTTGTTGCAGCCTTCCTTGCTGCCGGTCAAGCCGAGGCGGTCGCGCAGGACCTCGAGCAGGCTCTCCCGCGGCTCGCAGAGGAACTCGAACTCTTCGCCGTTGATGGTGGTTTTGACGTGCAGTTTCATGAATCCTGCTCCTTCACCCCTCCCGGCCTCCCCTGAGGGCCGTCATTCACCCCTCCCGGCCTCCCCTGAGGGGAGGCGCCTCCTCCTCGCGCGCGCTGCAAGGCTCCTTGCAGGGTCCGCTTCACCAGGACCTCGACCAGGTGCCTCCGCTGCCAGGCGGCGCCGCGCATGTCGCTGATCGGGCGCGCCGCTTCCCGGCAGATGGCCGCGGCGCGGGCGAAGAGCTCTTCTCCCGCGCGCTCCCCGGCCAGACAACCGCCCGCTTCCTCGACCAGGAGCGGCGTCGGGGCCACGGCGGCGAGGGCGATGCGCGCGCCGCGGATGGTCTGGCGGTCCTTCTCCAGCTCGAGGTACGACGCCGCGCCGGCGACGGCGATGTCCATTTCATTCCTCGGGATGAAGCGCAGGTAACGGGCGCCGGAGCGCTCCGGCGGCGCCGGAAGGTGAAAGGAGACCAGGATCTCATCGTCCTCCAGGGCGGTCTGGCCGGGCCCCGCGCACACCTTTTCGACCGGCAGGGTCCTCTCGCCGCGGGGGCCGCGGATCCGGCAGGCGGCGCGGTGGACGATGAGCGGCGGCACGCCGTCGGCAGCGGGCGAGGCGTTGCACAGGTTGCCGCCGAGGGTGGCGCGGTTCTGGATCTGGATGCCGCCGATCAAGGAGACGGCATCGATGAGGCCGGGATAGAGGCCGGCGATCTTCCCGTGCTCGTAAATCTGCGAGCAGGGGACGGCGGCACCGATCACCAGGCCGCGCTGCGGCTGGAAGCTGAGCTCGTTGAGCTCAGGGATCCTTTTCAAGTCGACGACGAGGTCGGGCTCCTTCTTCCCCTCGCGTATCTGGACGATCAGGTCCGTTCCGCCGGCGAACGGCCTGGCCCGCGGGCCGCGCTGGGCGAACAAGCCCACCGCCTCGTCCAGGCTTTGAGGGCAGGCATACATGACGGCTTTCACGGATCAACGCTCCTTCAATCTTCTTTCGACACGGTTTTCCATCCAATTCGGTTTCCCGCCATGACGTATTCAGAAACGTACAAATACCAGAAATCAAGGGCGATGGGAAGCGCGAGCCTGATGATGCGCCGCGATCTCCTGCGGAATTAAGGCGCGCGGGTACACCGCCGCGTCGTCGATCTTCCCCTCGAAGTTGGCGTAGTTGTCGCTGCGGCCGCCGAAGAAGAGCTGGCTCGACGGCGGCGAGGCGCCCGCTTCCAGCTCCCCGGCGATCTCCGGCTCGAGGCCGCCGTCAAGGTGCAGCCGCACCTTCTTCCCCTCGCGCGCCAGGGCCACGTGGTGCCAGGTCCGGGGCTTGATCTCGGTCTTCCCCACGAGCGTCTGGCCGCGCTGGTTGCCGTTGAAGAGGAACAATCGGCCCGGCGACGTCCCCGTGCCGCCGATGCCGAGATGCTCGCCGGGAGCGCCGGCCGCGCCGCCGGGGCCGCGGGAGAAAAGGTAGCCGGCGACCACCCGCGCCTCGTTCGGGAAGCCGTTCCAGAACCACATCTCGACGCTGTAGCTCTCGGGGAAGTCCGGAATGGCGGCCTTCAAGCGGCCGCCGGCGAAGTGGACGGCCCGGCCGAGCGCGTCCTGTTCCGGGAGCGGCGCTCCCTCGAGGTAAAAGGCCAGACCAGGCTCGAAGGCGCCGTGGTTGTCCAGGCCGCTCCGGTCGAAGGCGGTGGCGCCGCCCCACTCGTCAAGGGGGAAGTAAGCGGCCGGCTTCGAGTTCAGGATCGCCTGCGACGCTGCCGTAGGAACGAAAGGGGCGGGGCGCCGCGGCCGCCGGGACACCTTTTCAAGCAAGGCGAGCACGGTTTCAACGATCCTGGGCTCCGCCTCCGCCTCCAGCGCCGCCGTTCGCGCCGGCCAGGTGGTGTAGCCGCCGAGCTGATGCTGCTCGGGGGGCGGGATGTAGCCTTCGGAGCCGTTGGCGAGCTCGATCACAAAGGTGGCGGGGAATGGGCTCTGGGCCTTGATCTTGAGGCCGGTGAGGGCGAAGACCTCGTCGGGGATGGCGGCGATGCCGAGGTCGCCGAGGCGCAGCGCTTGCAGCTTCAGCTCGCGCACCGGATCGTCGTGGAGGAAGACCTGCTCGAGCGCGTAAACTTCCGGGATGTTCTTCGGCTTGGCCGCTTGCATCGAGCTGATCAGCCGCCGCGCCCAGGCGAGGCGGGCCTCATCCGGCTCGCGGCGGCGCAAGGTCAGCTTGGCCTCCGCCATGTCCAGCGGCGCCCAGTCGCGGTGCTCGATCTTCCGGCAAGCCTCGAAGGCCGCTAGCGCCAAAGCGCCCGCGTAGACCTCCAGGCCGGGATTCTTTTCCGGCTGGCCGTAATCCATCCACTGCTGGTCGCCGCTCGTCCCTTGCGACATCATGGCGACGAACGCCGGATCGGCGCCTTCCGCGCCCAGGAGCCTCTTCAGCTTCACGGCGAAGCGGCCGAAGTAGTCGGCCGACACCGGAGAGGCGCCGAAGTAGTGCATGGAGTAGTTGGCGAGCAGGGCGAGGGGTCTCCCCTCGGGCGTCTGGATGGAGAGGACCGAAAGCTCCGGATCGACGGGGCCCGACGGCCCGATGAAGTCCGGATTCTGGTAGCCGGGATGCATGGTCGCCCGCACGTTCACCGCGCCGAAGGGATCGGCGCGGCACTTGTCCGAGCGCAGGATCCAGCGCCGGCATCGGGTGTGCTCCCGGGCCTTGACGGACCCCCATCCCAGCCGCGCCGGCCGGAGGTCCTGGAAGGCCCGCTCGATGCCGGCCGCGATCCGGTCGGGCAGGAACTCGACATAGTCCGCATCGGCGGGGCAGCCCAGGGCGCCCATGGCGGAAGGGGCGGAGTGGGTGTGCGTGGCCGAGATGAGCATGCGCTCGGGCGGGATACCGGTCTGGTCGTGGGCCATCCGCTTGGCCGCATCGAGGAGATCGCGCGGCAGCATGCAGCTGTCGACCACGGCAACGGCGACTTGAACGGAGCCGTCATCGAGGACCAGGCACTTGGCGTAGACCGGGTCGTTGACCTGGTCAGCGCTCGACTCGAGGAAGCCGCCGTTCACCAGCACCGGAAAATGCCGCGGCGAGATGTCCATGGCATACGCGCCGGCGCGAAAAACCGGCTCGGCCAGGGCGGCGGAGCAAAGAGTCAGCGGGATAATGAATGTCAAAGCGGCAAAATGCCGGCATCTTGATCTCATCACGAACCTCCTTCAGAATCTCGACGATTCTGACACAATCCGGCCCGGTTTGTAAAATTGTTTTCCACCCTTCGCCAAGGTTAAAATGGTCGTGCATGTGGCCCGAACCGGAAAAAACTCAAGAGCTGCTCTTGGCGGCGAAGGGGGGATCGAAAGAGGCCGTCAACCGCCTGCTGGCGCGGCATCGCGAGGCGCTGCACCGCATGGTGCGCTTCCGCCTCGACAAGGCCATCGCCCGCCGCGAGGATGCGAGCGACATCGTCCAGAACGTGCTCATCGAGGCCAGCCAGCGGCTGGCGGACTACTTGAAGAATCCCGCCATGCCCTTTCACCTCTGGATCCGCCGCATCGCCATGGACCACCTGATCTCGGCCCATCGCCGGCACCGCCAGGCGCAGCGGCGGAGCGTCGACAAGGAGCGCTCGCTCGCCGATCCGGCCTTCAAGGACCGCTCTTCCGTGGAGCTGGCGGCGCAGCTCGCGGCCGAGGGCTTGACTCCGGCGGCGGCGGCGATCCGGAAGGAGCTGGAGCAGCGCTTCGCGGCCGCCTTGAGCGAGCTCGAGGAGCCGGACCGCGAGATCATCCTCATGCGACACTACGAGCAGCTCTCCAATCAAGAAGCCGCCAGGGCCCTCGGCCTCAGCGAGCCGGCCGCCGGCATGCGGTACCTGCGCGCCTTGCGGCGCTTGCGGGCGGTTCTGGGGGAGGAGCCGGAGGGCTCGAGGTCATCATGAGCGAGCCGGCCGGCGATCGGTCTTACGATGAGGGCCTCCACCAGGCGCTGGAGAAGCTCGCGGGCGACTTCAAGATGGGCATCCAGCCGGACTGGCAGAGGATCGCCCGGGAGCAGCCTCGGCTGGTGGATGATCTCCGCGATCTCTGGGGCGCCGTGCTCCTTGCCGAGGAGGCGGCCCGGTCTTCGGCGCTCGAGATCGAGAGCACTCCGGCCATGCCGGGCCCGGCGGAGGCCGGCCGGAAGGCGGCGGCGGATTCTCCCCAGCGCTTCGGCGACTACGAGATCCTCGAGGAGCTGGGCCACGGCGGCATGGGGGTGGTTTACAAGGCCCGGCAGGCGAGCCTGGGGCGCCTGGTGGCGCTGAAGCGGATGATCAAGGGGGAGCTGGCCTCGCCGGGAGACACGGCGCGCTTCCGGTCGGAGGCGGAGTCGGCGGCGCGGCTCGACCATCCGCACATCGTCCCGGTTTACGAGGTCGGCGCCTGGGAGGGGCTGCCTTACTTCACCATGCGGCTCATCGAGGGGAAAACGTTGTCGCAGCGCCTCTCGGGCGGGCCCATGGAGTCGCGGGAAGCCGCCAGGCTGCTCGTGCCGGTTTGCCGCGCCATCCATTATGCCCACCAGCGCGGCATCCTGCACCGCGACCTCAAGCCCTCCAACATCCTGATCGATGCGGAGGGCCTTCCGTACGTCACCGACTTCGGCCTGGCCAGGCGCGTGGAGGCGGAAGGCAGCCTCACGCACAGCGGCGCCATCCTGGGAACGCCGGGCTACATGGCCCCCGAGCAGGCGGCTGGAAACCGCGGCCACATCAGCCCGGCGAGCGACGTTTACGGCCTGGGCGCGGTCCTCTTTCACATGGCCACCGGCCGCCCGCCCTTTCATGCGGCCACGGCGGTGGACGCGGTGCTGGCCGTCCTCGAGCAGGACCCTTTGCTTCCCCGCCTCCTCAATCCCAAGGTCGACCGCGAGCTGGAGATGGTCATTCTCAAGTGCCTGCAGAAGCCGGCCGAGCTGCGCTACGTTTCGGCGGCGGGCCTGGCCGACGATCTGGAAGCGTACCTGGCCGGCGAGACGGTGTCGGCGCACTCTACCGGCCTGCGCCTCCTCATGGCGCGGATGTTCCGGGAGACCCATCACGCCTCCATCCTCGAGAACTGGGGGCTCCTGTGGATGTGGCACAGCGCCGTCCTCATCGCCCTGTGCGCGCTCACCAACGCCATGCAGTGGGCCGGCGCCGACGATCCGCGCGCCTACATCGGCCTCTGGGCGATCGGCTTCAGCGCCTGGGCGGCGATCTTCTGGTCGCTGCGGCGGCGCGGCGGCCCCATCACCTTCGTCGAGAGGCAAATCGCCCATGTCTGGGGGGCCAGCGTCATCACCAGCGTGCTCCTTTTCTTCCTGGAAACGCTCCTCGGGCTGAAGGTGCTTTCCCTGTCGCCCGTCCTGGGCCTCATCGGCGGGACGGTCTTCTTCGTCAAGGCCGGCATCCTCTCCGGAATTTTTTATTTCCAGGCGGCGGCGCTCTTCCTCACCTCCGCCGCCATGGCGCTCTTCCCGAAGATCGGCATCTCGCTCTTCGGGCTGGTGAGCGCCTTGTGCTTTTTCATCCCCGGCCTCAAGTACTGGCGGCAGCAATTGCAGTCCAACCATTCTTCGCGGCGAAAAGGAGCCTGATGACGAAATTGAGAATCGGCGGCAATAAAACCCGGAACGTCACCGCCCTTAGAAAATCCCGCGGTTACTTCTTATCTCACAGGTCTTTGAGATTTGGATCGAGGAGCCACTTCCAGAGGGGCAGCAACTGGACTTTTTTCTTGCCGATGACTTTGGTGGCTTCAATATCCCAGGTGATGATGAGAAGGCGGCGGCATTTCAGCTCGGAACTGGCCTTGAGCAGCCCCGATAATTCTCGCTCTTCAGTTTCTTGGTTGCTGAGATCATAGGTCACTTGAATCAAAGTATCTATCTTATGACCCCTGGTGGTCATAAAATCCACTTCATGGCCTGAGGCCGTCCGATAATAAAAAAGCTCCAGGTTGGGTTTAAATCCCTTGGCCATCAACTCCACAAAAACCAGATTTTCCATGAGCCGGCCGTAGTTTTTGGAAAGCTGAAACGCCTTGGCGAGGATGAAGCCATTATCGATCACATAGATTTTCCGGGGGCTCTTGATTTGCTCTTTGAACTTGGTTGAAAACCGGTTCAAGGTAAACGTCAAATAAGCCTCTTCAAGATACCGGACATAATTTTGAGCGGTGTTGGGACTTCCCAAGCCCAAAATATTGCCCAGTTTATTAAAGCTGATCTTGCCGGCCAAATTGTTGATGAGGTAGAGCGCCAGATGGTAAAGCTTTGAGGCGGATTTTACCTTGTAGCGCTTGACGACGTCCTTGAGCAAGATCGCATCAAAAAGCGTTTCCAGGTACGGTTTGGGTGGCACCTGGTCAAATACCACTTCAGGAAATCCTCCTGAAATCAAATAATCCAGTAGCCGATTCATGATTTTGCCGCGGGATTTTGGATCGAAGGTAGCGGTTTTAAGCAGGGGGGATATCTCGCAGGCAACGATTTCCTGGAACCTGACCGGCAGGATTTGAAATGGCAAATAACGGCCGGTCAAGGCGGCCCCGAGTTCTTTGCTGAGCAATTTGGAATTGGAGCCGGTGAGGATCAGTTTGTGACCGCGTCGATAGAGCTTGTTGACAAAGAGTTCCCAGCGGGGCAGATTTTGAATTTCATCGAAGAACAAGTACTTCGGATCCCCATAAACTTGGTAGATCGACTCGACAAGGTCATCATAATTTTCAACCCTGGCTAATTGCTCATCATCAAAATTGAGATAAGCGAATGCCTGGCCTCTGAGGAGAAGAAGGCAAAAAGTGGATTTTCCAGCGCGCCGAGGGCCGGTGATGACTTGAATCAAGCGGGAAGCCAAGGCTTCCCTGCAATCCTCGAGCTGGAGTCGAGGCTGGTATTCCCTTGCCAGAAGGAAGTCCCGCTCCTCCCTGTTTTGGAGGACAAGTTGTTTTATCATAAATTCAGTATACTGAGTAAAATATATAATTAATGTTCAGTATACTTAATATTTGTGTTTTTGCACCTTTTTTGCCGCTTGCGGCAAAAAAGGTGCATCCTGGATGTCGATCCCTGATGACAGAGGCTCGATGCGCCACTTGCCCATGGCCGCGAGCTGGAGCGAGCGCAGTGGATCACGGCCTGCAGGCGTCTGGGCAGCCCGGGATGGCCACGCAATGGGTGCCCAGGACGGGCGGCGCGTTGCCGAGGAAGAGGAACACCAAGACGCCCACGGCGTCCGAGAGGTCAATCTGCTTATCGCCGTTCGAGTCGAGGAGCCTCCGCTCCCCATTACCAGGATCGCCCGCCGTCTGTCCCTCGCAGGGCAAGTTCTTGACCGTGCCCAGGAAGAGGTGCTCGAGGAGCCAGATGGCGTCGGAGAGGTCGAGCTGGCCGTCCTGATTCGCGTCCCCCGGGAGCTGGAGGCCGCCGAACTCGCAGGGCTCGGGACCCTCGTTCAGGAGGACGATGATGTAGGAGCTTCCGGCAATGGCGAGGTCCGCACGCCCGTCGCCGTTC
>JACQVS010000076.1 GCA_016209605.1 Planctomycetota bacterium
TCCCGGAATAGTCGCTTTGATGGAGGCAGCCGCCTGCGGCGACCTTGGGCACTCTCTTGATGATGGTAGAAGAATCCGAGTTCTACAGTCGTCCTGTCTGCGTAAGCTACTCAAGCGATGGGTCTTAGGTTAACGCCTATGCCCCCGGGGGGGGTGTTCGCGTTCCCGCGCAGGCCTGGGGGCTCCCCTCCGGTGCCGCGCCTTGACGGCCGGGAGGGCGTCAAGGGCTTGGGAGGCTTCCAGTTCCGGGCTCCGGCCTCCACCGCCAGTCGGCCGTGGTCTCTGCCGCGGTCACCGAGGGCTGCACTGACTTTTGCATTTGTCCACTTTTTCGCATTCTCCGCCCGCAGCTTGGCTGCGGTTTCCTTCATGCGGCGGTGAACCTCGCGCTTCTGATCCGGAGAAAGATTGCGGCGGGCGTTCATCTGGGATGTACAAATTATGCACATCGTAAGACATATTTTGCTGGACCTCGAGTGGCTGGGCTGGCAGCTCCTCCAGGGCCTCGACCAGGGCTTGGGCGGCCGGCCCTGGCGGGGCTGGGGGGCCTTCCCCCTTGGCCTCTTGGTCCTCGAGGCGCTCCGGGCCGGCGGCTTCCAGCTCCATGGCCACAATCAAGGCGGAGGAGGGGCGCCAGGCTGGACGTGGGCTCCGTCGTGGGCCTGGTGCCGGCGGCCTCTGTCTCCGGTGGCGTCTTGGAGGAGCGGCAAGCTGGCTGGCCGCAGGGCTGGCGGCTCCGCCGGCAAGTGCCGGCCATGGGGAATCTCGACTAGCGCGGTGGGAATCAGCTTCTCGGCAGGCGCAAGCGCCTGGAGCGGGCCTGGCCGGCGAAGGCGTCCTTGACCATGGCGAGGATCGCGGCCCGGACCGGGACCGCGAGGCGCGGCCAGGCGACGACAACCACGTTGAGGCAGGGGTCAAGCGGCTGGCTTGCCTGCCGCAGGTCAGCCGCAGGCAGGGCTGGCGGGGGCGGCAAATGCCGGCGGTGGGTGGCGACTCGGACGGTTCATTTATCTCTTGATCTCTGCCAAAGTCCTGCCAAAGTCAAAAAATAAAGGCTCGCCAGCAAAGGGATTATAGCGGAGCGCTGGATTGTATGTCCGGGGATTGGACGGCGGGCAATTGACTTTGGCTAGACTTTGGCAAGACTATCTACCATCAAGCTCTTCAATGGGATTTATGGCGCCCACGATTCCCAGAATTAAGCCGATTGATCAAAACGGATTGCAACAAATAGTGCCCCAGAGTACACATCGAGAAATTAACCTGGCCAGCTTTAGAAATCCGATGCTCTTCCAGCTGAGCTACGGGCGCATGGGGCTGGCTGATGGGCTCAGATTAACACCTCAGGGAGAGGGCATCAAGCGCGGAGCGCGGGATGGGTGCATAAACGATACTGCGGCTGCCCTGCGCCGACGGCCTTATGCCAGAATGGGGCTTCGGCTGTCAGCCCATCCAAGCGGCCGTTTGGCAAAGTGGGCCTCCGCACGACCGTCCTCGCCCAGGCGGGCTGCCCTTACCTGTATTCGAACCGATTGAAAGATACAGCACCCGGCTGGGCGTGGAGCTCTCTGGTCTCCAGATCTTCGCGCTGGCGCTTGGCGACGGCGCCGCAATGCGGGCACGCGTATTCCTCCCCCTGGCAGCACGAACTGGCTGCTTCGCTGGAGATCTTGCCCTCAAGGAGCTACCGGGCAAGCTGGTTGCCCTCCCGGACCACTTCCTCTTTGATTTTGCTAAAAGTCAACGGTCGCTGGCCTTAACTACCCTAACGACTTACGACTGGGAACACGCCCGGCGCTCAACCGGATCGAGAAGGCAAAGGTGACCGCAGAAAATCAAGTGGAGCAGGGGATCGTGTCGCAACCATGCACCGGCTGGTTTCTCAACAAAAACTCATCAAACCGGATATAGCTTTGCCCCGCTGTCGCCGTCAAGGACCGTGATCGCTGTCATGGGGCAGCCCTCGGCCCCCTTGAGGATGGTTTCGCGCGGATCGCCTTCCGGATTTTTCACCCGCGCCTTGGCCTCGGCATCGATTTCGAAGGTGTTGGGAGCCGTCTCGCGGCAGATGTCGCAGGCGGCGCAGAGGTCGCGGTCAACCAGGATCTTGAGCGGCTTCATGGCCCCCATGATAGGGGGATGGCGGCGTCGAAGCAATCTTTTCGAGGATTATCGCCACTTGCTCTTTTCCCGCCTCAGGACTTTTTCGCTTGACATCTCCGGAGCAAATTGTTGACAATCCTCCCCTTAACTCATGGGCGGAAAGGTCGTATAGCCGCCACCTTCAACATCTTTCATCCACCTTTACAACCCTTTCGACAATGATGAGCAACGATCAAGCGAGTGGAAGCGGGAATGGTATCTCCCCCAATGCGTACCGGCTCCTGTGGGCCGGCTTCACGTCCATCCTGACAGCCGGGGTTGGTTTCTCGATACGCAACAGCCTCCTCGACGACTGGGGAACGCAGTTCGGCTTCACGCAAACCGAACTGGGCATTATCACCGGCAGCGGCCTCACCGGCTTCGGCCTCACCATCGTCTTTTTCAGCTTCTTCGCCGACCGCGTCGGCTACGGCCCACTCATGGCCATTGCCTTTCTGCTGCACGTGGCGTCGGCCATCATAACTCTCGCAGCCACGCCCGTATTCAATGCCCTCGGCAGGGATGCGGCCGGGAATTGCCTTTACTGGGGAACTTTCCTCTTTTCCCTCGCCAACGGCACCTGCGAGGCGGTCGTCAACCCGCTCACCGCCAGCCTCTTCCCGAAGCAGAGGACGCACTGGCTCAACATCCTCCACGCCGGCTGGCCCGGCGGGCTGATCCTGGGCGCCCTGCTCGGGGTGATCTTCAACACCATCAGTAGCAACATCATTAATGTCCGCTGGGAAATCCAGATTTCCATGTACCTCATCCCAGCCTTGATCTACGGATTGATGATGTTCCGCCAGCCCTTCCCCCACTCCGAGGCGCGGAAGCACGGCGTGACCATCGGCCGGATGATGGAGGAGATCGGCCTCTTGGGAGCCGCGGTCTTCATCGCCCTAATCGGGCTCTGGCTCAGCGCCGATGTCTTCCCCGCGATTGGCATACCCTACTGGCTGGGCTGGTTCGCCGCCGTGGCCCTCCTCGCCGCCTACGGCTTCGGCACCAGGTTCTCGGCCGGCCACTGGATGATCGCCTTCCTGCTCATCCTGCACGGCATGGTCGGCTACGTGGAGCTGGGCACCGACAGCTGGATCCAGAACGTCACCGGAACCATCCTCAAGGAGGAAAGGTTCGGTCAGATGCTCTTCGTCTGGACTTCGGCCTTGATGTTCGGCCTGCGCTTCTTCGCGGGACCCATCGTCCACAAGATCTCCCCCCTGGGCCTCCTCTTCGGCGCTGCCAGCATCGCCATGATCGGCCTCTACCTTCTGGGCAATGCCACCACGGGAATCCTGTGCGTCCTGGCGGCCACCATCTACGGCATCGGCAAGACCTACTACTGGCCGACCATGCTCGGCGTCGCTTCCGAGCGCTTCCCCAAGGGGGGCGCGCTGCTCCTCGGATCCATCGGAGGCGTGGGTATGCTATCCGCCGGGCTCCTCGGCGGCACCGGCATCGGCTACAAGCAGGACTACTTCGCCACCAACTACCTCAAAGAGAATGCCTCCTCGACCTACGAGCGCTACAAGGCGGATCGAGAGAAATCTTTTCTCTTTTTCCCCAAGATAGCGGGCCTTGACCAGGCCAAGACGGGGACCCTTGTTGACGGCGGCAAGAAGCTCCAAGGGGAAATCGACATATTGTCAAAAACCGGCCGCAAGCTGAGCGAATTTCCTGACCTTGAAAAGCTCTCGAGCTGGTGGAGCGCCGCCAAGGCGGAAGCTGAGAAGGACAAGGCCCCCGTCACCGATGCGACCCTCCACGGCGGCAAGATGGCCCTCAAGTGGACGGCCCTCGTGCCGCTCATGATGGCCATCGGCTACCTCCTCCTGATCGCTTACTTCCGCGCCATTGGCGGCTACAAGCAAGTCCACATCGAAGGCGCCGGCACCGCCGCCAGGGAAGTGGACTGATAGAAGTAAAAAGCCGCGCTGAAGAGAGGCTGCTTCACGCCCGGCGCTTTTCAAAATCATGGCGGTAAGGGATTGTATAGCATACCGTCATTTTTCTAGGTAAAATGACGACATTATGGCATCCAAGATCTATCCCCGCCTGTTGAAAGCCCCGCGGTCGAGCTTCTTCCTCTTGGGAGCGCGCGGCGCTGGAAAAAGCACCTGGGCCAAAGCGGCCTTTCCTTCCGCCCATCGCCTGGACCTCCTCGATGAGATTCTTTATCAGACTTTGCTGAGAGATCCTGGCCAGTTCGCCTCGGAGCTGCGGACTCTTGCGCCTGGCAGCTGGGTCATTGTGGATGAAGTTCAAAGAATTCCCAGTTTGCTGAATGAAGTCCATCGGTTCATTGAAGACCATAAGCTCCGGTTCATCATGCTCGGATCCAGCGCCCGGAAATTGAAGACCTCGGGGACAAACCTTCTGGCGGGAAGAGCCTTGACCAAAATCATGTTTCCGTTCACGCCGGAAGAGCTGGGCGACGATTTCGACCTGGAAGAAGTCCTGCGGTTTGGAAGCCTTCCGATCGTGTGGCAATCGGAGGCCAAGAAAGAAACGCTCGAAGCCTATGTCCGTCTTTATTTGAAGGAGGAAATCAAGGCGGAAGCCCTGGTGAGGAACCTGCCCGCTTTTGCGCGCTTCCTACCCGTCGCAGCCCTCTTCCATGGTCAAGTGCTGAATGTGGCTAGCCTGGCAAGAGACGCCGGGGCGGCCCGCACCACCGTTTCCGGTTACTTCGAGATTCTCGAGGATACCCTGCTCGCCTTCCGCTTGAACGCCTATGAGGCGAGGCTGCGTGTGAAGGAGCGAAAGCACCCCAAGCTCTACTGGATCGACTCCGGAATCGTTCGAGCTATGAAACGGCAGCTCCATCCCCTGTCGATCGAGGAAAGAGGATCGCTGCTGGAGGGCTGGGTGGCTCATTTGTTGAGAACCTACGGCGCGCTCCGGGAGATTTTTGATGAGTGGTATTACTGGGCTCCAGCGGACTCGCCCAGAATCGAAGTCGACTTCCTCCTCAAAAAAAACGGCGAGCTCCTGGCCATCGAGGTCAAATCTTCGAAAACGCTCGACTCCTCGGATTTCGCCGGCCTCAAGGCCATCGAAAGCTTGAAAGGCTTGAAAAAGAGGATTCTCCTCTATGGGGGGGAGCGCCAGCTCAAAACGAGCGAGGGAGTAGAAGTCTGGCCGATGGCGCTTTTCCAGCAAAGGCTTGCCGAAAACAAGCTGTGGAGGTGAAGAGATGGGAGTCGTAAGCCGCCGGCTTTTTCCTAGGATTCTCCGGTTGATGGGCAGGGCCCTTTCCGGCATGATGGCAGTGCGGCTCGGATTTAATATTCGGGTTTAAAAACGGAAATCGTCCCATGCGTCCAACGTACCTTCTGTGGTCTGCTTTTATTCTCGGGATCGGCTTTGCCGCACGGGTTGGCGCCGAGGACCGCGCGGAGCGCGTCCGCAAGGACCTGGAGGAGATCACGGCCGGAGGGCGCTGGATCTACAACGACCTCGAGAAGGGCTTCGAGGAGGCCAGGAAGTCGGGGAAGCCGCTCCTCGTGGTCATCCGCTGCATCCCCTGCGAAGCCTGCCGCGGCTTCGATGAGCAGGTGGCGAGCTTCGACAAAAGAGTCCAGCAGCTCCTCGAGCGTTTCGTGAGGGTGCGCATCCCCCAGTCGAACGGGCTCGACCTGTCGCTCTTCCAGTTCGATTACGACCTCTCCTTCTACGCCTTCTTCCTGAACGCCGACCGCACCATCTACGGCCGCTTCGGCACCCGATCCACGCAGGAGGACAAGACCGGCGAGGTCTCGATCGGGGCCTTCCGCGAGGCCATGGCCGAGGTCCTCAAGCTCCACGAGAAATACGCCGAGGTGAAGGGGTCCCTCAAGGCCAAGAGGGGGCCCGCGCCGCGGTTTGTGGCCCCCGAGGAGTACCCCGCTCTGAAGGGGAAGTACAAGTCGACCCTCGACTACCAGGGGAAGGTGGTGCAGAGCTGCATCCACTGCCACCAGATCCGCGACTCGGAACGGCTCATCCACCGTTCGGCCCGCCAGCCGATTCCAGATCCGGTGCTCTACCCCTGGCCGCTCCCCGAGGTCTTTGGCCTCCATCTCGATCCCCACCGGCGGGCCGCGGTCGAGAGGGTGAAGAAGGGATCGGTAGCGGAGAAGAGCGGCTTCCGGGAGGGGGACGAGCTGGTCGCGCTCGAGGGGCAGCCCCTGATTTCGATCGCCGACGTGCAGTGGGTGCTGCATGGCGCCGGAGATGGGGGCGAGCTGAAGGCCTCGGTGCGCCGCGGCGCCGAGGAGCTGGCCCTCAAAATCCCTCTCCGGCCGGGCTGGCGCAAGAGGAGCGACATCTCCTGGCGCGTCACCACCTGGGAGCTGCGCCGCATGGGCTCGGGCGGCCTCCTCCTCGAGGACCTCCCGGCCGAGGACCGCCGCAAGGCCGGGCTGGGAGAGGACCGGCTCGCCCTTCGCGTCGAGCACGCCGGCGAGTACGGCGAGCACGCCGTCGCCAAGAACGCCGGCTTTCGCAAAGGAGACATCATCATCGCCCTCGACGGCCGGACCGGCCGCCTGCGGGAGACCGATTTCCTCGCCTACTCCCTGCAGCAGAAGCTGCCCGGCGACCGCCTCCAGCTCACCGTCCTCCGCGGCGGCGAGAAGAAGGAGCTGAGCTTCCCGCTGCAGTGAGAGCTCGCCTTCGTTATTCTCGATCGTCTCCCCTCAATGGCCAGCGAGTTTTTTTTCGATTTCCTCCAGAGAAACGGAGGCGAGGCAGCGGGATCGTTCATCCAGAAACTTCTGAAATTTTTCGCTGTTTCGAAGGGCTTCCGCTTCTTTCTCGAAGTCATCCGCCTCTGAAACGAGAAATTCTTTGCCATCCTTGGTCAAAAGCAACACCGGCTCCTTTCGGGCCATATCGATAACTTCCTCCAAGCGGATGGTTTTTTTGCTCAAATCGATGGTCTTCATAGCTGCAGTTATCTTACGTCCAAAAGCCGGATAATACCACAAATCGACTTTGGCGTCCTCGGTGAATTCGATTCTGTAGGCGCTCATGCCTGTGAAAAAATATCCGCAATTTTCTAAAAATCAATATTTATCTATTAACTTATCTGGCCGCAATCTCTGCGGCAACGGCCAACTGTCGAGGCGCTCCTCGACTCGA
>JACQVS010000077.1 GCA_016209605.1 Planctomycetota bacterium
CGCTTCGCGCTCCGCCCGCAACCCAATAATAACCGCAAAGACGCAAAGGACGCAAAGTTAAGACGCAAAGCGAATTGGAGAGCGGTCCTGGGACGCCAAGACATCTCCGCAGCCTGCGAAGAAGTTGCGGAGGAAGACTCTATTTCCGGACAGCCAGGGCGCGCGGCGCGAAAAGGGTGGCGAAGGGGGGACGAAAGCGTCCCCCCTTCGTCCGGGGAGAATAGATATGGATAATGGCAATCAGAATTCAAATCCCGTTCCGGACCACCCGATTGTCAAAGGCCCCAGCTCGGCTCGATTTCAGGGCCTGGTTCGATTTCACGGCCTGGTTCGCTTTCTTGAAATCGTTCTCCAGCAAATCCGGACTCACCAGGCGGTTGTAGCGGATTTCCAGACGGCGCACCTCTTCAAACAGCCTCTGATACTTCTGGTACTGCTTCTGGACGCGATGGCCGACCTGGACCTGCGACACCTCCAGGTACACGCACATAAGGCCGATCCCTAAGGCCCAGATCGCCGCCATGGCGGTTTTGTAAGCCATCCGCTACTCCTCTCTCTCTTCACACTTCACTCTTCACTCATCACTCTTCACTGGCCACTCCCCCCCCCACGCACCAAAACTTCTCTTCTTTTCCAGGGCTCCCCGCGCGTCCTTCTCAGCCTCGCCGCATCGCCCACCGCAGGTGAGCGCTGCGGGCGCGAGGATTACTCTTGATCTCTGCTTCGCTGGGGCGGATGAAATCCGGCCCCCGCTGTTCGAAAATCCCTTCCTTCACTCTCTTCTGAATCAGCCTTTTCACCAGCCGGTCCTCCAGCGAATGATAGCTGATCACCGCCAACTTCCCCCGCGGCGCCAGGAACCGGTCCGCCTGCGCCAGAAAGGCTTCGAGAAGACTCAGCTCGGCGTTCACCTGAATGCGCAGCGCTTGAAAGGTCTGCGTCGCCGGGTGAATCCTCGCGCCCCGGCGCGGCTTCTCCGCTTCGACGATGCGGGCCAGCTCAAGCGTGGTCCGGATCGGCTGCACGCGGCGCTGCCGGTCGATGGCCCGAGCGATCCGGGCGGCGGCGGGCTCCTCTCCGTAACGGCGCAGAACCTGCTCGATCTCCTGGCGAGACGCCTTCTCCAGCCATCGGGCTGCGGTAAGGTCGCTGGCCCCTTCGCCGCTCGCCGACATCCGCATATCCAGAGGCCCATCCCGGAGGAAGCTGAACCCCCGCTGGGGCGCATCCAACTGGGCAGAGGAAACTCCCAGATCGAGGAGGATCCCATCCAATCCTCCTTCGACCTGGATTCCAGCGGCCTGCAACACTTCTCGAGCCTGTGTGAAGAGCCCCCGGAACAGGAAAAATCTCGAGTCGCCTGGACACACCCCGGCCAGCCTCGCTTCCGCTTTTTCCAGAGCCTCCGCATCCCGGTCGATGCCCACCAGCACCCCTCCCGATCCCAAGCGCCCCAGAATCGCCTCAGCATGCCCGCCCAGCCCCACGGTCCCATCCAGAATCTGGCTGTCCGGCCGCGGCGCCAGAGCTTCCAGGACCTCTCGCCGGAGCACCGGTATGTGGGCTCCGCTTTCTTCCCGGCCGTTCTCCGCTCTTCCATCACCTCTTCCATAACCTCTGGCCACATTTCTCGCCTCCTCTCGCCGGATTCAATACCCCAGGAGCGGCACCGCTCCTTCTTCCTGCCGAGGCTGCGGCGCTCCGAAGCCGGAGGGCCGATCGCCGATCCAGCCGAGCACCTGCTCGCTGAGCTGGATGTTCTTGCCGACTTCCGGAAGCAGAAATCGCAGGCGGTCCAGGCGCCGGGTGAGGCGCTCTACGTCACGCCTCTCCGGGTCGCTCAGCCGGGCCCGAGGCAGCCGAGGGGATTCGAGGCCGCGCGCCGCTGCGGCGCCGACAGGCGGTTCTTCGCCGGGGACAGCGGGGCACGAAGCCTCCAGGGCGGCGCGGCCGCAATTCCCGCCGCGGCTGGAAAATTCCGCTTGCCGAAGCAGGGCGCGGACCTTTTTGATGAGGCCCTCCCCCCCTGGTTCGAGGAACCGCAGGCGCAGGGCCGATCCCCTCCCCCCCGGAATGGCCAACCAGCGCCGCACCTCCAGAAGATTGACCGAAACCATGCCGGCGATCTTGGCCATCAAGAAAGCCGAGCCACGAAGCGCCCTCAAACCGTTCCACTCATTCTTTCTCACGATCATCGATCCCCCTATCGCGAAAAACCGTTCCTGTCAAAGCGCTCTCCTTCGACCCCGCCTTCTCTCCAGATCCTCTCCAGTCATAGGTGACTTCCCCCGTGCTCCTCCATGCCGCCGCGGGGCGGTGGAGCCGCGGCTTTCAAGTCCTGCGTATAAAAAACCTTTTCCGCCAGCTCCTCATAGCTCGCCGAGCTGGCCTGGTCATACTCTCCATACTTCTCCTTCGGCCAGATCTCAATCCGCCGGCCAACGCCGACGAACACCACCTCGGCCTGAATGCCCGCCATCGCCCGATGGCTCTCCGGGATCAGGATTCGCATCTGGCGATCCAAGGTCAAGTGCACGGCCTTCGAGAAGAAAAGGCGCTGAAACTTGCGGGCCTCCTCGCGGCTGGAAGGCAGGTTGCTCACCAGTAGCGACATCGCATCCCATTCTTCTTTCGGGAAAAGGAGCAGCGATCCATCGAAGCCTCGGGTGAGGTAAAAACCCTGATTCAACTTCTCAACCAGCAGGGCCTCGCGGAGGCGAACCGGAAATACCACCCGGTTTTTTTCGTCCAGAGGATGAACGTATTCTCCTGAAAACATCCGCTCTACTTCGATTTCCTAAGGCCCTGAGAGATCTTTTTCCTGTCGCCGTGGTCTCAGGGTAAATGTCGTTGAAAACCACTTTAAACCACTTACTACCCCAAGACTTTACCCCTCTCCCACTTTTAAATCAACAGGGAAAATTTCTGGGGTCAACTGAAGTTCTCGTAAATAAATGATTTATACAAAAAGTTGTGGTTCTTATGTCCCCAAACAACTAAGTATTGAAATCTACCCAAAATTTTCCTTAAATCCCTTTCAGCCCTCCTGAGAGCCTCTAAAATTAATATAAATTACATAATATTAACTATTTATGATAACGTTGAAGGCTGCAAAGAAAAGTGGCTGAAAGTGGGTGAATTCTAAGTTTTTTTTTGGAAAAAGCGGTGAATTGGAGGTTTTTCTGCCAAATTTTTAGGGGGATGTTAGGTCCATGGCAAAAAGGCCGAAGGAGAAATTAATTGCATCCCAGGGCGTCGGCGGTCGGATCGGTTCCCGGTTCGGGGGAAGGAGGAGGCGGCGGCTCGCCGCGGTTGAAGAGGAAGCCCAAGAGCAAGATGGCATCGGTCACGTCCAGGGAGCCGCTGTCATCAAAATCGGCCCCGTCGGGGCAGGAGAGCGCCGTGCCGGCGAAGAGATGGCTCAAGATCAGGATGGGATCGGAGATGTTGCGGCGGCCATCATGGTTGGCATCGCCGCGGATGAAAGTCGCCGTCTCGCCCGGCAGGTCGAGACGACATTGCGCCCGGCAAAGGCGCTCGGCTCTTGCCACGACCACCGCGATGGCATATTCCACCGGGCCGGGGGGCGCTGGAGCGTCCAGAAACTCGTGAATCGAAGCGAGGGCCACGGCCGCGATGCGCTCGCCATTGCGGTAAACCGCATATCCCTCCACTTTCCCCTCTCCGGGCGGATCCCAGCGCAGTCGGACCCCCTGGGCTTGATCATCCAGGGAGCAAGTGAGGTTTTGAACCAGGAGCGGCGCCTCGAGCTGGACCTTGGCGACGGGCCTCAAGAAGGATGCCGGGACCAGCTTCCCCTGGGGATCGAACACGCCGGTGAACTGCCCTACCGTGCCGCTGCAGCCTTCGATGGCGATGGAGAACGCCGCCTCTCCCGCCGGCGCCTGGTCGCGCACCTGAAACGCCACTGTTCCCAGAGTGGCGGCTTCCCGTGTCAAAGGCTCTCCGGTGGCTTCGCCATAGACGCTGGCGGCCAGGGAAAACACATCCTCCCGCTTTCCATCATCCCACGGATCTCCCAGCGGTAGCTCGCAGCCGGCAAAACCGCGCCCAAAGGGAGCGGGCCCATTGGCCGCGTAAGCGCCCGCGATGCCGTCCGGCTCATAGGCCGTCAAGGTGACCTGAGCCGCCGGAAACCGGAGGAAGAGCTGGTATCCGCCGACCGGCAGCCGCTGGGGATTGGAGAGCTTGACGGCCAGCCGCACTTCTGCCTGGCTGCAAACTTCTGCTGCCGCTGCCGCCGGTGTCAGTTCGAGGGTGAGCCCGGCCGGCTGAGCGCGGACCAAGGCCCAGGGCGGCCAGAATGCTCCGAGCCCGATCACGGCCGCAACCGGTAAAGCTTTTCGCCAAGGCAAAGGACGCATGGTTAAAGGTTAAGCATTACTGAAAATTACCCACTCTTAACCACTCGAGCTTCAAATGGGTTTTGTGATGGTCATTCCCCCGATCCCTCCCATCTTATATCTTGCCATTCCACCTGTCTTTCGAAAAATGGTCTTTCGAAAAATGCCCGCTTGACCCCTATCCGGCGCACAAGTATACTTGCAAACATCTGAGGAATTTCAGTCAAGCAACTTTCTAATGCTGAGGAATTGATCCGTTCGCTGAAATTTCAGATTGATTCTTCACAAATTTCTGTATCTGAACGGGCGATCATCGCTTTTTTCCTACGCCCAAGCCAGGATGGAGCAACGTCAAAAGGAGTTTGCGTTATGCACGAGCGGGGACAGTTCTTTAACCTTGGAGCCACGCGGAGCCTGGTGCCGCTTGGAGCGGTGGTCTTGGCCTGGCTTACGGCAGCTCCAGGCGTCTGGGCTCAAACCACCTGCACCTGCCCGGCCCTCAACCTCTACGGCTCCTGCCGGGTCGCCGCCATCAACCACAAGGCCGAGGAATTTCCCGGCAGCGCCGCCTTCGTGCGCGTCAGCACCCCCCCCGGCCCGGTGAAAAACTACCTCTACATCGCCGATCTCTTCATCGGCGCCACTTACCGCTTTGACGCCACCGATATCTCCAAGCTGCCCACGACCCCGGCGGTGAAGTTCCCCTCGCCGGGGGGCCCGCAGTCCACCACCGGCCTGGTTTTCAACCCGCACGATCAGCGCCTCTACTGGGCGATTGGCGGCAAGCTGGTGCGCACCAGCAGCGACCTATCCGACCCCAAGTACCCGGACTCCATTGAAGAAGTGGCTGAAGTCGATATGGCGGAGCTGGCCAACCTGCTCCGCTTGCCCAAGGTGGGGGTCCTGGCCGGCCTCACCTATCACGTGAGCCGCAAGGCCTTCTGGGGCGTCGACATCGTCAACGATGTTTACTTCGAGTTCGACCTCGACGGCAAGCCGACGGTGATTGCTGAGGGGCTCAACCAGACAGCCCTCCACTTCCGCAGCCCGGCGCTCAGCCCGTTCGGCGGCGGCGCCTACGGCAACTCCATCACCTATGTCAACCTCGAGGGGAAGGAATTTTTCGACCTTCCGGTCGGCCGCCTCGCCGAGGGCAAGGTCACCCGCGTCGAGCGCGTCCATGCCGCGGAAGGGACAGAGGGGGGCATCTTCTTCACCTTTGGAGATGCCACAGGACTGTACTACCCGCTCGACAAGACCATCGGCAAGAACGATTTCGTCACCGGGATTTTTTACTGGGACGCGCCCTGCGGCGCCAATCAAGGCATGGAAGTGCTCATGGATCTGGGCACCTCAACCGGCCAGTCCAAGATCTTCCTGGTGTCGGCCGACCCGACCGAGTCGCGCGGCCTCGCCAGCTTCAATTGCTCAATCACCGGATCGGTGGTCCAGCTCGACTGGCTCATTTCCCAAGGATACAAGACCCTGGAGATCTCACGCCTGGATGTCCGCGCCAATCAGTCCAAAAAGATCCTGATGCTGGAGAACGGCGCCGCCGGGCCGGGCAGCGCCTCCGACAAGAACGTCTCCGACGGGCTTTACGAGTACACCGCCACCTTGACTTCCTTGAAGGACGAGATCTTTCCGGACCGCGCCTGCCGGATCACCGTCGGCCGCGGCTCGGTTATCAGTTCGACCTCTTATCTTTCCAACCAGCATCCCAGCGACCGGCGGCCTTTTGCCATCACCTCCATCGGCTCCAGGGACCGGCTGGTGGTCGCCGATCTGGAGTCGGGCAACGCCCACGTTTATGACCTGGACCTCAACTTCAAAGGCGGCTTCCCGGGCCCCTTTGTCAAGGGATTGAACTTCCAGCTAGGCTTGACCACCGGCGTGGCCTGGTCCTCCAAGGACAACCTGCTGCTGTGGCTGTTCAACCAGGATGGGCAGCACTTCCTCCAGGCCACCGAGCTTTTAACCAATGGAAATGAGATCGCCGGCTTCAGAAACATCGGCGCCGCCGCCCGCGTGCGCACCCCGTTCAACTTGACCCGCAATCCGGACCTCGCCGGACTCGCTTACGACGCGGTCCGGGACCAGTACTGGGCGGCCGACCGCCAAAATGGCGTCGCCTACTCGTTCGCCGCGGACGGATCTTTCACGGGCCGGTCGGCCACGCAGCAAATCCCCAATCCCCGCGAGGTGAACGGCTTCACCGGCGGAGGACTGGCGGTGGTCGATTCCGGGGATAACATGCTGGTTCTGGACTGGGTCGTCGGCAAGAGCGCCGATGGGTTCGCCCACGAGCTGGCCCGCATCGCCTACTCCCGCAGCAAGCCCGCCGGCGGCGCCGAGCAGATCATCCTCCCCGGCTCCGAAACCTTGATCGTCGACCTGCCCTCGACGCTCCTGGCGCGGGAGCCGGCCGGCCTGGTTTTCGTCGCCAAGGAAGGCCAGCCCCCTTTCGAGTACGCGGTTGCCGAGGATACCCAGCGGATTTACAAGCTGAGGATGAAAGAGGGAATTTTCGGTAAGGAGTTCATCCGAGGCGACGCCAACGCCGACGGCAATATCAACGTGTCCGACCCCAGTTTCATCCTGTACTACCTGTTCAAGGGCGGGGCCAAGCCGCCGTGCGCTGACGCTGCCGATGCGACGGATGATGAAATGATCGACATCTCGGATGCCATCCAGATCTTCCGCCACCTCTTCTTGGGCGCCGGCCCTCTGCCGGAGCCGTTCTCATCTTGCGGCCGGGACTTCGATCCCGACTTCGATCCCACCAAGGACTTGACCTGCGACCTGGCCACGTGCCTGTAGCAGTTTTTGCCAGGTTACCGGATGTTGCGCTCGCCGGCGGCGCCAACCGAAATACCCGGAGGAATCCCGTCGTGCCTGGGGCTTTACAAGCCCCGGAGCTGTGGTAGAGTAATACGCTCAAGGTGAAGAGAGATCTAAAAGCTAGCAAGAAGCCATCCTCTCCCGGTTATTCACCTCAACCGTCCCCTCTTCTGAGGGTGGTGGCGAAGAGAAGTGCTTTGAGAAACGGTAAAGGACCAAACCTTTGGCAACCCTGCTATCCCCCCCTTTTGTATTGTTGAACCTCCGGCGGTGGTTGGATCAAAGCGCCCGATGGCGAGGCGCTTCGCTGATTTTGATTTTCCTGTTCCTGTCGTCCCCAGCTTGCCAGACGGCGTCGAGCGGCATGAACGCCCGCGGCCTGCTGGCGCGCGGTGAAGACCAGTTCCTCCACCGGGACTACGAGTCCGCCATCACCACCTTCAAAGAAGTGGCCATGTTCTCCCCCCTCCCCGAGGGGACGGAGCGGGCCGAATCCGCGGACTTGAAGGTGAGAGCCCAGTTGGGGCTGGGGCGGGCTTACCTGGAGCTGGCCGACTACGAGAAGGCCCTGAACGTCCTCTACCTTGCCCGCAAGGCATGCCCGCAAGGCCCCCTCAGCGGCTCCATCGATCTCGCCATCGGGGAGACCTTCTTCCGCAACGGGGACTATTACATGGCCTCCTCTCACTTGAAGAAGGTTCTGGATCGGCTGCCGGGCCCCGAAAGGGATCGGATCCTGATTCTCCTGCACATCGGCGCGCTGCGCCTGCAGAATCCCGAGCTGGCGGGCCATTATTTGAGCAGGGTTTCCAAGCCCCTGGCTCCGGAACTGCGCCGGCTGCTGGATGAGCAGTTGTCTTCTCATCGAGTGACCGCCCGCCCGCCCTTTGACAGGGCTCCTCTCCGGAAAGCTTATTCCAAGGGGGAGGAAAGCTCGGAGCCGCCGGAGGAATTGGGCCCGCTCAACCCTGCCAAGATTCTGCCGCGATCCCGCTGGCAGGCGCGGCCCATCCTCCCCAACATAGAAAAAATGGGCTTGATCAGCCGCTTGACCATCCACCACACCGGCGGACCGCTCATCTGGAGCAACTCCGCCTCTGAAACCGCCAATGAAATCTTGAAAATTCAGCGGGTCCACCAGCGCGCCAACGGCTGGGCGGACATCGGTTATCACTTCATCGTCGATCGAGCCGGCAGGATCTGGGAAGGCCGCCCCCTCCAGTATCAAGGCGCGCACGCTCGCGGCCATGCCAATCGGGGCAATATCGGCATCGTGCTCCTGGGAAACTACTCTCGGCAGAAAGTGACCAGCCCGCAAGCCCGGACGCTGCAGCAGTTCCTCGCCGCCCTCTGCAAAAAGTACCGCATTCCCTCCCACCGCGTCTTCACCCACTCGGAAATTCTCAACGGCGAGACCGAGTGTCCGGGAGCGGAAGTCAGCCGGCTGATCCACAGCTTCCGCAACTCCGGCCTGGCGGTGAACGAGTGAAAATCGGGGGAAATCCTTAGAGCCCGTCTCAGTAGGCCCTCCTGGCTTCGGCCGGCTGCAAGCGCGCCATTCGGCGTCGGGCCTCCTCGCCTTATTTCTCCGGTTAATAAGCCTTCGTCGGCCCCCTCCGGTCTCGCACTACGTGCGAGCCTTCGGGCGGCCCTCGGAGGCGACCGCTTCGCGGTACCCGCCTCTTCCGGGCGTTCGTTCCTGCGCCGCTGCTCGGAACTCACCCTTGCCTGGCGCGCTCGGGCACCGCCCCGCGGAGCGGGGTGGTCGCGGCCTCGGGCCGACGGATTACCTAC
Organism: Planctomycetota bacterium; assembly: GCA_016209605.1. Lineage (GTDB taxonomy): Bacteria > Planctomycetota > UBA8108 > UBA8108 > JACQVS01 > JACQVS01. Next base: position 9,000 of record JACQVS010000077.1, read on the forward strand.
CGAGACAGGCTCTGATTCGGGAGAGACCCGGCTGCACCCTGCCGGCTCGATTTTCAAAATCCCCCTTGTCAATACTTTTAGAAATTCTATAATTCCGCTTCCCTTAATGATATTTTCCGCTTGGTGGCCCGCTGTAGCCGTTTTGTAGAAGCTGCTGGAGAGTTACAACGGGCTGGTGACGACAATGGATTACTTCCCAGTCAAGGAGTTCAGGGAGGGCTGGAAAATGAAGGTTACGACCCCCCAAGAGTGGACCCCGCGGTACATGTTCTTCACCAAAGGGGTAGGACGGCACAAGGAGCGCCTGGCCAGTTTCGAGGAAGCCCTTCGAAAGGCCAAGATTGCCCACTTCAATCTGGTTCATGTCTCGAGCATCTTCCCCCCGTTTTGCAAGGTCATTCCAGCCAGTCATGGATTGACCTTGCTGACCCCCGGCCAAGTGGTCTTCTGCGTCATGGCGCGCCAGGACACCAATGAAAATGAGCGCCTCATCGCCTCCTCCATCGGCCTGGCCATTCCCAAGGACCCCAACCATTTCGGTTACCTGTCGGAGCACCACAGCTTCGGCGAAAACGAGAAGACGGCTGGAGACTACGCCGAGGACCTGGCCGCCTCCATGCTCGCCACCATTCTGGGGGTCGAGTTCGATGTCGATGCCAGCTGGGACAAGAAGAAGGAGATCTACCGCATTTCCAACAAGATCGTCCGCTCCATGAACATCACCCAGTCGGCCATTGGTAAAAAAGATGTCTGGACCACCACCATTGCCGCGGCGGTGCTGGTCCTCTGATCCTTGATTTTCTTTCCTGGGGGCGCTTCCTGCCGATTGGCCCGCGGTTTTTCTTGTTCCCGTGGAGAAAGGTTTTGGTAAGTTGTTGGGGCGAGGGCGAACCGAAATTAAACTCAAATGGAAGCCTCCTGGAACCGCAAAAACTTTATCGGCCAAGGCAACGACGCCTTTCGCTGCCTCCACTGCGGCGCCCCGGTGTCCCCGCTCCAGACCGGCTTCCGGAACCATTGCCCGGAATGCTTGTGGTCCCGGCACGTCGATCACCTTCCGGGAGACCGCGCGCAACGCTGCGGCGGCTTGATGGAGCCCATTGCCCTGGAAGGATCCGAAAGCCAGGGCTGGGACCTGGTCCATCGCTGCCTCCAGTGCGGGGCCGTCCGCCGCAACCGGGCGGCGGTGGACGACCCGGTGCAGCCGGACCGGTGGGAGCGGCTGATCGAGCTCTCCACCCGGTCTCGACCCCTGAAACGGCCCCGGAGGAAAGATAAAAAACCAAAGAAAAAATAACCTTCTCCAAAAACCGGTATAATCGATGGTCATGTCCGAGAACTTCCAAGATCTTGCGGGTGCGGGGCCGGAGCCGGCCTTGCCAAGAGATGTTCCTGCAATCCCGCCTTCGGGTCCTTCCGGCCCGCCGCGGGATCGCGACCTGGTCCTCCGGATCCTTGAGGGGCAAACCGACGCCTTCGAGCAGCTGGTGGCCCGTTACCAGAAGGCGGTTTTCACCATTGCCTATTACAAGTCGAAAAACCTTTTCGATGCGGAAGACTTGACCCAGGATATCTTCCTGGCCGCCTTCAGCGCCTTGCCCACCCTCAAGGACCGGGAAAACTTCGCCGGCTGGCTCTTTGGAATCGCCCACAACCGCTGCCATAAATGGTACCGCCGAGAGCACACTAAGATCATTAAAATCAAAGAAATACGGCAACAAAAAGAGCAAGAGGCGAGGCTGGCGCAGCGGACGCCGGAGGAGGGGCAGGAACAACGGAGGCTGGCGAGAGAAATCGACAACCTGCCTCACGAAATCCGCCAGGTTCTGGTACTTAAATATCTGGAAGGCCTGAGCTATGAGGCCATCGAAGCCCGCTTGGGAATCAAGGCTTATCGCATCGATTACTTGATTCGAAAAGGCAAAGCGTTGTTGAAGCAAAAGCTCGGACGCACCGAAGCCGCTGGAGACGACCCCTGAGAGGAGGGCTCGAGCCACGGCAGCCCCATCATGATGCAGCACCATTCCAATCAAGACTCCGAACCTTTTTCGGCCCCCTCCCAAGCCTCTGGGGAGCCCTGTTCTCAACAGAACGGGCCTCATCAGGGCGGGCGATCGCCGGAAGAGCCGGCCTCGAGACTGCCGGCCGATACCCGCTGCATCTTCTTCAAGGACCGGCTGCACGCCTACATAGAAATGGAGGAGGAGGCTTCGTCGGCGAAGTTCATCTCCAACCATCTGGAGATCTGCCCGGCTTGCCGGGCCGAGAAGGACCGTCTGGAAAAGGAGCGCCTGGACCTGCTGGAAGGGTTCCTCGCCGCCCAGTTCCCGCAGCACCAATTGCCCGCCCACTTCCCGAGAACCATCCTCGAGCAGATTCACCGGCGGCAGGGGAAGAAAGCCCGCCGGAACCGGATGCTCTGGCGGCGTTTCGTCCTGGGAGCGGCGGCGGGGCTGCTCGTCGGCGTGACCCTGTCCCTCCTGGTGTCAAACTTCGCGACCGGACGGCGCTTCTTCCAGCCCGCGCCATTGACGGCGGTCCAGCAGGAAGCGCGGCCCAAAGCCTCGACCCCCCCGAGCCCCGCCGACTTTTCTCCGGCAGGAGCCTCCCTGCCTGCGGAAACCGCCCAGCCGGCGCCATCAATCCCCGCCGTGGCCGTGCTGGCGCGCCCTCCAGACGAGCCTGCCGATGAAAAATGGGCCTGGCTCCACCCCGAGGCCCCGGTCTTTCAAGCCTGGGAAAACATCATGGATGCGATCCCTTGCACTCAGGACGTCAACCAGGATGGATTGACGGATGTTTCCGATGCCATCCACCTCTTCAACCAAATGCTCGCTCCCGCGGCCTCCCCCGCGGATGAATTGCTGCTGCAGACGCTCTGGGGGCCGGACTGCCAGATGGTCTGCGATGGGGTGATGAAAGGTTAAGGGTCGATCAAATTCTCACATTCTCGATGATGGTTTTGAAAGGACAGGAATGATTTCGAGGAAATTATTTTCCAGGATTCTCCCCCTGGTCAGCGCCGGTGTCGCCGGATTGGCCATGGCGGGGGAAAATCCAGAAGCCAAGCCCATCGGCAAGTTCACCTTGATTTACAACGTCAACAACAACGGTTACGTCGATGTCTGCGGCTGCAAGCACAAGAAAGTGCGCCAGGGCAGCCTCGTTCGCCGCGCCAGCTACCTCAAACAGCTGCGCTCCACCGGCAGGGAGCCGCTCCTCCTGGACGGCGGCGGAACGCTCTTCGCCGCCGCGGAGCGGCTGAAAGGACCGGAGCGCGAGGAAGCGATTCGCAAGGCGGCGTTGATCGTGGAAGCCTACAACCGCATGGGATACCGGGCCATGGCAGTCGGCGTCGCGGATCTGGCCATGGGGCTCGACACCCTGAAGCAGTTGACCGCCGCCGCCAAGTTCGATGTGCTCGCCGCCAACTGCTTCCACAAAGAGAGCAAGAAGCCGGTTTTCAAGCCGTTTGAAATTTACAACGCGGGCGGGGTACGGGTCGGGGTCTTCGGTTTGCTTCTCGAGACCATGGGCAAGTATTACCTGGAGGAAGTAGCCCCCAACATGCAGGTCACAGATCCACTGACCGCGGCCCGCCAGGCGGTGGAGGCCATGCGCGGCAAGACGGACCTGATCGTCGCCCTCTCCCACCTCAAGCAAGAGAGCAATTACGAGCTCATCCACGCCCTCAAGGAGGTCGCCGCCGTGGTCGACCCTTACATCCAGTATCAAAACACCCACAGCTGGATCAAGGAGGAGGAGTGGCTGGGGGTTCTGGACGACACCTTGTTCCTGCGCGGCGACGGCCAGGGGGCCCGGCTCGGCCTCCTGGACATCACCGTCACCCGCTCCGGCGCCAAGCTGAAACCCGCCGACCGCCAGGCGGAAATCGAAGCGGCCTTGAATAACGGCAAGGCCACCGAGGAAGACCGCGCCGAGTTGGCGGCGTTCAAAAATCATAACCTCTTCCAGTTCGAGCGCGTCTCCATCGAGCCGCACCACAAGGAAGATCCGGACCTCAACAACCTGGTCGCCGAGTGGAAAAAAGGGATCGATCCCTCCAAGGTGGCCCGTTTCGAGGCGGCCTTGCCCCGCAAGGACCAATTCCTCACCGCCGAGGGCTGCAAGGGCTGCCACGAGACGGTGTTCGAGTTCTGGCGGCAGACCGGGCACGCGCACGCCCTGGAATCGCTGCAAAAGACCAGCGATGAACATCGCTACGACTGCATCGGCTGCCACTCGCTGGGTTACGGGGAAGCCTTCCTCGACACTTCCCGGATCGGCAACTTCGCCAACGTGCAGTGCGAGTCCTGCCACGGCTTGAGTCCGGAACATGCCAAGGATCCCAAGCGGTTCCATTTCAAACCGATCCAGGAGGACACCTGCCTTGTTTGCCACAACAAGGAGCAGACCTTGAAGGACCTCGAGTTCTTCACCATGCGGAAGAAGATCCAGTGCCCGAAAGAAACGAATTAGCCACTGGGTCACGGAGTCACGGAGGAGAAAATTATAAATTACGCTCCAAATAATCCAGGCAGTGCCGCACCGGATCGGCCTCGGGGCACGGCGGCGCGGGAAGCCTGAGCACCATCTCGGCCTCTGGAAGCCGCCCGGCGGGCGGGTGATTCGGCGCCAGCAGCAACACCTCCGGATCCTCGCCGGGGCGGGGGCGGCCGAGGAGCCGGAGCAGCGGCGCCAGCTCGGCGGGGAGATCTCCCAGGATTTGAAAGCCCACCTCCGAGAGCACCCGGAACTTGAGGCCGTGGCGGCAGCGCCGCAGAAACCCGGGGCGGTGGAAGTAGCGGTAATTGCTGGTGTGGTGGACGCTCGGGCGGTGCGAGGGATGAGTCCAGTGAAAAAGGTGCAGCGCCAGGCAGTCCAGGGTTCCGTCCCTCACCTCGACCCCGGTCCGCCGCAGTCGGCGCGCCAGGTCGTCATCTTCCAGGCCCCACCCGACAAAGCGCTCGTCAAATCCGTTCACCCTTTCCAGGTCCGTTCGATGCACGGCGCAATTGCCGCCCAGGAGCTTGGGGCGGGCCTTGAAGCCGGTGGCGCGGTAAAAGAGGTTGCTCAGGTAGCGGCGGCGCCTCCGCCAGCGCTCACGCCGCTCCGCCCGCTCCATGGCCTCGCCTCGCTCCAGCTTCCCTTCCAGCAGCCGGTCCGTTTCGATCCGGCTCAGGTGGCAGCGCCCGCCGGAGTGCGCCCGCCCAGGCCGGCAGCGGCGGGCATGCAAGGAAAGGGCTCGAGGGTAGACCAGGGAGTCTCCATCGATGAACACCAGGATCTCTCCGCGCGATTGCCGGACCGCCAGATTGCGCGCTGCCGCCAGGCGGAAGCCCTCCTTGGGCTGGAAGGCATGGATCACCGCCAGCGCCGCCCTTTCCGCGAATCCGTTGATGGCCGCAGCGGTCTCGGGCCCGGAGCCGTCATCGGCCACCACCACCTCCGCCGTCTCTCCTTCTCCAACCTCGGCGGCGGCGATGGCCGAGAGCGCCATGTGGAGTTCGCGGGGCTGGTCGAAGGTGGAAAGGATGATGCTGAGCCGGGGAGCTGCCATACCTGGAGAGGAAGAGGACCGCAGCGCGGCTACGCCCCGAACTTGTCCAGCTTGGAGGCGTGCGCCAGGGCGAGGGGAATCAGGTGGGTCGCCGGAAAGATGCCCAGGTCCCCGGCCATGAGCCCCCGCTCCGAGAACGCCGCCGCCGGATTCGGCAAGGCCAGGGGAGAGCGGATGATCGCCGGAACCGGATGCCAGCTGTGCTCCTTGTGGATGCAGGGAGTGGAGTGGTCTCCGGTGACGATCAAGACCTCAGGCTCGAGCGCCTCGATTGCGGGGATGGCGGCATCCACCTCCTGCAGGGCCTTGACTTTCTCATCGAAGAGGCCCGAATGGCCGGCGGTGTCGGTCCCCTTGAAATGGACGAAGAAAAAGTTGAAGTCCCGCCAGCGATCCTTGAGGATGGCCAGCTCCTCCTCAAAATTTTTCGGCGCCCCCAGCACTTCCATGCCCACCAGCTTGGCCACGCCGCGGTACATGGGATAAGCGGCGATGGCTCCCGACTTGAGCCCGTAGCGCTCGTTGAACGGCTGCACCTGGGGGAGGGCCGAGAAGCCCCGCAGCAGCATGCCGTTGGCGGTTTTCTCATCGGCGAGGATTTCCAGGCCGCGCTTCAAGAAGGCGTTGACGACGCGCGCGGCGTGCTTGGATGAGGCCCCGGCGGCTTCGATCGGAATCAGGGGATTCCCCTCGCGCTGGGGATCGTTGTCGTTCAATCCGGCTGCCAGGCCCGCGCCCCGGAACACCACCGTGAAGCGATGCTCCTTCCCCGGCAGGATGAATACCTGGCACCCCTCCACCTCCTTCCCCAGCCGCTGGGAAAGCTTCTCGCAAAGACGCCGGCACTCCGCGTCGCCAGGCCGGCCGGCGCGGCGGTCCTTGACGAGGCTCGAGACATGCCCGGGGCTTTCCAGGGTCGCGAAATTGGCCCGGGCCGCAAGGTCGATCCGGGGCTCCATGTCAAACCCGCTTCCCAGGGCCTCCAAGGCGCCGCGGCCGAACTCCACGTGATAGGGATGGTATCCAAAAAGGGCTAAATGGGCCGGGCCGCTTCCCGGGGTCACTCCCGGATCGATGACTTGCATGCGGCCGCCGCTGGAAAGCCGCGCCAGGCGGTCCAGATGGGGGAGCTTGGCGGTCTCCATTTCGGTTTTGCCGGTTAGCGGGTGCGGCAAGCCTCCCAGGCCATCGAGGATCAGCAAGACGATTTTGTTGTCGTTGGGGTGGACCAGACTTTGCGTTTTTTCGTGAATCACGGGCAATGCTCCCCATCCAGGAAGTCGACGGGATAGAATAGAATTACTTGATGCCAGAAAATGTAGATGACGCCCAGATGACTTGCAATTGAAAAACCTGATCACGGTTCACATCAACACCGAGCGGACCTGGCGGGGCGGGGAGCAGCAGACGCTTTACCTCCTGGAGGGACTGCGCCGGCGCGGCCACGATGCCATTCTGGCGGCCCGCCCCGGCAGCCCTTTGATGGAGCGGGCCGAGGCCTGCGGCCTGGAAACCTTTCCCATCCGGCCCCTCAACGAGGCGGATCTGTTCTGCGCCTGGAGCCTGGCGCGCTTCCTGCGAGCCCGCCGGCCGCACCTCTTGCACATGCACTCTTCGCACGCCCTCTTTCTGGGCAGCCTGGCCGCCTGCCTAGCTCCCGGGATCCGGCGCGTCGTCCACCGCAGGCTGGAATCGACCATTTACCGGCGTTTTTCTTTCCGGCTCAACTGGTTGAAGTACCGCTTTGGCGCCGATCGCATCGTGGCCATTTCCCAAGCGGTGAAAAACCAGTTGATCCGCGATGGCCTCCCCCCCGGCCAGATCGCCGTGGTGCACAGCGGTATCGACGGCTCGAGCTGGCCTCCCCCTGAAAAAAAGGCCGAGGGAGAGGCCGCCGTTCCCGCCTCGAGGCTCAAAGCCGAGCTGCGCCTTCCCCCCCATGCCCCGTTGCTTCTGGCGGTGGGCGCCCTGGAGCTTAAAAAAGGCCACGGCATCCTGCTCGAAGCCCTGCCGCAAGTTCTCGAGCGCCAGGAGGCGGTCTTGGCAATCCTGGGCGAGGGGCCACAAGCCCCGGAGCTGGAGCGACAGGTGGAGCGGCTCGGCTTGCGGGATCGGGTCCGCCTGCTCGGATTTCGGGAAGATGTCCAGGAGATCCTGTCGGCCGCCTCGATCTTCGTCCTGCCGACTCTCAGCGAGGGGCTTGGCACCGCCATCCTGGAAGCGCTGCTCCTGGAAAAGCCGGTGATCGCCAGCTCCGTGGGCGGCATTCCCGAAATCATCGAGCAGCGCCGCCACGGCCTCCTGGTGCCGCCGGGAGATCCCGCCGCTCTCGCCCAGGGCATCCTGGAAGTGCTCTCCCAGCCCCAAGCCGCCGCCCAGCGGGCCCGAGCCGGCCGCCGGCGGGTCCTGGAGTCCTTTTCGGCCGATCAAATGGTCGAGAAAACCCTGGCCGTCTACGAAGAGCTGCTGGCGCAGGCAAAAATTTTTCCTGGATGGATCCCCAGATCCAATTTATAGTATTGTTCCCATAACACCTGGTTGACCAGGTCCATTCATGGGCTGGGTCAACGGCTTGGCCAAATTCGCCCCGCGTGCGTGGGGCTCCATTCACCAGGACTTACGTCCCTGGAATGACTAGCTCTCGATGACTGGCGCCACACCGCGCCAGAGAGGCCGTGAAATTTTCAACGGGCCGATAAGCGGCAAAGAGTGGTTGTTTGATCGGAACTGGTTGTAGTTCGGAAAATTGGATCCTGATCCGCAAGTGAGGTCCTATGGGCATTGACGTTGTAAGCCCGGGCGAGCCGGCTCCCTCCCCCCCCGCCGTTTCATTGTTCCCCTCCCCAGGTCTCATTGCTCAGAAGCGTCCGCCGGAGGGGGTGCGTCCGGATAAGATCGACGCCGCCAAGGATCCTCGGCCGCCCTTGGAAGCCAAGGAAATCACGCTGGGGATTCAGAAAGAAATTGGCGCCCATTTACTGCAGTTCCTGGATCAATACAATACCGACATCGGCAGCTTGAAGCTCGCCAAGGGAGCCCTCCAGAAATTCCGGTACTGGTATCAGGCCGAAGTCCTCCTGGAGGTGGAGTCCCACGGCTATGTATATGCTTTGATCCGGCGCCCGACGGGCCAGAATGATCCTCTCACCGAAAGAGAAAAGGAAATCGCCCTTCTGGCGGCTTCCGGCTTGCCCAACAAGGCCATTGCCGAAGCGCTCAGCATCAGCCGCTGGACGGTATCCACCCACCTGAAGAAGATCTACCGCAAGCTGCAAATCAATTCCCGGACCATCCTGGCGCAGAAGTTTCAGCCCATCTTCTAAAGCGGCTGGGGCCGTTCCCCCGGCCCGCGGCGCGCCCTCGCTCCCGGCGTGGGGCCGAAATTCCGCCCGATAAAAAAGTGCGCTAAAGAACGGGCTCTCCCTCAGCCGAAACCATCGGCAGTGATCCAACCCGGGGTTTTTTCGCTTTACCAAAATGATATGAGGGAGAAAGGAAGCGCCGTTGAAACTTTTCTCAAGGCAGACCGCTTGCCGTTTTTTCAAGATTCTTCTCCTGGGGGCAGCCTTCGCGGTCCCGCTGGCGGCCTGGACGGACCTCCAGGCCCTTGTCGACTTGACTGACATTATCCTCCGAGGAGATGCCAACAACAGCGGATTGGTCAGCGCCGCCGATGCGAATTACATCAACAACTACCTGTTCTCGGGAGGACCCGCCCCCAGCTGCATGGATGCCGCCGATGCCAATGACGATGGCCAGGTCGACATCTCCGATTCCATCTACCTCATGGAATGGCTCTACAGCGGCGGCCCGCCTCCCCCTGCGCCCGGCCCCTTCAATTGCGGCCAGGATCCGACCAGCGACTCCCTGACCTGCGTCAATTCGAGCTGCGATTAAGAAATAATCCGTTTCTGTTGCGGAGGCAAGAGAAACAAAACAGCCCCCTTGACACGCGGGTAAAAATCCCCAGAATGTTTTAACATTTTGGGGATTTTTTTTCTATTCAATTGGAGAAGTTTCTGGTTAAATAATTGGCGACTGGTTCGTTGGTTCTGAGATCTTGGTTTTGAGACGTTGGTTCTGAGAACAGTCAAACCGAAGTAATTTGGAAAAGTAGTTGTGCAATGAGTGGCAAAAATTTTTCTCCCAGTCTGGAAGCCAGCCCTCCGGGGTGGTTGGATCTGATCATGGACAAGGTCGATTTCGAGGCCTCCTACAAAGCTCTGGATGGCTTCACGCACTTCCACTCGGAAACCTTGCGGGGCAAGATCCGCTCCTTCCAGCTCCGGACCAAGGAGGCCGTCGAACACTTCCGCAGGGCGGAGGATCTCTCCAAGGCGGCGGAGAAGAGCCCGACCAACCACCTGCGGCTTTTTTACCTCCGCTTTTACTCCCTGCACAACGCCATGGTCGAGGAGGTCCTGCAGGAGTCCGGCGAGATTTGCCTGAACACCGAGCTGGAGATGCAGCGCTTCCTTGACTTCGAAGATCCCAACACGCTGACGACCGATCAGATCCGCATCCTGATGATCGGCCACTACCAGCTGCTGCGCGGGAATTACCACTCGGCACTGGAAGCCTTTGAATGCCTGATCGAGGAGAGCCGATCGCGCATCGAAGACGTGCAGGTGGAATTTTACTGCGGCGCCTGCGCCGCCAGCTACGCTCTCGGATTCCACAACAATGCCGAGCGTCACTACGAAAACGCCCTCATGTCCCTCAATTTCCTGAGCAAGACGCTCAAGATCGCCGGCGCTTACTCGAAGCTTTACACCTTGATAAAGCACATGGGGCGGGCGGATGAGGCGAAAGAGTGGCAGCAGGCGCTCGAGCGCCTGGCCATACCCAAGGAGTCCCTGCAGCACTTTCTCAAGCTGGAGGGCGCTTACTCCAACGCCTCGGCCATCCGCAATCGCATTGTCATCTGAGCGTCGGCTACGGCAGCAAACTCAAGCCGGCTATCAAGGCTTGACGCCGACTTCCGAGAGCGCGTTGAGCAACTTCCGGATGTCGACCGGATAAGTCAACACCCGGAACTTCTCCCCTGGGGGGAGGGGCAAGGTGTCCTCAGGAGTCAGCACCACCACCGGTTGCTGCACTTTATTCACCCACTCGAGATCGACGGTGCGGTGGGTTCCCGGGATGTCCAGAATGATCGCCTCCACGTCTTCGCGAACCTCCTTGAACTTGGCCTCGCACTGGACCTGGAAGTGTTTTTTCAAACCGGTCTCATAGAGGACCCGGTGCTTCGGGTCCTTGGTTATGAGAAGAATATTCTTCAAGATCCACCCTCCTTGGGTCGTTACCTTATGGCCGTTAAGAGAGCCAATCTGAGGACCTTTGTACAGTCCCCTTTCTAGAGTATTTTTATCCCCCAAATGAGGTATTCCCTCCCCTACCCCACCTCCCCTGTCCCGGGTCCATTTGGGCCGTGTCCCGGGTCCATTTGGGCCGTGGACGGACGGTCTTCTCATGATAAAATGGTATCCGGCGGCTAAAATTTAGCCGTCTGCCACGGACTTTCTGAAAAATCCTGACGCCGCCGGGATGGCCCGCAAATTCCAGCGTTCCAACGAAATATAAGTCTTTACAGAGAACCGCCTAGATCAAGCATGTCCGCTCCTTCCCCGATGGTCCTGCCCCGACGGTTCTCGCGCTATGAGGTCCTGGACCGGCTGGGGCAGGGGGGCATGGGGATCGTTTTCCGGGCGTACGACCTGGTCGAGCGGCGGGAAGTGGCCCTCAAGCTTCTCCGTCCCGACCAGGAAGACCCCCTGGACCGCGCGCGCTTCGAGCGGGAAATTCACGTGCTGCATCTCCTCCAGCACGAGAGCGTGGTTCGGCTGTACGACCTCGGCAGCTACCGCGGCGAGCGCTACTACACCATGGAGATGCTGGAGGGAGCCTCCCTGAGCGCCTTCATGGACCTGCCGCCCCCCGACGGCCCGGAGATCCAGTGGACCCTGCGCCTTTTTATCAAGCTGCTCGAGGCCCTTGAGTGCCTTCACAAGGCCGGCTTCGTGCACCGCGACCTCAAGCCGGGAAATATCCTGCTGGTCCCCTCGGCGGCTCTCAAATCCTCAACCCGCCCAACCCCGACCGCTCCAGAGCTGCGACTCGATCCTGATCCTCTGCCCAAGCTGGTGGATTTCGGCCTGACGTTCGGGATCGACGAGGACAAACGGGTTGAAAAAGAGGAGCCCGGGACGCCTCTTTACATGGCGCCGGAGCGAGCCGATCCCAGCCTCCACCCCGATCCCCGCTCCGATCTTTATTCCATGGGAGTGCTGCTTTATCAGACTCTCACCCGTCGACTGCCGTTCAGCCGGGCGGGGGAGATCTTCGCCCGGCGGAGCGCCGGACCGCCACCCCTTCAGCAATGGAATCCCGCCTGCCCGCCGGCGCTGTCCGCCGTGGTCCTTCGCCAGCTCTCGCCGCAGCCGCACCGGCGCTCTTCCTCGGCGGGGGAGCTGGCTTGCGAGCTGCTGGAAGCCTCCGGGGACATGGCGAGGTCAGGATCACCAGCCAGGCCGTCCTACAAGCTCTATTCACCAGCCTTTTCAGGACGGAGCGCCGAGCTCGACCTTCTGGAGGAGGCCATGAAAGGCGTTGGGCAGAGGTCCGGCCGGTGCTTCCTCCTCCGCGGCCCGGCCGGGATCGGCAAAACCCATCTGCTCAAAAGAAGCGGCTTCAAAACCGCGGCGGTGCTGAAACACGGCTGCTCGTACCTGGAGGGGGTCTACCAGGAGGAAGGCCCGATCCAGCAAGGAGTCCGGAAGGTTCTGGCCGAGCTGCTTCTCGAACTGGAGGCGGAGATCGGCGGCGCGGCCCTGGCCGCGGCGCTCGAGCCGGGAGGAAAAGCGCTGTTCGACACCCTGCTGGCGGCCGGAAGCGGAGATGATGCGCTCGCCCGGCTCGCCCAGCACTTCCCCGCCGCCCCTCCGCCCGCGAGCGCCGGTCTCCAGAAAGAACAGCTCCTCCAGGCGGCGGCGCAGCTCGTCCAGCTCGCGGCCGAGCGTACGCCCCGGCTCATCGCGCTGGAAGACCTGCAGCACGCCGAGGAGATCGATCTGGAAATCCTGCGCCGCCTGCTGCCCGCCCTCCCCTCCCTGCCGATCCTGCTCATTGCCACCTGCCGATCGGATCCGAAAGGGCCCGCCGTCGCCCTGGAGCGCTGGCTGAAGGAAGTTCGCGAACTAGCGGAGGGGCAAACCGGATTCGCCATCCTGACGCTTGACAGCTTGGGGGATCCGGAGATCGAGAAGCTGGTCCGCTCGATGCTGGACTCCTGCGCCGTCCCCGAGCGAGCCCTGCTCTTCTCGATCATCACCCGAAGCGGCGGCAATCCCGGAAGCGCGGAAGCGCTGCTCAAGGATCTCTGGAGCCGCGGCCGCATCCGCAAGCAAGCCGGCATGTGGCGGCTCGAAGAGCCCGCCGGCCGGGAAATCCCCGGCCCGGCAGAAGAGCCCCGTCCACCGGAGGGAGCGCCTCTGCCCGAGGAGGCCCTGGCCCCGCCGCTCCAGAAAGTTCTGGCGGCCGCCTCGGCGATCGGCGAAGCCTTTCCCAAAAAGATCCTAGCCCGTTTGCTCGAACCGGAAATTTCCGGGAGCGGCTCCGGCGGCCTTGAGGCCGCCCTCCGCCGTCTCGCCGAGCTGGGAATCATCGAGGGCGGCGCCGATGACTACCGCTTTCAAAGGGCCGCGCTGTGGCAGCGGTGCGAGAGTCTCGGGGAGGCGGGTGAAAGGCGCTTTTACCACCGCCGCCTGGCGCAGATCTTTTCAGGCATGCAAGCCGAAATCGGCGAAGAGTCCTGGCTGCTGGCCGCCCGCCATTTCGAGCGCGGCGCGGACCTCGAGCCGGCCAACGTCAATTATCTCCGCTTTGCCCGCTGCGCTGGCTTGAAGCGGGCTTACCGCCGCAGCCTTTCGGCTTATCAGCGGGCCCTGGGCCTGGTCACCGACTCGCGCCAGCGCCTCCCGCTTCTTGAAGAAATGGGGAAAATCCACACCCGCATGGGGGACCTCGAGGCGGCGCTCGCCTGCTTCCAGGAGGCGGCGGCCATCAGCGACAGCGTTCAGCACCTGATTTCCCTTCTCGATGAAGAAGGCCGGATCCAGCAGCGCCGCGGCGAGTTCGATCTGGCGCAGGCGGCTTTCGAGCGCTGTAAGGCGCTGGCCGGGCAGGACGCCACCTGGGGCCCGCGCCTCGCTTACCGCCTCGGCAGCGTCCAATTCGACCGCGGCGATCCGGCCGGCGCCGGAAATTTGTTCCTGCAAAGCCTCGAGAGCTACCGTAAAGGCGGCGACCTGGAAGGCATGGGCACGGCGCTTCTGGGCCTGGGTCTGGTCGAAAAACGCAAGGGTGAGCTGGAGTCGGCCATTGCCCGGATCGAGGAGTCGATCGGTTGCTTCGAAAAGTCCGGAAAAACGGATCAGGTTTCCACCTCCTTGAACAACCTCGCCAACCTCCACCGGGTCCGCGGAGATCTGCCGAAGGCCATCGAATGCTTTCGGAGGTCCCTGGCGCTCCGGGAGCAGCTCGGCGACCGCCCCGGCATCGCCATCATCCTCAACAACCTGAGCCGGGCGCTGGGGCATCGCGGCGAGGTCCAGCAGGCTCTGGCCACTTCCAGCGAGGCTCTCTTGATTTTCAACGAGGTTGGAGACCGCAAGGGAATCTTGATCTCGAGCGGCAACGTCGGCGCTTTCAAATTTTATCAAGGGGACTTCGCCGGCGCGGAGGCGATATTTCATCAAAACCTGCAGCTGTCTCAAAAACTCGGCGATCCCCGCGCCATTGCCGATGCCTGCCAGAGCCTCGGGCGTCTGGACAACGCCCGAGGTGATCCGGAGGTCGGCGAGCGGTGCTTGTCCGAGGGCTTGAAGGTCCTCCTCGAGGTGAACGATACCGCCTTGCAGGCTTCCTACCTGGCCGAAGTGGCGCGGGCGCGGTTCCTCGCCGGCAACCTTCCGGGAGCGCGGGAGTTCCTGGCGAAGAGCTGGCAGGCGGCCAGGGAAGTGGAAGGGCGCGAAATCCACGGCTGGCTGCACTGCGTGGAGTCGGAGCTGCTCCTGGCGGCGGGAGAGCTCGACCCGGCGGCGGAGGCCGCTCGCCGCGCCGTCGAAGCGCTCGACCGCTTTGGCCCCCGGTTCGACGCCTCCATCGCCCACCGCCAGCTGGCTCGCTGCTATCGCGAGCTGGGGCCGGACTGGGTGGACCAGGCGGAGAAGCACTTTGAGGCCGCCAAGCAGAGCTTTGAAGCCATGGGAGCCCGCTTCGAGCTGGGCCTGGCCCACTTCGAAGAGGCTTTGCTCTGGGAGCAGCTGGAAGAAGGGGATGCCGCTTGCGCATGCCTGGAAAAGGCCGTTACACTATTCCAGCATTGCGGGGCCTCTAAGCGGGCGGAGGAGGCGGAGAAGATCTTGAAAAGGATCGGCTGACAGCCGAGGAAATCAAAACATGAAACCAACTTCCTACCGCCGCCGGGCCATTCTCAACCGCATTCACAATGCCCTGGATGCGTTCTATCTCCTCCAGAAGATCGACTGGGAGTACGACATCCGGATGACCCTCGACAAGATCATCGCCACCGCCATGGAAGAGATCGAATTCGAGGGGGGGCGGCACATCGAACGGGCCCTGCTGCTCATTCAAGGCGCCAAGGTCGGCGCCCTCGAGGTGGGTGCCGGATGGCGCATCGAGGAGGAGGACTTGACCTTCAGCCACACCGTCGTCCAGCGCGCCATGGAGGAAGGGATGCCCATACGCTGCGAGAACGCCAAGGAGGACCCCCGCTTCCTGACCGCCGAAAGCCTCAAGGGCTTCTCCACCCTCTCCTTGATCTGCGTCCCCATCAAGCTGGTGGACCAGGTGATCGGCGCGCTGTACATCGAAAGCCACTCCCCCGGCAACATCTTCGGCGAGGAGGATCTGGACTTCCTCCAGGAGTTCAGCCAGGTGATCGCTCCTTACTTGAAGGTGGCCCTGGTTCATCAGGGACACATCCACGAGATCCAAAAGCTGCGCTCGGAAATCGATGTCCGCTTTGGCTTCGAGAACATCGTCGGCCGCAGCGAGGCCATGCGGAGCGTCTTCGAGCTCATCCGCATCGCCACCTCCGTCGACCGCACGGCGCTGGTCACGGGAGAGTCGGGCTGCGGCAAGGAGCTGGTGGCCCGCGCCATCCATTACAACAGCCCGAGGAAGCGGGGCCCCTTCGTGGTCGTCGACTGCTCCGGACTCGCCGAGCATCTCCTGGAAAGCGAGCTGTTCGGACATGCCAAGGGGGCCTTCACCGGAGCGACGGATGAAAAACTTGGCGCCTTTGAAGAAGCCAACGGCGGAACCATCTTTCTCGATGAGATCAGCGATGCCCCCAAGGCCCTCCAGCAGAAGCTGCGCCGGGTGCTGCAAGAGGGGGAGATCCGCCGGGTCGGAGAAAACCAGTTCCGCAAGGTCGATGTGCGGGTGATTTGCGCCACCAACCGGTCCCTCCCCGACCTGGTCAGCCGCGGCGAATTCATGCAGGACCTCTATTACCGCATCAACAAGCTCCCCATCCATCTGCCGGCGCTTCGGGAGAGGCGGGAAGACATCCCGCCGCTGGTCCATCATTTCATCGCCAGCTCGGCGCGCGAGAACGGCAAGGAAGCCCCCTCCATCACCGCGGAAGCCATGGAGCTGCTGGTCAGCCTGCCCTGGGGCGCCAACAACGCCCGCGAGCTGAAAAACGTGGTGGAGCTGGGAGTCGATTTGTGCTCCGGAAAAATCCTCGACCGGGACGCCATCGAAGCGGTGCTGAGGATCCAGAAAGGCGAGCCGGTGAAGCCGGTGGGCGCGTTCCTCCTGGACACCGATCACGCTTCGGGGCCAGGGGAAGGAGCGCAACTTCCCGTCCAGCGCTCGTTCGCCAGCCTGGTGGCCATCAACCGGGAGGCCTTCCTCCACATGATCAAGACGGGCAAAGGGCTCGAACTCAGGAGCGCCGCCGCGCCCGAAAACATGGCGGCCTCGAACCACGCCGACGAGGGAGGCGAGGCCGAGGACAAGGACGAGGGCGATAAGCAAGACACGCCCTTTTACAAGATCCAGCGGGAGCTGGCCGGCAAGGCCATCCTGGAAGGGCTGCGGGCCAGCGGCTGGAAGCTCCGGCCCGCGGCGAGGCTCCTGGGAATCAGCCCCATGAAACTGCGGGGCGAGCTGCGCGCCTTCATTGCCGCCATGGTGGCGCAAAAAGGCGGCGATCTGCGGCAGGCTTCCATGGATCTTGAGATCCCGCTGGAAATCCTGCAGAAGAAGGCCGGCGATTTCGGGTTGGAAGGAATTTCGTTATGAGAATCGGCGTGCTGCGCGTCTACTTCCGGGTCCTGGGGGCCAGCTCCCTCAAGGAGAAGCGCATGGTGGTGCGGTCCCTCAAGGACCGCTTGATGTCCCGCTTCAACGTCTCGGTCGCCGAAATCGGCTCCAACGACAAGTGGCAGGCGGGCGAGCTGGGGATCGCCACCGTCGGCAACGAGGCCAAGTTCGTGAGCTCGGCGGTGCAGACCGTCAAGAACTTCCTGATGATGGATCCGAGGATCAGCATCATCGAGGCGGATATCGAGATTTTATGACGGGAGGAGGTCAATCCTCCTCTTTCTTCTCCTGGTGCGCCCGCGCCGCCATCTCAATGATCTTCTGCTGGACGTTGCCCGGGGCGACTTCATAGTGGGACATCTCGATTTCGTAAGTCCCCTGGCCGCCGGTCATGGCTCCCAGGGTATTCGAGTACTCGCTGATCTCCGCCAGAGGCACTTGAGCGCGGATGGTCTGGAACTCTCCATCGGAATCCATGCCGTTGACGCGCGCCCGCCGGCGGTTCAGATCGCCGGTGATGTCGCCCATGGCCTCGGCGGGAAAGGTGACCTCCAGGTTGACGATCGGCTCGAGGAGCACCGGCTTGGCTTGCCTCACGGCCAGTTTGAAGGCTTCGCGCCCCGCCTTCTGGAAGGCCACATCCTTGGAGTCGACCGGATGCTCCTTGCCGTCGTAAACCGTCACCTTGACGTCCACCACCGGATATCCGGCAATGACTCCCTGCTCCATGACCACCTTGACCCCCTTCTCCGCCGAGGTGACATAACTCTCGGCAATGGCGCCGCCGAAGACGTCGTTGGCGAACTCGTACCCGCCGCCGCGAGGGAGCGGCTCGACGCGCATCCACACCTCGGCGAACTCGCCGGCGCCGCCGGTCTGCTTCTTGTGGCGGTACTTGTCATCCCCCTTGGCTGTGATGGTCTCCAGGTAGGGAATTTTCGGATCCTTGGTGTTGACCTCGACGTTGAAGCGATTCTTGAGCCGCTGGATGACGATCAGCAAGTGGAGCTGGCTGGAACCCGACACCACCATCTCGTTGGTGCGGTGATCGCGCTTCGCCACCACTCCCGGATCCTCATCGGTCACCTTGGCAATGGCCTCGCTGAACTTCTTTTCATCGGTCTTGGTCTTGGGCTCCAGCGCCCGCCCGTACATCGGCGTCGGAAGCTTGGGATGATCGATGACCAGGCGCTTCTCGCCGGTGGCGATGGTGTCAAAGCACTTGAGCGCTTCGACCTTGAGGAGGGCGACGATCTCACCGGCCCCCGCCGACTCCACCGGCACCTGCTCCTTCCCCTGCAATCGGACCAGCTTGCCGATCTTCTCCGTCTTGCCGGTGTGAGGATTGATGAACAAGCCGTTTTGAGCCACGCTTCCGGACAAGAGGCGCGTTATAGTCAGCTTGCCGACGTATGGATCGCTGACGCTGCGGAAGACGAATCCACAAAGCGGCTCGCCGGAGCTGGACTTCAAGGCCGCCTTCTCCTCCGGCTTGTCGAAGAGATGGGCGGTGCGGCCGAGATCGGTGCTCGCCGGCGGCGCGTACTTGACCAGCGCCTGGACGAGTTCGGCCAGGCCGAGGTCCTTGGCGCCCGAGGCTGACAGCACCGGGAAAATCCCGCGCTTTTGAATGGCCTCGGCCAGCTGCTGGTCGAGGACCGCGCTGGAGATTTCCTCGCCGCCGAGATACTTCTCCAGCAGCTCTTCGTTGGTCTCGATGACCGTCTCCATGAAGCTCTCGCCGTAAGTCCTCGCCAGTTCCGACTTGCCCTTGGCCGCTCCGAAGGAGCTTTCGACACCGCTCAGGGAGGGGCCGAGGCCAACGGGCACGGTCATGGGGACGCACTTGGGGCTGAGCTTGTGGAGCTGATCGAGGATCTCTTCAAAGCGCGCATGCTCCCGGTCGAGGCGATTGATGACCACGAAGCGGGGCAGGTTGTTGCGCTCGATGAGCTGCCAGAGCTTGCGGGTGTAAGGCCGCACCCCTTCATCGGCATCGACCACCAGCACCGCGGCCTCCACCGCCATCAAGGGGCCGAAGATGTGGCCCAGAAGATCCCGGTATCCCGGCGTGTCGATCAAATGCACCAGCACGCCATCTTTTTCGAAAAAAGCCACCTTGGGATCGATGGTGTGGCGGCGCTCCCGCTCCAGGTCGTCGTAGTCCAGGACCGAAGTTCCATCTTCAATCTTGCCGAGGCGAGGAATCGCCCCCGCCTTGAAGAGCAGATGCTCGAGCAACGTGGTTTTTCCGCTGGCGTTCTGGCCAATGAGGGCAAGGTTACGAATCGTTTCGGGAGACCGTGGCATTTCTACTTACCTCCCCTGGCCAAACCTGACCAGGAAATGTTCTTTAAGTTCTATCGCGACGGAAAATTCTACAGTCCCAGTTCGCAGTAAATCTCGTAAAAACAGTAGATTCTAACCAATCCTTGTCATCTGACAACCTTGAACTTGCCATTACCTGCCATCTCCAGCGGCTGTTGCGGCCCGCCCCTACACCC
>JACQVS010000080.1 GCA_016209605.1 Planctomycetota bacterium
ACCTGGAAGAGCTGGTTCTTGGAATCGCGATCTTGACCCTGGGGTGTCTTTCTCCTTCTTCCCTCGACCGAGGACCGGGAGCTGGGCAAGGAGCGGGTGATCCGGGCCGCCCCGAGGAGACCGGCGGCGACCCATTCTCAAAACAAACTTACACTTACAAGGCAGTCGGGGATTGCCAGATCCAGGCGGAGGTCTACCGGGTCGACGATGCGCCGGTGAATTATGGGAAGGGGCGGCCGGCCATTTTGTGGATTCATGGAGGGGCCTTGATCGGCGGCAGCCGCGGGTCGCTCCATTCCGAGCAGTTGAAAAAATACCTCCAGGCGGGTTACGCGGTCATCTCGATCGACTACCGCCTGGCGCCGGAAACCAAGCTCCAGGGCATCCTGGAGGACCTTCAGGATGCCTATCGATGGCTGCGCGAGAAGGGCCCCGGCGGGTTTCGAATCGATCCGGAGAGGATCGCGGTGATTGGACACTCCGCCGGCGGCTATCTCGCTTTGATGGCGGGATTCATTTTGAAACCGCGCCCCAAGGCCCTGGTGTCGTTTTACGGCTACGGCGACATCGCCAGCGAGTGGTACAGCCGGCCGGATCCGTACTACTCTCAAAAGCCCGCCGTGTCGAAGGAGGAGGCATACCAGGCCGTCGGCGGGCCGGTGATCGCGGAAGATAAAGGCGGCCAGCGATATCGTTTTTACCTTTACTGCCGCCAGCAGGGGCTCTGGCCCAAGGAAGTGACCGGCCTCGATCCGGACCGGGAGCCCAGGCGGTTCGATCCCTTCTGTCCCCTCCGCAATATCTCCAAGGACTACCCGCCGACCTTGCTGCTCCACGGGGACCGGGACACCGATGTCCCCTACCAGCAATCCGTCCTGATGGCCCGGGAACTGGAGCGCCAGGGCGTCAAATCCGCATTGATCACCCTGACCAGCCGCGGCCATGGATTTGACGGCGGCCGCGAGGCCATGAAAGATCCGGTCATCGCCGAGACATTCGATCGGGTGCTGGATTTTTTGAAGAAACAGGGCCTGTGAAGGGATCCATTGGGCGGAATAAGTTCCTTGTATTTCCGCAATCATACTGAGAAAATACAAGGACAAATATTAGCATGATCCAGCGAACAAAAGCCCTAGCAAAAATCCGTCGGTCCCTCGCCGAATCTCCTATTTGCGCCCTTTTGGGGCCTCGCCAGTGCGGCAAGACCACCCTGGCGAAGCAGTTCGCCCGCCGACGCTCTGATCTCCATTACTTTGATCTGGAATCAGTTGTGGATCGCGCCAGGCTCCAAAATCCCGAGCGAGTCCTCTCCGAACTCCATGGCCTCGTCATCATCGATGAGATTCAGAAACAGCCCGAACTATTCACCGTTCTCCGTCCTCTTGTCGACCGCAGCGGTTGTAAGACCCGCTTCCTTATTCTTGGAAGCGCCTCCCCCGGATTGGTCCGAGGAGTTTCGGAATCTCTGGCTGGCCGCGTCAGCTTCGTGGATCTTGCGGGATTTGACCTCGAAGAGGTCGGCTCGTCCCGCTGGAAGGACTTGTGGCTTCGCGGTAGTTTCCCCCGTTCCTTCCTCGCAACCAGTGAGAGAGGCAGCTTGCGATGGCGAATGAATTATATCCGCACTTTCCTGGAGAGGGATTTACCCCAGTTGGGCGTCACCATCCCCAGCGAGTCCATGCGCCGATTCTGGATGATGCTCGCCCATTTCCACGGCCAGATATGGAACGCTGCCGAGTTGGCCCGCTCCCTTGGGGTGTCGGAAAACACGGCACGCCGTTACCTGGAAATTCTCACCGGAGCTTACATGGTCAGCCAGCTTCAGCCCTGGTGGGTCAATATCGGCAAACGCCAGTACAAATCGCCCAAGGTCTACCTTCGGGATTCCGGAATCCTCCATGGCCTTCTTGGTATTGAGAGTCACGATGACCTCATTGTCCATCCCAAGTACGGAGCTTCGTGGGAGGGATTCGCTCTAGACCAGATCCTTCGCCTGGCAAACTTCGAAGAGGCCTATTTCTGGGGCACTCACTCAGGAGCAGAACTGGACCTGCTCGTTTTCCACCGCGGCCGGCCCTACGGCGTGGAGTTCAAGTGCAGCGAGGCTCCGGCCTTGACCAAGTCGCTACAAATAGCCATCGAAGACCTCAAGTTGGAGCGGGGGTGGATTGTTTACCCAGGCTCTCATACCTATCCCGTCCATGAGAAGGTTGAGGCTATCCCCCTGAGCGAATTTCGGCTGCGATCGCGAAACTCCCTTTTCCGGCCATAACGGGAAACAAAGAGCTATCCTGGGTTGATAGTTCGGCGGCCATCCGGCAAAATGTCCCGTTGAGAGAGCGCCGATGTCCAGCGACCCGATCCAGAAGTCCGGCTTCATTCCGGCGACGCGGAAGCATACCCTCATCGCCCTGTTCTCCGTCGCGGCGATCACGGCCCACCTGATCCTCCGCTTCGGTTTTCACGCCAGCGCTTTCACCTCCCGCACGCCGCTCTTCGCCACGCTCATCATCGGGGGAATCCCTCTCGTTTTCGAGCTCCTCGTCAAGCTCTGGAAGCGCGAGTTTGGCTCCGATCTTCTCGCCGGCATCTCGATCGTGACCTCGGTCCTGCTGGAGGAATACCTGGCTGGCTCTCTGGTGGTGCTGATGCTCTCCGGCGGAGAAGCGCTGGAGAACTATGCCGTCCGCAGCGCCTCCTCGGTGCTCCAGGCCCTTGCCCGGCGCATGCCCTCGGCCGCCCACCGCAAGCGCGGCGCCGAAATCGAGGAGGTCTCGCTGGACCGGATCGCCATCGGCGACACGCTGCTGGTTTATCCGCATGGCATCTGTCCGGTCGATGGAGTGGTGGTCGAGGGGCGCGGGGTGATGGATGAGTCCTACTTGACGGGCGAGCCGTTCCGGATGTCGAAAACCCCCGGCGCGGAGGTCCTGTCGGGCGCGATCAACGGCGAGACCGCCCTCACCATCCGCGCCACCCGGCTCGCGGTCGATTCGCGCTATGAGAAGATCATGCAGGTCATGCGGGCCTGCGAGCACCAGCGGCCGCGGCTCCGCCGGCTGGCCGACCAGCTCGGCGCCTTCTACACCCCGCTTGCCGTCGCCGTGGCGCTCGCCGCCTGGATCATCAGCGGCCAGGCCGATCGATTCCTGGCGGTCCTGGTGGTGGCGACTCCCTGCCCTCTTCTCATCGCCATCCCCGTCGCCATCATCGGCGCCATCTCCCTCTCCGCCAAATGCGCCATCATCGTCAAGAACCCTGGAGTGCTGGAGCAGATCGAGACTTGCCGTACCGTGATCTTCGACAAGACCGGCACCCTCACCTACGGCGAGCCGAAGCTGACCGAGCAGCTCTGCGCCCCCGGCTTCGCCCCCAGGGAAGTGCTCCTTTACGCGGCCAGCCTGGAGCGGTACTCCAAGCATCCGCTGGCTCGCGCCATCCTCTCGGCGGCGGAGGAGGCGGGCATCCCCCTCCAGGAGGCGACGGAGATCAGCGAGCGGCCGGGAGAGGGTCTCCGCGGAACCGTGGACGATCGAAAAATCCAGATCACCAGTCGCCGTCGGATAGCGGCTCGATATCCCTCCGTCGCCCGAGAACTTCCCGCCGCGGCGGGCGGTTTGGAGTGCTGCATCCTCATCGACGATGCCTATGCCGCCACCTACCGCTTCCGCGATAAGCCGCGCCTGGACGGCGTCTCTTTCGTCGGCCATCTCAAGCCCAAGCACCGTTTCGAGAAAGTCATGCTGGTCTCGGGCGACCGGGAATCGGAAGTCCGCTACCTGGCGGACTGGGTCGGCATCAGCGAAGTGCACTCCGGCAAGAGCCCCGAGGAGAAGCTGGCCATCGTCCAGGCCGAAACCAGGAAAGCCCGGACGCTGTTCCTCGGCGATGGCATCAACGATGCCCCGGCGCTGCTGGCCGCCACCGTCGGTGTCGCGTTCGGACAAACGAGCGACATCACCGCCGAGGCCGCAGGGGCGGTGATCATGAACACTTCGCTGGAAAAGGTGGATGAGTTCCTGCACATCAGCAGCCGCATGCGCGTCATCGCCCTGCAAAGCGCCATCGGCGGAATGAGCTTGAGCCTGGCGGGCATGATTCTCGCCGCCCTCGGCCACTTGCCGCCCGTCGCCGGCGCCGTTTCCCAGGAAGTCATCGACGTCCTCGTGGTCCTCAACGCCCTGCGGGCGGCTTTCCCTCCCAAGGCGCTCGCCGATTTCCACGATTTTGATATTGATCCGTGACTTCGGATCCCCACTCACGGCAGCTCGGCCAGCTTCACCTCCGCGACCTTGCCGGCATCGACCTGGACCGGATCGCCGGCCGGCTTCCAGGGCACGGCCGCGCTCTTCCGGACCTCGACCCGGTAGCGGCCGGGAGGAAGGAGCTGGACGTTCCAGGTGGAGCGCGCCGACTGCACCAGGCGCCTCGTTTCGGCGTCGAGGAAGCGGCACTCGAATTCCGGCTTCGCCCCCTCGGGGCCTGCCAAGCGGATACCGCTTTGAAGATTGAGGACCGTGAACTGGTCATCCTGCACCGCCAGCTTTTCCGGCCAGACGAGGCGCTCGCTGGAGTATTGCGTGGGTTGGATGGCCACCTGGTACGCGCCGGGCGAGAGCACCATCGCGTTGAGATCGCCATTCTGCCACTGCACCCGCTGATGGGGCTTGCCGGCTTCCACCGCTTCCCACTGAAAGAGCTGTCCTGCCTCCTTCGGCATCTCGATCTTGATGCCGCTTCGCAGCTTGAGGACATGCAATGCATCCGGCATGACCTCGATCTTCTCCGCCAGCACCAGCCGGCCGCTGCCGTACTGGCTCGGCTGGATGGCCACCTGGTACGCCCCGGGCGAGAGCACCATCGCCTTGAGATCTCCCTTCTGCCACTGCAGCGCCTTGCCGGGATTGCCGGGATCCACCGCCTCCCAATGGAAGAGCGGCCCCGATGCCGCGGGCATGTCCAGCTTGATGCCGCTCGTCAGCGGGACGACCCGAACTTGGCCTTCCTCGACGGCGATCTTCTCCGAAAGCACGGTTCTCCCGCTGGCGTATTGCGCCGGCTGGACGGCGATGCGATACTCCCCCGGCGGGAGAAGCATGAGGGGATGCTCCCCCTGTTGCCACTGCACGGCCTCCTCCGGCCGGTCCGGCTTGACCGCCTCCCAGCGCCAGAGCCGCCCGGCCTCCTCGGACTTCTCGATCTGGATCGCCGTCCGGAAAGCCAGCCGGAGCTCTTCCTCGGCGCGATGCTCCAACACGCCGGGGAAAAGGACTTCCTTACCCTCGTACTGGAACGGCGTGATGGCCAGCCGGTAACGCCCCGGAGGGAGAGGACCGAGGAGGCGCCCCCGCTCCATTCTCGCCGCTTCCTTGCCGCTCCCGGCCTCGAGGAAGCGGCACAGAAACGGCGGCTCCGGACTGTCCAGAGCCTTGACCACGACCTTGCCGGGCATCCCGTCCCCGGCCAGGCCCGCCGGCGGCGAGCCTCTTTCCCTCTCCCAGAGCGTCAGCGCCAGAATATCGTTTCTGGGATCGAAATCCGGCCGCTTCGGCTCGAGGCGGAGGACGGCGCGCTCGAGCCGGCCATCATAGCTGAGCGGCAGCATGACCACGTTCTCTTCGCCGGGCTGGAGGGCGGGGACTTCGGCCTGGGCCAGAAGGTCCTTCTCTCCACCGCTCAGGACCAGCCGCTCCGGCGGGGAAGCGGCCTCGCCCAGATTGGCGACGCTGACGGCCAGCGGGATGACGCCCGGCTGGGGTTTTTCAACCGGCAAGTTGAGGCGGTTGGCCAGCAGCGCCAGGTCTGGCTGGTCGTGGTTGAGGCGCGGGTTGCCCGCCGAAGAGCGCAGGGCTTCCTCGCTTTCTGCGAAGCCGTAGCGTTCGCTCCAAGAGGTGCGGGTGATGAGCTGGTACTCGCTGTTCACGGCGTAGTGGCCGCCGTTCATGTGCCAGCTGCGAATCCCCACGCGGTTGAAGACCGGGCGCCCGGAAGAGGTGAAGATCTGATAGGGATCGAGGCGGTAAAGGTACCGCCCCTCCAGAAGGGTCTGGTCAAACTTCCCCACCACCACGTCGTTGACCGCCACCCAGATATCGTGCGGGCGGTAGTGCGACCGGGAATACCGCAAATCGAACTTGACGAGCAGCGATGCCGCGGTGACGTTGCCGGCCAAGGAAGGAACCAGCACCGGCTCCTGGTCGCCCGGCCGGACGAGCCAGAGGGCGGCCGGCCCGCGAGCGGCATCCCCAAGGAAAGTCAACCGCACCCCGCCGCTGCCGGCCGCCAGGGCTGGCCAGGAAGGATTGGCGGCCGGGATGGCCTGCGGCTCCGTCCAGCCGTCCTTGGACAATGACCGCAGCAGCAAGGAGCCCCTCGACAGGTAAGCCAGATGGAGAACGCCCTCGGGAGAAAAGGCGAGCGCCGGCCGCTCTCCCTCCCCCAGATCGGCATCGCCGCAGGCGATGCGGCCGGTGCGCCGCCAGGCGATCTGGAGCCGGCCCTGGCCATCGACGCCAAGGGCCGGCTGCGAGTAAGCCGCCTCCTGAACGCGCTCGAAGCGCTCGCCCGCCAGCTTCCAGAGACCGGTGGTGGTCGCGGCATGAAGAGAGCCATCCGGAGCGAATCTCAAGGCCGCTTCGCGACCGGACAGAGGCATTTCCTCGCTCCAGCGCTCTCCCTCGCGCCGGCGGACGACCGACCCGTCGCCCCGGCTCCAGGCCGCCGCCGTGCTCTTCCCGCCGGCCGCCAGGCGCGGCCAGCGCCCCTGGCCGAGGACCTGAGGAGCCAGCACCGCCTGGCCGCGCGGATCGAAGACCGCGAAGAAGATCTCCTCGTTCTGGTGCCAGGCGAAGGAGACGCGGTCGCCGTCGTGCCAGCAGGCGGCCCGATCGCTCGAATCGGCTGCATCGCCTTCAACCGGCGAGGCGAAGGGGCCGCGGCAGTCGCGGGTGAAGCTCGCGCGCCGCCCCAGCGCTTCCAGGAGGCCCGGGCGGAGCCTCGCCTTGGGAGCCGCCGGCGGGGGAGATTCCTCCTTCAGCCCGCTCGCGAAATGGGCCATCCAGAGCAGCGTCCCCGCCTCGCCGGGCTGCGGCCAGTCGCTCTCCGACTTCCGGCCGGCGTGGCGAGCGCGCCGGGCTTCGCCGATCTGGTGCCGGATCTTCCACTCCCGCATCAGCTCCCTGGCCGGCTCGGCCGAGAGCGCCTCCAGCCCATCGCGAGAGGCCGAGACCTCGGCTTCGGTCAAGCCGGCCGCTCGCAAGGCCTCCGGCAAGCCGGCGGGGGCTTCAGCAGCGGCCAGCTTCTTTCGCCACGCCGCCATGCTCTCCTGGCCAGCGCCGCTCCCGTCCCCAGCAGCCTCGAGCGCCTTCTCCAGCTCCGGAAGGAGCCGCCGCTCGAGATCCTCCCGCTTGCCGGCGGAGGCGCGGCTGGCCTCCAGGGCCAGCTCCGCATCCTTCTGCATGGCTTCCGCCTGAAGGGCCATGGCTTGCCGGTCGCCGGCCTGCCGAGCCCCCTGCCAGCGCTCGAAGCCGATCTGATAAGCTTTCAAGCAAGCGATCTCCCAGCAGCGCAGCTCGGCGATCGACCAGGCCAGCCGCTCGGCCTCGGTGGCGGCCCCCGGGGCCGGCAGCGGCCGGAAGTCCGGCTCCGCCGCCTCCGCGAAATCGGCGGCGGGCGGATCTTCGGCCATCTCCTTGTACCGCCGCGCCAGCATCTGATCGATCATGTCCCGCGACTTGGCCAGCTCCCTGGATTTGGCGAGCCACCGCTTCTTCAGGTCGCTCTTTTCGTCGGCATCGCCGGGGCGGGACGGGCGCTTGTCGGACGGCAGGATCAGGACGCCCAGGTTGACGCCGCACTGCTCGCGGCAGCGCTTCTCCCAGCTCGCCCATACCTCCTCGAGGTCGAGCAGCAGATCTGAATAGTAAGCCGCCGTTTTCCAGTCCTTTTTCGCCTCGGCCTCCGACCTGGCTTCATCGATGGTCGTCGCCAGGTCCTTGATCCGCTTGGCCTCGTCGAAGCATTTCTGGGCGCAGGGATTGGCGGGAGCGCAGCGGCGCTGCGGCGGGGGGGCTGGCAGCCTCGGCAGGTTGGGATTCAAGATCGGGATCATTCGCTCCACCGCCGCCACATCGGGGCCGCGCGCATCGGGCCCGGAGACCTCGCTGCACGTCGTCGGCTTGTTGGAGCAGTACCAGTCGTGGTTCTCGGTGCGCTCCTGCGTGCCGGCGCGCACGCCGATCAGGCGCTTTCCCGGCGGCGCCTGAAACTCGAGCGGGAAGCGCGCGCTTTGCCCGGCGCTCGCGCACTCCATCTCCACCTTCAGCGACTGGAACTCGAGATAGAGAACCGGCATCGCCAGGAACTGCAAAGCCTCCCCCGCTTGAAGGTAAGCGTGCTGGGCATCCGGCTGGAGCCGCACCTCCGCCTCGTTGGGCGAGGCAATTCGCACGTTGAGGTCGGCAAGAGCCTCTCCCTCGTTGCGGATTTCCACGGATTTGGCCAGGGTCTGGGGATCTTCTCCAGTCACCTTGAAGGCAAGCTGGAACTTGGGCCTGGCTACATCAAGCCGCACCGTGGCGAAGACGCCGCCGGCCTCGACCGGAATTTCATAGCGTTCCCTGGCGGCATCCGCGGCGGCGATGGCCAGGCGCAGCTTCAGACTGCCGCCGGGAGGCAGCTCGGCGGGCTGGTCCGCCGAGCCGGGGCCGACAAGGTCGGCGGGCAGATCCGCGAAGTGCGCCAGCGCGCGGGCGGCGACGGTGACCTTTTCCAGGGAGCGGTTCTCGAGCTCGAGGAGCACCGCCTGATCGTAGTCGCGGTGGATGGTCCGAGCGAGCGAGGCCGGATTGAAAGCCAGGCCGCCTTTCACCTCGAAAGTCCTCAAGGCGCTCTGATAGATGGCGGCAGCGGCTGCGGTCTCGACCCGGTACTCGTACTTCCCGCCTGGCTCGAGCGGCGCGAGGCGGGCGGCCAGGGCCTCGCCGCCAGCCATGGCCTCGAAGCCGCGGAAGTCCTGCTCGCCGGCTTTGCGCAGGAGCACCTTTCCCTTGCCGGCCACAGGGGAGCGCCAGCGGATCCAGGCCTCCGTCCCTTGAACCGCGGCGCTGTCGGCCGGCTCCACCTCGGCGAGCAAGGGGAGGATCTTCGCCGCCGCCGGCTTCGGGGCCTCCTCCCGATTGCAGGCCCACGGGCCGCAGAGGAACAAGGCTCCCAGAACGATGAGGAAAAAACAGGTGTTCCTGGATATGGACACGACGGTGCCTTCCACTCTGTGAATGTGACGCCGAGGCCTCTCGGCAAGAATTGGATGACGACGTTTCCCTGTAGAGCCCCATCCTCGCCGATGACAGCGGGGAAAGCAAAAGCAAAACTCGAACTAAGTACTAACCCCCACCCCCCAGTGTCCGATCCACACGCTCGATTCCCGAAGGTTCTTTTCAGATGTCGTTTCATCGGTTAGAATTTGGACTGTTAAGAACAGCCAAGGGATGGAATTATCAAGGGAGGAAAAAATGAAGCCGTTACTTCTTTGGGCGGCGTGGCCGTTGTGGCTTGTTCTCATTCTTCTTCTTCCAAGGACATGGGCCCAGGATTGCCAGAGCCAATTTCTCCATCTGGTGGTGCTCAACGCTCCCATCGGAGCGGAGCCCCCCTGGACGACGGAGCTTTTCAAGAACGTTGCCGATAAAATGGTTGTCGAAGTGCCCGCCGGGCAAGTCGGCAGCACCACGCTATATGCCGGTATCGTCTCTCAGCTTTCCCCCAGCGCGGCGGTCGGCAGCTGGCAGATCCAGATGACCGCAAGCAGCGGCATCAAGGTGACCAGCATCTCCTTGCCGCCCGGTTTGCCGGTCTGGTTCACCAGAAGCGGAATCCCCTCGCTGCTCGGGACTTCGGGTTTCTACAGCTCCACCTTTCTTCTCCCCGGAAAAACCTTGCCTTCCAGGGGAACTGCAAGCGTCCTCCGGTTCACGGTCACCGCCAGCGCTCCCCAGGGTGATTCCCCGATCAGCGGATTTCTGCGATGGTCCGACGGCTGCACCGGCTGCTCTTCCTCCTTCTTGAACGGCGCCCTGGTCTGGGACAGCAGCGCCAGCATCGGCGGCTATTATTCCTTCTTTTGCGAACGCCAAGGCGTCCAGGTGACTTTTGTCAAAAAACCGGATCTCGATGCCAGGCCTGGAAACTTCATCCGCTGCGATCCGGACAACGACGGCAAGCCCAGTGTCGGCGAGCTGATCGAACTTCTCAACCAGATCTTCATCAATGGCCTGGCCCTGTCCTGTCGAGATGCCGGCGACTGTAACGGCGACCGCGAGGTCGACCTCTCCGATCCACTTTATGGCTTTTCTTACCTGCTGTTCAACACCGCGCCGCCGCCGCCCCCCTTCCCCGGTTGCGGCCGGATCGAGGGAGTCACCACAGCCGCATCTTGCCCGGCCGGTTCCACTTCATGCCCATGACGGGTCAATACACAGCAGCGCGATCAGCCATCCTATCGATCCTTCAGGTTCCATGACCAGAGCTTCCCTTGCACCCTGGTGGCTGGCCGCCATCGCCTTGAAGCTCGTAGCTTTTCAGGCCGCGGAGGCCTTCGAAAGCATGGACCTCTCCCGTTCGGTCCTGGTGGCGCGCGGGGATAAGGCGCCTGAAGTCGAGCGGACGGCGGCGCGCGTCCTCGCTGAAGAGATCGAGCGGCGGACCGGCATCCGGCTGCCCGCGGCGGCGAGGCCGGTGGGGGGACGGCCGTTCATCGCCCTCACGTCGAATCCCTCGGAGCCGGTTGTGGGCCTCCAGGTTCCTGAGCGCGCGCGGCTGGCGGCGGGCCGACTCGGCGCGGAGGGCTTCCACGTTTCCCTCGACACCGGAAGCGCCTCCAGCCCCGGCCTCTGGGTCCTTGGCGCCGACCCCCGCGGCGTGCTCTTCGGCGCGGGCTATCTTTTGCGGAAACTGGACCTCGAGCCGGGATCCATCGTCCTTTCGGGGCCGATCGAGATCGCCACCGCGCGGCGCTATCCGCTGCGCGGCCATCAGCTCGGCTACCGCAACCGCGCCAACTCCTACGACGCCTGGGACGACCGGCGCTACGAGCAGTACATCCGCGAGCTGGCCTTTTTCGGCGCCAACGCCATCGAGAACATACCCTTCGAAGGGGAGGCCGGACCGCACCTGCCCCTGCCGCGCCGGGAGATGAACCGCAAGTTGAGCGAGATCTGCAAGCGCTACGGCCTCGAGTACTGGATCTGGACCCCCGCCGATTTCGACCTCGGGGATGAGCCCCGCCGCCGGCGGGCTCTCGAGGAGCACGACCAGCTCTTCCGCGATTGCCCGCGGCTGGATGGGATCTTCTTCCCCGGCGGCGATCCGGGGAGAAATCACCCGCGCCTGGTGATGCCCTATCTCGAGGAGCTGGCGGCGCTCCTCGCCAAGCGCCATCCC
This sequence comes from Planctomycetota bacterium, assembly GCA_016209605.1. GTDB lineage: Bacteria > Planctomycetota > UBA8108 > UBA8108 > JACQVS01 > JACQVS01. Next base: position 11,440 of record JACQVS010000080.1, read on the forward strand.
CAGGCGCGGCTGTGGATCTCCCTCCAGGGCTTTGACGAGGAGAGAGTCGGCGCCTTCTACCAGTATCTCGAAATGCACCGTCCCGAGTGGCTCGGCGGCGTCGTCTGCGGCCCCTCGAGCCCGCCCATTCCGGAGACGCGCCGCCGCCTGGCGCCGCGCTACCGGCTCCGCCACTACCCCGACATCACCCACACCGTCCGCTGCCAGTACCCGGTGCCGTGGTGGGACCCGGCCTTCGCTCACACCCTCGGCCGCGAGCCCATCAATCCGCGGCCTCTTCACTCCGCGGCCGCGCACAACCTTTTCGCGCCGTACACCGGCGGCTTCATCACCTACTCCGATGGGGTCCACGATGACGTCAACAAGACCATCTGGAGCGCCCTGGGCTGGAACCCGGAGGCGGAGGCGCGGGAAATCCTCATCGACTACGCGCGCGTATTCCTCGACCGGAAGCTCGCGCCGGAGATCGCCGACGCCCTCCTGGCGCTCGAACGCAACTGGGAAGGCCCGCTCGCCCGGAACGGCGGCGTCGAGGCGGCCCTGAAGCTCGTCGAAGCGATCGGCGAAGCGAAGCCGGCTCTCGCGGAAAACTGGCGCTGGCAGATGGTCCGCTTCCGCGCCTCCTACGATGCCACTATCCGCCATCGCCTGATCCGCGAGGCGACCCTCGAGGAGGAGGCCAACGCCATCCTGCTGCGGGCGGGGGAGCTGGGAGCGGAGCGGGCGATGGGTGAAGCGGGCGCGGTCCTGGCGCAACCGGACGGCGATGCCCGGGCCCAGGGCCTGCGCGAGCGCATCGAGAACCTCGCGGGAGCGCTGTGGAAGTCGATCGGCCTCCAGACCAGCGTGCCGCGCTACCAGGCGAGCGGCGCCGAGCGCGGCGCGGTCCTCGATTTCCTCGACCACCCGCTCAACAACCGCTGGTGGCTGGAGGACCAGTTCAAGCGCATCGCGGAGCTGCCTTCCAGCGAGGAGAAGGCCCGCGCCCTCGCGATGATCGCCGGCTGGGAGCATCCCGGCCCGGGGAGCTTCTACGACGAGGTCGGCAACATCGCCAAATCGCCCCATATCCTGCGCGGCGAGGGGAACTTGAGCGAGATCATCGAGGAGCGCGTTCCCCTGCCGGACGTGATGTGGTGGGACGAGGGGCTGAGCCGTCGGCGCCTGTCGTGGATCAGCTTCATGAACTGGCCCGTGGGGCTCCGGTACGAGGGGCTCGATCCGGCAGCCCGGTACCTCATCCGCCTCACCGGCTACGGCGACGCCTTCCTGCGCATCGACGGCGAGCGGGTCCAGCCCGCCCTGTACGGCAAGGGCATCGGCGAGTTCAAGGAGTTCGAGGTGCCGGCGCGCCTTCTCGAAGATGGGCGGATCCTCCTCACCTTCGACCGCCCCCCCGAGCCGGGAGTCAACTGGCGCGAGCAGTCCCGTCTCAACGAGGTGTGGCTGCTCAAGAAGTGAAGACCATCGAACGTATGAAATTTTTCGCCGAGCAGAAAGGCTTGAAGTTCCACGGCCTGCATCACGAGATCTATCTTTCCGACCCTCGGCGCGTCGATCCCAAGAAGCTGCGGACCATTCTCAGGGATCCAGTAAAATAGGGTCAGGCCGGTGTCCGCGGCGATCGTACGCGGGCCCGGATGATGATTTCAAAAACAAACAGCCCTCTTGACATTTCATAATCCATCTATTACGATAACCGATTATGAAAATCGATATGAAAGCTTTGACCCGGGAAATCTTCCTGAGCCTCTGGAAGGTCCACATGCTGCACCACGCGGGCGAAGGTCCTGTCGTGGGCCAGTGGATGCTCCAGGAGCTCCGGCGGCACGGCTACGAGGTCAGTCCCGGCACCATGTATCCCCTGCTCCGGCGCATGGAGCGCCGCGGTTGGCTGCGGGGAGTATCGATCGGCGAGGGACTCCGGGCTCGCCGCGACTACCATCTGACCGCTACGGGACGGAAGGTGCTGGCCCTCATCCGGAAGCAGATCGGCGAGCTGAGGCGTGAGATGGAACCCCGAAGGGGAAAGGACCGTAGAGCATGTTGCGGGATTCGAACGGTTCGCGATCGGCGCCGCAATCGGTTTCAACCTGCGACAGACAGCCTGGAAGATTGAAAACTTTCGGATTGTATTCAACGAACAAAAAGGTAAGGACTCCGGGCGGTTTTCAGAACGCCAAAGCCTGGGCGGAGAATCATGACTGAAGAGAATCAAAGCGACCTGGAGGCTCCAGATCCCTTGCCTGTCGCGGGACCGGCCGCCGAGCGTGACCTGGCCGCTTCATGCCCGCTTGCGCCGGCCGATTCTCGCGAAGGTTTCAACCTGCTGAGGCTGCGCGCGATCCGGGCTCTGATCTTGTGGAGCGGGTTTCCATATATTTTTCAGGTGCTTATGCTGGCCGTATTCGTCGGCCTGGCGGTGCTTTCCTGGGGCGTCTTCGCTTCGCAGGGAGTGAGCGCGAAGCTGTTTGCCAAAACGCATCTCGCCACGCTCCTCACCTGGGGGGTCTGGTGGCCCGCGATGGTGTGGATGGCCGTCTTCCTGGGACGGGCCTGGTGCATGCTCTGCCCGCTGGAACTCGTGAGCAACTCCAGCGAACGGCTGGGCCGGCGGTTGGGTCTGCCCCAACGGCCGGTGCGCAAGTGGATGGTCACGGGGACCATCATCCTCGCTCTTTACGCAATGATTCAGTTCCTGGTGGCGGGGGCCCATATCAACCGAACGCTGGAGCCCGGGCGCGATTTTTCCTCTGGCCATGATGGCGGTGGCGTTTGGTCTCGTGATAGCAGGCTGGATGTTCCAATGAGATCCGATGACGAGACATCCACCGGCGCGATCGGCCGCATGCGCCAGCGGGAAAAGGACGTTATCGAATGCCGGCAGATCTCGAGGAGGAGCGTTTTCTCCATGCATCGTTGCGTGCCGGAATCGCGATTCTTTCTGCTGGTCGCTCGCCGGCTCTCCGACCGCGGTGCTTCGCCATGAGCAGCGACGAGCGGACCTCGCGGCGCGAGCTCGCGCTGCTCTTCCTGCGTCTCGGTTTCACCACCTTCGGCGGTCCGGCCGCTCATATCGCCATGATGGAGGATGAGGTCGTGACCCGGCGCGGGTGGCTCTCTCGCGAGGAGTTCATCGATCTCCTGGGCGCGACCAAGCTCATCCCCGGTTTCAACTCGACGGAGATGGCTATCCACATCGGCCGTGCCCGGGCGGGGCTCCCCGGCCTTCTGGTCGCCGGGTGTTGCTTCATCGCCCCGGCCGTGTTCATCGTCGCCGTCGCCGCCTGGGCTTACGTCCAGTACGGATCCCTTCCCCAGGCTGAGGCCCTGCTCTACGGCGTCAAGCCGGTGGTCTCTGCGATCGTCCTCCAGGCGCTCCTGAGATTGGGGCTGGGCGCCCTCAAGACTCCCCTTCTCGTTCTCGCATCGCTCGCCGCGGCCGCCCTCGCCTTGGCGGGAACGGACGAGCTGATCGTCCTCTTCGGCATCGGAGGGGCGGCGGCGATCGCCGGGCTCCTGAAAGGCGGGCGGCCGGGGGCGAACCTCCTCCTAGCCGGCGCTTTTCCGCCCATCCCGAGCGCCTTGGGGATCGGCGCCGCCGCCGGCGCGAGCGCCTACTCGCAGTCGGTCCTCTTTCTCGTCTTCCTCGAGGTCGGATCGGTTCTCTTCGGGAGCGGCTATGTCCTCATGGCCTTCCTCCGGCGGGACCTGGTGGAGCGGCTTGGCTGGCTGAGCGAAGCCCAGCTCCTCGATGCGGTCGCCGTCGGCCAGGTGACGCTCGGCCCCGTGTTCTCCACGGCGACCTTCATCGGCTATATCCTGGATGGACCCTCCGGGGCGGCGCTGGCCACGGCGGGCATCTTCCTCCCGGCCTTCGTCTTCGTCGCGGCCAGCGCCCCATTGATCCCGCGACTGCGCCGGAGTCGCTTCTTCGGCGCGGCCCTCGATGGGGTCAACGCGGCGTCCCTCGCCCTCATGGCGGTCGTGACCTGGCAGCTGGGTCGCGCGTCGCTCGTGGATGGGGCGACCATCATCCTGTTCGTGGCCAGCGCCATTCTCCTGATCGCCTTCCGCGCCAACTCGACCTGGCTGATCCTGGGGGCTGGGGCCGCCGGCCTTTGAGTCCTCATAAGTCCTTGAGATACGAGGATTTCGGTCATTTTTGGCGGTTTTCTGGATTTTGAGGCTCCTTCTGGCACATCTCCGGAAGATGGGTGAGATGGTCACGATGGCGAATCAAGAAGAAATCCAGAAGCTGGTCGAGAGGGCGAAGAGCGGCGACCGGGACGCCTTTGGTGACACGGAAAGCCTCGGCCTGCCGCCTCGATCCTTCGATTCGGAGCGAAGAAGTCATGGACAGCGATAGAGGGAAGCCCATCGGTTCTGGCAACGGCGATTCGAGCTTCGACGCTCAGCACGAGGAGATCCTCACGGCCTACCTGGATCGACTGAACCGCGGGGAGAAGCTCGATCGAGATTGGATACTCGCCGAGCATCCGGACTCAGGTGAAGCGTTGCTCAAGGATCTGGAAACGTTCATCGGTCTTGCTTCCCCTGGGGAGAGCTCCTTACCTCTCGGCACCCTCGGCGACTATACCCTCCGCCGCCAGATCGGCCGCGGCGGCATGGGCATCGTTTACGAGGCGTGGCAGAACTCCATGGACCGCCGCGTGGCGCTGAAAGTGCTGCCGAAGGCCGTCCCCGCCGACACCAAGGCCGTCCGGCGGTTCATCATCGAGGCACAGGCCGCTGGGAAACTCACTCACCCGAATATCGTTCACGTCCACGGCATGGGCGTCGAGGGGCAGGTCCCCTACTTTGCCATGGATTTCGTCGAGGGGGAGACGCTGGCGCAGGTGCTCTCGAGCTTGAAGGAGGCCAAGCCTGACGCAGGGACACCGTTCGGCAAGAAGGACGACGTCCGCTACTTCGCCAACCTCGCCGAAGCGTTCGCCGGTGTCTCCGACGGCCTCCAGCACGCCCATGCGCACCGGATCATTCACCGGGACATCAAGCCCTCGAACCTGATCCTCGACCGCGAAGGTCGTCTGCGCATCCTCGATTTCGGCCTGGCGCGCCTGGAAGGTCAGGAAAGCCTCACCGCCTCGGGCGACTTCGTCGGCACGCCGCTCTACATGAGCCCGGAGCAGGCGCGGCGGAAGAAAATTCCAGTGGATCACCGGACGGACGTCTACTCGCTCGGCGCGACTCTCTACGAGGCGCTCACCCTGCGCCCGCCGTTTCAAGGGAAGGACCACGCCGACACGCTGAGCCAGATCATCGAGCGCGATCCCGTCGAGCTGCGAAAGATCAATCCCCGGGTCCCGCGCGACCTCGAGACCATCGTCCTCAAATGCCTCCGCAAGGACCCCGCCGACCGCTACGGCACGGCCGAAGCCCTTGGGCAGGACTTGCGGCGCTTCGTGCGGGCGGACCCCATCGAGGCGAGGCCGCAGGGGAGGTGGGAACGGATCCTACGCCGCCTCGCGCGGCAGAAGCTCCGCCTGGCGCGGCCGCACTCCTCCTCGCCTGGCGGCTCTCGGTCGAGACGGGGAAGCAGCGCTCGCGGGAGTACGAGAGGACGGTGTTCGCGGCAGCGCTGAAGCTCCTCCGCGGGGAGACGGTCCTCGCGGGGATCGAGAGGAGCCCCGCCGAGCGCCTTTCCCTCCTCCCCGCAGAGTACGAGAAGGTGCTCAACGAGAGCCGGAGGCCCGCCCTCGAGGCGGCGCTCTCCGAACTCGAGCGCGCCATGGACTTGCTCCCGGAGCGCTTCGAGGCGCACTTCCTCCGCGGCTGGGCGCTCCTCCTGCTCGGGCGCGGCCCCGGGGCAGTCCGGGCGCTCGAGGAGGCGATCGCGCGGGGGCCGGGCTTCGCGCCGGCCCTCGTGCTGAAGACGGAGGCGCTCGGCTCGGGCGAGGAACTTGCCCTCGCCGGCGATCCGCGCGGCGAGGCCTGGAGCCGGGCCCGCCGCGCCCTGAGGGAGTGGCGCTTCGAGGAGGCCGCCGCGGCCTACGGCGAGCTCAACGCCCTCGAGGAGACCGCGGGCGAGCTCTACCCGGGCTCGGGGATCGCGCACCTTCTCGCCTGCGGCGTGGCGAGGCTCCGCGCCGGGGACCACGCGGATGCGATTGCCCGACTTCTGGGCGGCCCGGGCCCTCGCCCGGGCGTTCTGGGGGGAGCTCCTGGAGCCTGACCTCCTCCTGGGCATGGCGTACTTCCTGCAGGGCTATCCCGGCGACCTGGAGAGGGCGGAGGAGCGCTTGCGGGAGGCCGCGAGCCTGAGCGCCTCGAGGGAGGAAGGGACGCTCTGGGCGGCCGCGGTCTACTCCTTGCTCGCCGAGCGGTGCTTGAGGCTCGGCCGGATCCCCGACGCGGTCGAGGCCAGGAGGAGGGCCGTCCGGCTCCGCCCTCGGGACGCGAGGACCCTCGTCCAGCTCGGCTGGGCGCTCCTCTGGCAGGTCTGGGCGAAGGGGAAGTGGGGACGCACGGAAGGAGGCGGAGGGGACAGGGAGCGCCGGGAGCTCCTCGAGGTCTCGAGGGAGGTCCTCGAGTTGGATGGGCGGAGCCCTCTGGCCCACGCCCTGATGGCGAAGGCGCTCGAGGCCGCCGGGCAGGGCGATCAGGCCCGCGAGCACGCGGCGAGGGCCGCCGAGATGCTGGGTGAGTCGAGCGCCGAAAGTCTGGAAGGGAGGTCTGACATTGAAACGCGATGGGAGAAGTCTTCCGTCACGACGGCGGCGCCGATCCTGGTCCCGGGGGGCTAAGGAAGGGCGCAAGAAGGAGTCTTCGAGGACGTGAGGCCCGTCGAGGGCGTCAACAGCCCCGGTTCGACGCGGGGCCGGACGTCTCGAACGATGGCCGCGAGCTTCACTTCGTCTCCCTGCGGCCCGGAAGCGGCTGGGCCGACCTGTACGTCGCGTGGCGTTCGTCCAAGGGCGAGCGCTTTGCGAACGTGAGGCCCCTGAGCGAGCTGAACACCGGCGACTGGGAGGGCGGCCCCAGCCTCTCGGCGGACGGCTTGACCCTGTACTTCGTTCGCGGCCAGACACCCAAGGGAGACTCTGGGTCGCTCGCCGAGAGAGCAGGTGGGACGAGGAGGGGAACCCCGTCCCCTTCGGCGACCCCGAGCCCGTCGACGAGGTCAACAACACTGTCCAGGACGGCAGCCCCGAGATCTCGGCGGACGGCCTCGAGCTCTTCCTCGCCTCGCGCCGGCCGGGGGGCGCGGGCGACGTGGACATCTGGGTGGCCCGGCGAGAGCGCGATGATCCCAGCGTCCCCTTCGAGGAGCCCGTGCCCGTCGAAGGCCTCGTCAACACGCCGTACCAGGAGACCCACCCCAGCATCTCCTCGGACGGCAAGTGGCTCTTCTTCTCCGACACGCCGGGTAGAGACCTCCTTACCGCCCGGCAGGGGACCTGGGCCTCTCCAACCTGTGGGTGGCGATGCGGGAGGCCCCCGGCGGGGAGTTCGGGCTCCCGTTCCCCCTCCCGGCCCCCGTGAACACGGACCTGGGGGAGTGGAATCCGGACATCTCGGGCGACTGGCCGCAAGACGGCGCGATCCTCTACTTCGACTCCTGCCTGAGTCTCGATCCCACCTGGGACTGCGACCTCTACCAGGCCACCTGGCGCTTCCCCAAGCCGGCCCCGCCGCACCCGGAGCGCTTTTCGCCGCGGCGACTGCAACGATGATGGCGAGGTCGACATCTCCGACGCGGTCTGCGCCCTCGAATGGCTGTTCCTGGGAAGGGAGGATGCCGGTTGCCTCGCTGCCTTGAACACAAACGGGGTCGAGGAGGTGGACATCTCCGATCCCGTCTCGCTGCTCGAGTTTCTCTTCCTTGGAGGAACCGCTCCCGTCGCTCCCTATCCTGGCTGTTGGGTCGGGAACTTGGAAGCCGACGAGCGGTTGTGGTGCAAGATCGCGACGAAGGGCTGCCAGTAGATCCGGAGCGGGAGAAGGCGGAGCACGACAGGATCGAAGCTATGAGACAACCGGCACTTCAGGCGTGGGGGGCACGGTGTGCTTGCTTGTAGTCCCCCCATGGCAGAGCCAGTCCCTACGACAGCCCTGGGATTTCGCAACGGGGTTGCCGAATCCTTTTGGAAATCCCTGGTTAAAGACCCGGCTCAGCCCCGGATCGCCGTAACGAGGATTTCCCCTGCAATTGCGGAGTCCGCAATTGCGGACTCCGCAATTGTGTAATGGCGGCGGCTGGCCCCGTTCCTTCCTTGGCCTTCGATCCCGGACCGGAACCGGGCTGACAGATGACCGGAACAGGACAGCGTTGCGGCGCTTTTTGTGGAGTTCCTGGCCCTTCGATCGATCCAGATCAAAAGTCGATAT
>JACQVS010000078.1 GCA_016209605.1 Planctomycetota bacterium
CGATCGAGCTGAAGCCGAGCTGGAGGTAGAGCCGGGAGGAGTCCATGGCGAGGAGCGCTTGGAGGAACTTCCGCCTCGCCAGGTTGCCGACCTTGAAGGCCTTGAGGAGGATGATGTGGAGCTGTTCCGCGGTGACGGCCGGCGGATTGTCAAGAGGCGGCGTGGCGGCATTTTTTCCGGCGCTTTTTTCGGCGGCGCAAGTTTCAGTTGGAGATTCGTGGCAGGCGCACATGGGGTTCTCCTTTTCGGTCTCTTGGGTTTCTGGAAATGGAAGCCTGAGAAGCGAAGGCATATGATGACATACGATGGCATCTATCGACCGATGGCGGCCACCGCCAGAACCGGTTCCTCGCCAAGTACGGCCGAAGCCCCGACTGGGGCTCGGAGGTTCGATCCGGCCGGATCGAGAGGCCTTCGCCTCTTCGCGCCCTCTTTTGCGGCTCGGAGATGCTGCCCGAGGAGTTGAAGGAGCGCTTGCAGGCGTTCGTGCCGCCGCCTGCGCCAGCAGGCATCGAGTCCACAGACGATGTTCCTGCCGCTTTTGATTTGCCTTGGAGGCGGTATGACCAAAAGCTCGAAAAGCAAATCAGCGGTGTGGAGCAAGTTACCATCCACAAACGGGAGACGGAGACCTCGGCGCTGCATGACCTCATCCCTCTCCTGCGTCTGGCCGATGCGGGCCAACTCCCGGTCAGCGAAAAGACCTCGCTCCCCTCGGTCGCCGCCGTGAAAACCGCGGGGCGGGTTCTCCTGGGAGGGGATTTTTACGAGGAGGAGGGAGGTGAGATGCATGAACGAGAGAAACCGGGCCCCATCAAGGCTTTCTCCTGGTCCCTCTATATCAGCGAGCGCCAGTACGGCAGCCTCGGCTACTCTGGAAGCCACGAGTGGAGCATCCTGCAGGGGCGATATGTCCTCTGCATACTTTTCGAGTACGCCGCGGCTTTCGGGCTCATCGACCTTGCTTACATTCCGCCGGCAGGACTACGGAACGATTACCGGAAGCTGTGGGGGACCGATAACCTCTCGTTCCTGAGCCGATATGATGGCCTGCTATACTTCCGGCTCAATCCGCTAGGGGCCTATTGCCTCGAAGTTGCCGATTCCTACACGCCGAAAGCGCTTGAAGTCCGCCAGGTTTTCCGGGTCCTCCCCCACCGGGAAGTCATCGCCATGGGGGAGCCATTGAGCGCGGCTGACCGCTTGACTTTGATCACTTACCTGGCGGTCCCCAGAAGGCATGAGAAATCCTTCCGGCGGACTCTCCGGGAACTCGGATACCCCCTCCCGCCCCGTCTTGCGGCCGAAGAGGACAGCCTGGGGGGCTGTTGAGTTTCGCGGATTCGTTCCTGTATATCCCGGCATTTGGCCGAAAAACGGCTAGGCTATGGTAACCTGGCCAAGAATTTAGCCGCCGGGAGCACGCGGATCCTGCAGCCGTTGATATCGGGCGGCCGCCAGTCCTTCGCTCTATTCAAGCTGACCTGGTAAGTAAAGGGGATCTTGACTCTCTCCAGAAGGAATTTTAAATTGGCATCGAGCTGTTGCTCCTGGAATTTCACTTCGACCGCCATCCAGGGTTTGCTTTTTCGCAGCATGACGAAATTGACTTCATGGTCGACGGGATCGCGAAAATAGCGAAGCTCCACCTTCTCTCCTTCCACATCCTCAAACCAGTGGACCAGTCTCAAGAGATGGAACGCCATCAGGTTTTCGAACCTCGCCGGTCATCTCCATCCGGCGGGAGCATTGCAATCGTCATCGCGGCCATTGGTCAACTTTCCCGAGCCAACAGCGCCTTGATGTATCCGATGCTGTAAGCCCAGCCCACCCGGTGGCCGCCGGTCATCTCGGGAACGTGGTCGGCGATGAGCGCGCCGCGGAAGTCCACTTCCAGAAGGGTTTTCATGATTTTTGCCATGTTCATGCAGCCGTTGTCGACGAAAGTCTCGACAAAATGGGGCACCGGCGCGCTGACGTTGCGGAAGTGGATCTTCCACAGCTTGCCCATCTTGGCGAAGGCGCGGATGGCTTCGATCACATCCTTCCCCATGCCCTGGCCGCCTTCAAGCCACGTGCCGCAGCACAGGCAAACCCCGATGTTCGGGCTGTTGGCGATTTCCAGCGCGCGCAGGTAGCCATCGAAGTTGCCGAAGATGCAGCGCGGCACGCCTCCCAGCTCCGGCACTGGCGGATCATCGGGATGGATGCCGATGCGAATCCCCAGCTCCTCAGCTACCGGAACGACCTGCCGGATGAAATAGGTGTAATTTTCCCAGAGCTCCTCTTTTGAATAGACCCTCCCGTGCGTCAGGGGGCCCTGAAAAACTTTGGGGCCCCAGTACCCTCTCGCTGTTTCCAGCCGGAACGCGCGCGCCCGCGCTCCACCGCGCGTCGCTTCCGCTTCTGAACTCCAGATGCCGTTTCCCATGTGAGCGTAAGTCGTGTAACGGATTCCGGCCCTGGCCAGGTTGCGCAAGTACTGCTTGTACTCCTCGATCTTTTGATCCCTTCCCGGCAGGTTGAGCGTCACCTCGGGCATATTGTGGACGTTGCTGTTGCCGATGTTCCACACCTTCAGGCCGGCCGCTTCGACTCGCTCATTCCAGCGCTGGAAATTTTCCCAGGTGGCTTGATCGCCGCCGCTGGGGATGCTGACGTACTCGACTCCCAGTTGATTGGCGAAGCGGAGCTCCTCTTCGCTCGGGTTGCCGGAGACTTGCAGGGAAATCTTGATCCCGGGCGGCAACTCGGGCAATTTTCCCCCCGTGCCTGCGGCCGCCGGCAACCACGCATTCCCGGCCACCGTGCCGGCCAGGGTCATCTGGATAAAACTCCTGCGGGTCAACGGGTCCGCTTGCCGGCCAGCGCTCTGAGATTGTGAAGAATTCGTTTCAGGTCGTTCCATGGCTTCAACCTCCTTCACCGAGTTGACCTAATTTTTGTCAAAAACCGCTTCCAGGACAGGAATTCTATCGCCTGGCGCGTCTTTCCGTCCAGCGCCAGCTCCGCCAGGGCCTCTCCGAGGACGCCGGTGAACTTGAAGCCGTGGCCGGAGAGGCCGGCGGCGAAGGCGGCATGGGAATGAACCGGGTGGCGGTCGAGGATGAAGTGCTCATCGGGGGTCATGGTGTACATGCAGACGGCGTGCTTGAGGACGGGCCCGCAAGCTTCCGGCAGGTGGGTTTGCAAGAAGGCCTCGACGCGCCGCCGGTCCTCGGGGCGGAGCCGGCGGTCGATGGCGAGCGGGTCCGCGACCGGGTCTCCGCCCGAATGCTCGGCGACCTTGAGGCCGCCGGCATCGATTTCAGGAAAGCCGTAAAAGACGCCGCCGGACGTCTCGAAGAGAAAGGCCGGGGCGCCGCGGTCGCTCCGGTAAACCGGGCTCCTAGTCTCGAACCAGAAAAGCGGCTTTCGGCGCACCTCGAGGGGGACGCCGAGATCCTTCAAGAAGCTCCCCGCCCAGGGGCCGGCGGCGATGATCAAGGCGGCCGCCGCGTAGCCGCCGCGGTCGGTCCGAACCCGGAAGCCGTCCGGTTCCGCCTCCCAGCCGAGGACGGCTTCGCCGATGCGCAGCTCGGCCCCTCGCCGCCGCGCAAGCTCGAGGTGCGTCCGGACGCACTCCTCGACGAGAAGGTATCCCGCCCGGCGCTCGAAGACCCCGGCCAGACCTTCCGGGACGCGAAAGCCCGGAAAGCGCGCTTCCACCTCGCGCTTCAGGAGCTTCTCGACCGCCAGGCCATGAATCCGGGCGCTGCGAAGGACCCCTGGAACCACCACGCCCTCTTCCGGGCCAACCTGGAGCAGCCCGGTTTCGAAATAAAGCTTTTTCCCGGACTCCTTCTCCAGCTCCGCCCACAGCTCGAAAGCGCGGAAGAGGAGCGGCACGTAATCGGGATGCTCGAAGTAGGCCTGGCGGATGATGCGGGTGTCGCCGTGCGAGCTGCCGCGGTCGTGGCCGGGCGGGAAGCGGTCGATCCCCAGCGCCCTGAAGCCGCGCTTCGCCAGGTGGTAGAGCGCGGCGCTCCCGACGCCGCCGGTTCCGAGGACAATGCAGTCGAAATTCGTCATCGGCCGGCTCATTTCAGCTCCGGATCCTTCTCGGCATCGGCCCGGCGGTAGAGCTGGGTGGGGATGAGGATCTGCGCCGGCACCTCCTCGCCGGCGAAGTGCTGGAGGATGGCCTGAACGGTTTTCCGGCCGATCTCGCCGGGGAACTGGATGGGATCGGCGTAGATCTTCCCCTCCTTGATGGCCTGCTTGACGATGAAGTCCTTCACCTGGTTCGCCTGCTTGTCGACGTCGAAGTCGCCGCTCACGGCGAAGACCTCGTAGCCGTGGGGCGCGGCCTCGGCCACCATGGTGTCGGCGATCACCTTGAAGAAGGGATTGATGAGGGTGAGCACGGAGAGGCCGATCACGCCTTTCGATCTGGGAACGGTCTTGCCGGCGGCGGCAGTGGACCCGGCCTGCGGCGGGGGGATCCCCGTCCCTTCATCGATCCGGCCGCAGCCGGCCATCCCGGCGATCATTGCGAAACAGGACGCTAAAATCGAGATCTGATACTTCTGCATGGGCAGTGTTCTCCATCTCCTGTCCATCGGGGCCGCGCCAGACCCAAGGGAACGCGCCGCCCACCTGACGATCGTCCGCACAGTCCGGCAGCGACCAGCCGGGCTGCCCGAACGACCAGCGCTCGAGCAACTCGGACTTGAGCATGGCGTCCTGGATCAGGCGGCGCTGGAAGTGGCCCTCCCAGAGATGCCGGTAGCTCTCCATCCTGAGAAATCGACTCCGCCCGCTAAGTGCCGGCTTTCTAAAATCTTTGTAGGGTGATGCCGGTGCTATTGTCTCCTGGCGGCGTCGGGCACCGACCGCGAAGCGGTTGGTCGCGCTCGTCGATACTCCGTCCCGTATCGACTCCGCTCGCGCGCCTTGCCAGTAGCCAAAATCCCTCGGCCTGACCCTACAATCTTTTGCG
>JACQVS010000081.1 GCA_016209605.1 Planctomycetota bacterium
GGGTGATGCCGGTGCTTTTGTCTCCTGGCGGCGTCGGGCACCGACCGCGAAGCGGTTGGTCGCGCTCGTCGATACTCCGTCCCGTATCGACTCCGCTCGCGCGCCTTGCCAGTAGCCAAAATCCCTCGGCCTGACCCTACAATCTTTTGCGAAAGACGGCACTTAGGACGGCCGGATCCGTCAACCACGAATGAATTCCTGCTTCCGCTTGCAAGCGATGCAAAGGGTTGCAAAGGGCAGGGCTTCGAGGCGGTCGAAGGGGATTTCGCCATGACACTCCTCGCAGAGGCCGTAGGTCCCATCCTCGATCTTCATCAAGGCATGGTCGATTTGCACCAGGGTGTTGTTCCCCACGTCCATGATTTCGCAAAGGGAATCGGTGTCGTTGATATCCGAAGCCAGCTCCTCAAGGTCGGCCAGATGATGCTTATCCACGGACTCCAGCTCGCTCAATTCGCTTTGGAGGTAGCGGGTCAAGGACTCCTTTTTCTTCAACAAGGCCTGGCGGATGGAATCCAGCTGCTCCCTGCTGGCCGATCGGTTTTTTGGGGGTGAAGCCGCCTTGGCTCCTTTTTTGGCAGCCGCGGTTTCCTTTTTTTTGGCGGTTTTCGCTTCTTCTCTCTCTTTCACGGATCTGGATTCTCCCACTTCTCGTTTGAACATTTTCTTGGGAATTTTTTTCATGCCGGTCCGCTCTGAAGTTGAAGGCGTCTCGTGCTTACGATGATCCCGGTCTCTAAGCTTCAAAGCCACCTTATTTTCAGGGACATTTTCCGAAGGTTTTTTGTTTTTGGTCTTTTTCATGGCACCTTGGCGGGCAGTTCCCATCCAGGCAGGAACAGCCCAAAATTAAAGTGAACGATTTTAGAGATATCTGGGGTCTTATGCAAATTAAATTCTGCCTGCTTTCCCGATTTTTGGCTGCTGACGCTGGCCAAAAACTGATCCAGGATCAAATTAACGGCTGATGGGAGTATATCGGTTTATCCTTTGGTTTTTTGAAGGCTATAATTTAAACTGTGGAAGGATTGTGGGTTTCACGTTCCAGCTGGAATTTCAGTGAATTTCATGTTCAGGTGCGTAAGAAATGGATCGAACAGCAACTTTAAGTGGCAAGGCGGTGATCGGCCAGTCCGGTGGGCCTACGAATGTGATCAACCAGAGCTTGGTGGGAGCGGTTGAAGAGGCGCGACGGCATGGCTCCATCACCGGCTTTTACGGCGCTCTCCATGGGGTGAAGGGGGTGCTGAGCGAGGAGCTGATCGACTTGTTCGCTGAAAGCTCCGAAACCCTCAAGCGGATCGCGGAAACCCCTTCTGCGGCCCTGGGCTCGGTGCGGAAGAAGCCCAGTCCCGAAGAGTGCCATGAGATCTTCAAGGTCCTGCAGGCGCATGAGGTCCGCTTCTTCTTTTATATTGGCGGTAACGACAGCGCCGAAACCACCGATATTATTTTTCGTCTGGCGCTTGAAGCCAGGTACTCGATTGGCGTCTTTCACATCCCCAAAACCATCGACAACGACTTGTTGGTGACCGACCACTGCCCCGGCTATGGATCGGCGGCCCGGTTCGTCGCCTTGGCGTTCATGGGGGACAACCTCGACAACCGCGCCTTGCCAGGCGTGAAAATCAACGTGGTCATGGGACGCAACGCCGGCTTCCTCACCGCGGCGAGCGTGCTGGGGCGCCGCCGCGAGGACGATGGCCCCCACCTGGTCTATGTTCCGGAAGCGCCTTTTGACAAGGGCAAGTTCCTGAGCGCCGTGGAAGTCGTCTTCAAACGCCACGGCCGCTGCATGGTGGCGGTTTCCGAAGGGATAGCCGATGTCGCCGGCAATCCCATCTACCAGAGCGGTGAGGAGGATTCCCACGGCAATGTTCAGCTTTCCGGCAGCGGCGCTCTCGGCGATTTTCTCGCCGACCTGCTCAAGAGGGAGCTGAAGATCAGTCGTGTGCGCGCCGACACTTTCGGCTACATGCAGCGGTGCTTTCCGACGATCGTGTCCGAGGTCGACAGCCGTGAGGCCAGGGAAGTCGGTGCTTTGGCGGTGCGCTCGGCGGCGCGAGAGGGGCTGAGCAGCGGCTCGGTAGCCATCCGCCGCGCCGGCGAAGGGAAAGACTACCGCAGCGAGTACTTCGTCACCCCCTTGGAGACGGTCGCCAAGCACACTCGCAAGCTCGATGCCAGGTTCATTGCGCCGGCGGGGAACAACATCACCGAGGCCTTCGTGCAATACGCTCTCCCGTTGATCGGGCCGCTACCGAATCTGGGGCGGTTCGAGGGGAAGCGCATCCCCAAGAAGCTGAAGCCCTAGGGCTGAACCGATGGCGCCTTGTAGACCTCCTCTCCGGCGGCGAAAGTGTACAGCACCTTGGCGTCGAGGATTTCCTTTTCCGGGCAAATGAGAATGTTTCGGGACAAGATGGCGATATCCGCCAGCTTGCCGGGAGTCAAGGACCCTTTCAACTCCTCTTCAAAAGAGCCATAAGCCGCAGCGATGGTATAGGCGCGCAAGGCTTCCTCCCGGCTCAAACGCTGCTCCGGATGCCAGCCGGAGGGAGGGTTGCCGCTGGGATCCTTGCGGGTCACCAGGGCGTAGAAGCACCGGAGCGGCGAGAGGTCCTCGACCGGGGCATCGGTGCCGTTCAAGATGCGGATCCCTTTCTCGACCAGGGTCTTGTAAGCGTAAGCGCCTTCCAGGGCGCGCTCCTTCCCAATGCGGTCCTCCGCCCACGGCATGTCCGAGGTGGCGTGCACCCCTTGGATGCTGGCGATCACCTGGTTCTTGGCGAGGCGGTCGAAGTCAGCCTGGTCGATCACCTGGGCGTGCTCGATGCGGAAGCGCAGCGGCTCGAGATTGGGATTGTTGGCCTGATGGTTTTCCAGCGCATCCAGCACCATGCGGTTGGCCGCGTCGCCAATGGCGTGCACGCACACCTGATAACCGGCGGCGGTGGCGGCGCTGAGGGTTTGCTCCACTTGCTGGCGGTTGAGGAGGGGGAATCCCCGGTAGCCGGGCCGGTCGCTGTAATCCTCGAGCAGCCAGGCGCCGCGCGAGCCCAGCGCCCCGTCGGCAATGAGCTTCACAGCGCGCACCGTCAAGTGGCTCTCCCCAAGGCCAAGGGCGGGAATGCGGCGGAAAAGCTGGTCGAACTCATCGATCACCATGACGTAAAGGCGCAGCTTGAAGCGCCCCTGGTCGATCCAGCGCTGGAACAAATCAATGTGCTGGATCGATGTGCCCGCATCCTGGAAGCTGACGATGCCGTTCTGGAAGCAGAGCTGCTGCGCCCACTCGAAGTCCATGAGCAGCTCTTCATTGCTGTCCCGCGGCAGGTTCACCAGGTCCATGGCCTGGTCCACCAGGACCCCCGTCGGCAGGCCGGCGGCATCGCGGATGATTTCTCCACCCGACATGGGGGAAATCTTTTCGGTGATGTTGGCGATCTGGAGGACTTTCCGGTTGACCCAGAGGGCGTGCTGATCGACGCGGAAAAGAGCCACGGGGTGGCCCGGAATGGCGGCGCTGAGGTTTTGATGGGTGGGAAAGCTCTTGCCGGGCCAGTCGTTCTGGTCCCATCCCTTGCCGGTCACCCACTTGTTGGGCGGAATCTTGTTGTCCTGGATGTACTTCCTGGTGCGCTCGATGCACTCCTCCTCGCTTCTGGCGCCAAAGAGCGACACCATCCGGCGGCTCTTCCCCAGGGAGAGGAGATGGCCGTGGCCTTCAATGAAGGCCGGGATGACCATCTCGCCGTTGAGCTTGAGGACCCGGGTTTTTTTTCGGTCGATATAGCGCTCCGCCTCGCGGTTCGAGCCGACGTAGACGATGCGGTCCTTCACCACGCAGAGAGCCTCCGAATCCGGAATATCCGGATCCATGGTGACGATGTCTCCTCTCAAGATGACCAGGTCCGCCGGCGGCACGACGCAACCGGCCGCGACCAGGGTCAAGAGAACCGGGCTCCAAAGAGTGATCCGGAGGAGCCCTCTGGATTTCGGAGCAAAATTCATCAACAAACCTGTTTTCAAAGCAAAATTCCTGTTTAGGATCAAGACTGGTTCGGCATTATAGCTGGTTTTCGCTTGAAGTTGATGATGAAATCGTCGCTCAAGATCCTCTACGCCATCACCGGCCACGGCTATGGACACGCCACCCGCTCCATGGTCATAGCCCGGGCCTTGCTGAAAAGCTTCCCCGGGATGGAGCTGGTCCTGTCCACTTCCATTCCCGCGGGGATCTTGAAGAGCTTCGTTCCGCTTGAAAATTTCGTCCTGCCGGTCCGCGCCCGCGATTATGAGCCGGGGACGGTGCAGAGGAACTGCTTCGAGGTGGATGGCCCGGCGACCCGCGCCGCCTACGGCCGGTTTTTCGAGGAGCGGGAGCGGCGCATCGCCGACGAGGCCCGCTACCTGGCGGAAGCAAAATGCTCCGGCGTCATTTCGGATGTCGCCGCGGTGCCGGTGGTAGCGGCGGCGCGAGCCGGTCTGCCCGCGGTGGTGGTTTCCAATTTCACCTGGGACTGGATCCTCAAACCGGTTTTTGCGGGCGACACCGGCCTGGAGGAGGAGCTCGGCCGCCTGGCCGCGGATTACGCCAAGGCGCGGCGCTACCTGCGCCTCCCTTTCCACCCCAGGGAACATCCTTTTGCGGCCGTCGAGGACCTGCCGCTCATCGGCCGGCGCGGGCGCCTCCGCCGGGAGGAGGTTTTCCGGCGGCTAGGCCTGGAGATCGCCGATCCCCGGCCGGTGGTCCTGGTCGCCGCCGGCGGCTGGCAGGCGGAAGGCTGGCCGGCCATTCAGGTCCAGGGTTGCGAGGAGTACCGCTTTCTCCTGGTCGGCGATCTGCCCGTCCATAGCCGGGCCCAGACCCGATTCCTCCCCTTCCACTTCACCCCCGACCTCGCCTTCCCGGACGTGGTTCGCGCCGTCGAGGCCGGCATCGTCAAGCCGGGTTACGGCACCTGCGCGGAGTTCGCGCTCAACCGCACCGCCATGGTGGGCATCGAACGGCGGGGCTTCCGCGAGTACGAGGTGCTGGTCGAGGCCATGGCCGGCCTCTTGCCTTACCAAGGGCTGACCCTGGAGGATTTTTTCTCCGGTAACTGGCAGCCGGCGCTCCAGGCGGTGCTCGAGAAGCCATTTCCCCCCCTTCCCTGGAAAGGCGATGGAGCCCGAGCGGCGGCGGCGCGGCTGGTGGAGATTCTGGGAGGGGGCGGTTGACCGGCGCGGGCGCGCCCGCGCGGTTCACTTCTCCTCGATAGTGTAGCGCCGGCCCGCTTCCAGCTCTTCCAGCCGGGTCACCGCCCCCGATGGCCAGGTGATGGTGACGCGGCCGGCGCGCCGGGAGGCCCCCAGGCCGAAGTGGGCCACGGCATCGCTCGAGGAGAGATAGCTGCCGCCGCGAGTCATCTCGCGCCACTGCCGCTTCCCCCCAGCCTCGACCTCGATGCGGGCGCCGATGCCCTCGCGGTTCGATTGGCGGCCTGCCAGTTTGAAGGCGATCCAGTTCCCCGGCCCGGGGCAGCGGTTCTCGAGGAGGAGGGGCGGTCCATCGAGCCGGGTGAGGAGGAGGTCGACATCGCCATCGCGGTCGAAGTCGCCGGCGGCCAGGCCGCGGTGGTTGCGCGGCGTCATAATTGGGCCGCCCAGCTTTTCGCCCACTTCCTCGAAGTGCCCGCCGCCGCCGTGGAAGACCAGCAGGCGCTGCTCGAAGGTCAAGCCCGTCCCCAGCTCGGCGGCGCGCGGATGGACGTGGCCGTTCGCGACCACGAGGTCGAGGGCGCCATCCTGGTCGTAGTCGAAGAACTTCGTCCCCCAGCCCAAGTAAAGGAACGACGGGCCCGCCATTCCCGACCCGGACGAGAGGTCGCCGAAGCTCCCCTCCCCGAGGCTCTGGTAATAGGCATTGGGCTCCTCGGAATAGTTGGTGACGTGGATGTCGAGCCAGCCGTCGCCGTTGGCATCGGCGAGGTCCACTCCCATGCCGGCCTGCCCCTGGCCGCTCGCGCTCAAGGCCGCGCCGGAGAACAGGGCCGCCTCCTGGAAGGTGCCATCCCCCTGGTTGAGCCAGAGGTAGTTGGCCATGGTGTCGTTGGCGACATAGAGGTCGGGCCAGCCGTTCCGGTCGAGGTCCCCGGAGGCGACCCCCAGCCCGTACGCGGGGGGCGCGCCGGCGATGCCGGCCTGGCGGGTGACCTCCTCGAAAGCGCCGCCGCCGCGGTTATGGTAGAGCCGGTCGCCGGCCGGCGAGTGCATGGCCGGGCCGCAGGAGATGGGGACGCCGTGCTCGAGGCACGGCCGGCCGCCGTTGGGCGGCCGGTCGAGGTCGAAGTGGACGTAGCCGGCGACGTAGAGGTCGAGGAGGCCATCGCGGTCGTAGTCGAAGAAGACGGCGCTCGAGGACATGCCGGCGTGGTCCACCCCCGCGGCCCGCGAGCGGTTGGTGAAGGCGCCATCGCCGTCATTGACGTAGAGCTGGTTCGCTCCGAAGGCGCAGAGGAAAAGGTCGAGGTCGCCGTCGTTGTCGAGGTCCCCAACCGCCACGCCGGTCCCCCACCCTTTGAAGTCGATTCCCGCCCTCGCCGTGACCTCCTCGAAGCGCCCATCGGCCCGTTGCTCGTAGAGGTGGGGCCCCGGGCCCGGGAGCAGCTCGACCCTTGGCGGGCCGTCTTCCGCCAGCCGGCTGGCTCCGGCGTTGTTCACGATGAGGTCGAGCCGGTCGTCGCCGTTATAGTCGAAGAAAGCGCCGCCGCTTCCCAGGTTTTCGAATATGAACAAACGTTCCGGCGCTCCGGAGACGTTGGGGTGGATGAGGCCGAGGGCCGCGGCGCGGTCTTCAAAGGCCGCGGCGCCGGGCTTTTCCGCGCTTTTCCGGGCCGGGAGGGCCTTGAGGGCGAAAAAGAGGGCGCCGAGAAGGGCGATGAAAGCCGCCAGCCCCGCCGCCAGGATCCAGCCGCTGATTTTGCCGCTCCGCTTACCGCTCATGGACTTTTTTCGCATGCTGGGAGATGAGCTTTTCGAGCTCTTCCCTGGCCTCGCCATGCCGCGGTTCAGCGCGGAGGAGGCGCTGGTACTGGATGGCCGCCTCGCGGTACCTGCCGACTGCGCCCAGCGCCCGCGCCAGGATCAGCCGGACTCCCGCTTGCCGGGAGTTGGCCCGCAGCGCCTGCCAGGCCTGCCGCTCCGCGCCGGCGTAGTCGCCGGTGGTGAAATAATGGCGGGCGAGGGCCTCGCCAATTCCAGGGTGGCGCGGATTGGCCTGCAGCTCCTGGTTGAGCTGGTAAGCCTTCTTCTGGCTCTCCTCCTGGCGGCGATGGAGCGCCTGGAAGCGCTCGAAGGCCGCTTTCGCCTCCTCCTTCCTCCCCTGGCGCCTGAGGACGGTCGCCAGGCCGAACTGGGCCTCGAGCAGGTCAGGCGACCGCTTCAGCGCCTCCTGAAAATGCCCTTCGGCCTCGGCGAAGCGGCCGGCGCGCTGCTCCAGGCGGCCGATCATCTGATGCGCTTCCGGCGTGTCGGCGAACTGGAGCAGCCGGCGGAAGGCCTCGACCCCCTCGTCGAGGCGGTTGAGCTCGAGCAGGCACCAGCCGCGGTAGAGGAGGTTGTAGTAGTCCCGCGGCTCGAGGGCGGCGGATCGATTGAAGCGTTCCAGGGCATTCGCGGTGTCGCCTTGGTGGAAGGCGATGAGCCCGAGGTAGTGCCACGACGAGGCCCCCTTCCTGGAGAGCCGCGCGAAGGCTTTCTCCGCCTCCTTTTCCCGCCCCGCCATGTAAAGGCAGAGGGCCAGGAGCTCCGAGCGGCGCTGGGCCAGCTCCTCCACTTCCGGCGGCGGGCCCGGCGGGGAGGGCGGCAGGGACTCGAGTATTCTCCTCGCGGCCTCGGCATCCCACATCTCGAGGTGCGTTTTGGCGAGCTCCAGGCCGGCCTCGGTCTTCAGCTCCGGCGGACCCAGCTCGGCCGATTGGCGGAAAGCCTGGGCCGCCTCTTCCGGATCTCCTTCTGCCTTGCAGGCCTGGGCCAGGAGCCACCACCAGGGGGCGGCGCGCTCCGGGGAGGGATGCTCCTCTAAGGCTTGCCGCGCCGCCTGCTGCGCTTCCCGGAAGCGGCCGGCGGCCAGCAGCGCCTCCGCCTGCTCCAGGGGATTGGCCTGGGGCGCGGAAATGGGGTCCAGGAGCAGGGGAAAAATGAGCAGCAGGTTCGGGAGCGGCAAGGGCATCTTGTTTTGGATTGGAGCCGGGTTGATACTCTAGTAAACTATAACATTCGTCGCCATTCAAATTATAGAAGGTTTTCCCATGACTCAACAGCGATCTCTGATTCGGTCTGGTGTTAAATTGACATTGGGGATTCTGGTGTTCGTGTACTCTTCGGCCGTTTCCGCCGGCGGCCCCAGGATTGAAATCTCCCCCCGGCAGGTCGATTTCGGCGTGCAGGGGCACAACGAGCGCCCGGAGGAGGTGATCACGGTCAAGAACAGCGGCGACAAGCCGCTGGTAGTCCAGAAGGTGGATGTGAGCTGCGACTGTCTCCAGGTTCTGCCCCGGACTTTCGGGCCACTCCCCCCCGGCCAGTTCGCCACCTTGCGGATTTCCATGGGCAGCGGGCGGGCCATGGGCCGCCTGGACAAGAAGGTCACCTTCATCACCAACGATGCCGCCGCGCCGCAGGTCAGCCTCCCGGTCACCATGAGCGTCTTTGAAGGTTTCGAGATGAATCCTTCCTCGGTGCAGTTCAAGGGCATATACGGCGGCAAGCCCGTCGAGGTGGCCGTCGATCTGAGGCGGCGATACCCTGCCGGGGCAGCCGTCAAGCTGGAGGTGAAGGACATCGCCGGCCGCTTCGGCAGCTCGGGAAAGGAATTCTTCAAAACCGCGGTCTCGTCCATCCCCAAGGGGCAGCGGCTCACCATCACCCTCGACCCGCGCCATCCCGAGGGGCGCATCAACGCCGAGCTCACGGCCGTCTTGAACGGCAAGAAGCTGGTGATCCCCCTTGCCGGAGAAATGTTCGCCTGGATCTTCGTCGATCCGACCTTCATCAGCTTCAACAAGGTGAGCCCCGCCGATCCCAACACCCTGGTGCAGGAGATCCGCTTGAACTCCACCGATGGGACGGCTTTCTCCATCGTCAAGGTGGAGCAGCAGGGGAACAGGGGGGACGTCTCGTTCAAGTTCGCCACCAGCTCGAACCCCGACCAGAAGGTGCACGCCGTGCAGGCGCTGATTCCGCCCGAGGTCGAGGTCAAGCCCAACGAGTCTTTTTTCGGGAAGATCCTCATCACCACGGACCACCCGAAAAAGCGGCAGATCACCATCTCCTACGGCGGTTTTTTCGCCCGGTGAAAAAGCTCTGGCCTGCCGGGCGAAATCGATTACCATGGGCGCCATGAGCGCACCCGCATCCCAGTTCACGCTCGGTGAAATTGCCGAAAGGCTCAAAGGGGAGCTTCTCGGGCCGGCGGACCGCCTGGTGAAGAGCGTGCGGCCGATCACCGCTGCCGGGTCGGAGGACATCACCTTTCTGGACCAACCCAAATACCTGCCGCTCGCTTCACAGTCCAAGGCCGGGGCCATCATCGTTTCCCGGGCTACAAGGCCGCTGGAGGGCCCAGCTCTTGAAAGGCATGCGCTGGAAGGTCCGGCGCTGATCTTCGTCGACCAGCCTTATGTCGCCTTCGCGCAGCTCCTCGAGCTCTTCTTCCCGCGCCGGCGGGCTGGCTTCGGCGTTTCACCCCAGGCCACGGTCGGAGAAGGGTCGGCGGTCGGAGCCGGCAGCAACATCTACCCGGGCGCATACCTCGGCAACCGGGTCCGCATCGGCGACGAGACCGACATCTTTCCGGGAACTTGCGTGGGCGATGACGTCGCCATCGGCTCCCACTGCGTGCTTTATCCCAACGTCACCATTTACCAGGGATGCCGGCTGGGCGACCGCGTCATCATCCACGCGGGAGCGGTGATCGGCGCCGATGGCTTCGGCTACGTCCAGAAGCAGAACCCGGACAATCCCGGCGAGCCGGTCGTCCACTACAAGATCCCGCAAGTCGGCATCGTGGTGATCGAGGATGACGTGGAGGTCGGCGCCAACGCCACCGTCGACCGCGCCGCGCTCGAGGTCACCCGCATCGGCCGCGGCACCAAGATCGACAACCTGGTGATGGTGGCGCACAACTGCCAGATCGGCTGCCACGGCCTGCTGGTGAGCCAGGCGGGGATCTCCGGTTCAACCACCATCGGCAACTACGTCACCATCGCCGGGCAAGCCGGCCTGGTGGGGCACATCCGCATCGGCGACCGGGTGACCATAGGCGCGCAGGCGGGGGTGACGAAGAGCGTCCCCGACGGGCAGACGGTGCTCGGCTCGCCCGCCTTCGATGCCGGCCGCGCCCGCCGAGCCCTGGCCCTTTTCGAGCACTTGCCGGAGTATCGACGCAAGCTGGAGGAGCTCGACAGGCGGCTGCAGAAATTGGAGAGAGAGAATTAGACGATAGACTATTTACCCGCCAACCTCTCAATCTCCAGGTCGAGCTCGTTGGCCAGGTGCCGCCAGTCGTACCGGGCCACTTGCCGGCGCAGCTCCTCGCGGTATTCCACCGGCGGCCGGGCCAGGAAAGCTTTCAGGAACTCCACCAGCTTGAGGTCATCGGCGTAGAGAAAGAGCGGCTGCAGGTGGGGCGGGATGATCTCCGGGTAGCTCAAGCGCTTGGGAAGGACCGGCAGGCAGCCCAGGTAAATGGCCTCGGAGACGGAGACTCCGAAGAACTCGTGCACCGCCGTCGATATGATGATATCGCACTGGCTGGCGCGCTCGAGGTAGTTTTGCCGGTCTGGAAGGAAGCCGAAGTGATCGATGCGGTCGGCGAGCCGCTCGCGGGCCTTGTGGAAAACCGGCGGCTGGTTCTTGAACGGCTGGCCGCAGACCACCAGGCGGAAAGGAATCCCCTCTTCCTTCAAGCGCCCCAGGGCTTCAAAGAAAGTTTCCGGCCCCTTGTCGTACTCCCAGCGGTGGTTCCACAAGATCGCCGGCGGGCCGCCGGCGGGGCGGCCGGCCCGCTGGCGCGCCTGGTCCAGCTCCGCGCCGTCCAGGCCCACCGGAAAGAGGCGCGATTTTTCGAGGATCTTCTCCACCAGGCGCTCCGGCACGTAATCGGGCATGCGGCGGAAGACCGCCTGCACCGCCTGCAGGAACTCCTCGCGGTGGTACTGCGAGTTGAACAGCAGCCGGTCGGCCGCGAAGGCCGTCGAGACGTTGATCCAGCCGTAGTGGAAGTCGACCGGCGCGAAATGACTCAGGGGGTAGGTGATTTGATTCTCGTGGAAGTAGACCAGGGTCGGGATCTCGCGGAAGCGCCGCGGCGCCAGGGCGAGGAAATCAGGGAGGTTCAGGAAGTCGGAGGCGATGACCGCGTCAAATCGCGCCCCCGCGGGCAGGCCGGCGGCCCGCTCGGCGAAGTGATACGCCGAGCCGCGCATGCGCCACTTCCACTTGCGCGGCGGCAGGGACCAGATCTCGACCTCGTGCCGGGAGTACTTCTTGTACCCCTCGAAGAAGGTCCGGTGCGACAGGCCGAAGTAGGGCTCGAGGGCGAGGATTTTCATCGGCAGCTTTATATAAAACAATTCCTTGAGGCTTATGAGTGCCAGAAAAAACAAGCCCCACAAAGCGATGTGAGGCTTGAAGTCAATCTGGTGGACCAAGGGGGGATCGAACCCCCAACCTCAGCATTGCGAACGCTGCGCTCTCCCAGTTGAGCTATTGGCCCGTCATTCCGGCATGAAAGAGGCGCGCGGACTCGTGAAAATTGCGTTAAATTCTTCCTCCGCAACTTCTCCGCAACCTGCGGAGAAGTTGCGGATAGCTCGGTTGCGGGCGAAGCCCGCATAATGGCCAGGATTATAATTGCCGGCCGGTGGATTGACAACCCTGAATAGAGTCGATCATCGGCCTTCCCCCTTGCCCTCCGGCAGCCAATCGCTCCAGGAAACCAACTGGAGGGCAGGCTGGCCGAGGATGCCGGTGAGGTGGAGCGGCCAGCCCTTTTCCCCCACCGCCTCCTGCCAGCTCCGGATCGGAGCATCGGCGGGCAGCTGGCTCAGCCGGCTGGCCCCTTCTCCCTGGGCCAGGACCGCGATCCCTTTCCGCACCTTCCCCTGCCAGTCGATGGCGCCTTGAAAACGAAGGGCGACCTCCGGGGATTGCAGTTGGAAATGGCGCGCCTCGAGGCCGCTCAAGCCGAAGCTTCCCGAGAGCTGGCCGCAGTCGAAGGCCAGCTCCTCTCGCACTAGCGTCGCCAGGGGCGAATCGGCCGGCAGGGACTTCAAGAACCGTCCGAGCCGCACCGCCGCCTTGCCGAGCTGGCCCGAGAAGCGGCCGGCATCCTGGCCCGCCGCCAAGGGCCCGGAGAACTGCAGGGCCCCTCTCTCGAGGCGCGCCCTGATGAGGTCCTCCGCCAGGACCAGGTCCAGCTCCTCTCCCGCCACCTCCCCTTCGAGCGGCGCGGCGCCCCCCAGGGGGATCTTCACCTCGCCGCGGAGACGCCCCTTCTCGCCGGCCGAGACCTCATCGATGCTAAGGCGCGCCGCATCCGGGGCGGTCTTCAGGGTGACCTGGCCGCGCCCGATTCCCAGCCCTTGAAAATGGATGGATTCCAGGGCGCCGTGAAGAACGGCTTCGCGGCCGCCGCCCTGGCCGCTCCATTGCCCCGTCACGGCTTCAACCAGGGGGAAGGCCGGCCAGAAAACGCGCTCGAACTGGAGAGCCTCCAGATCCCACTGTGCCGGCGCGCCTTCAGCGGCCGGCCAGCTCTGGCGGACCTTGAAGCCGATCTTCCCTTCGAGTCCCGAGCTCACCGCCAGCCCGCCGAGCCATGCCGCCGCCGGAAGCTCGAGGTTCTGGCGCAACTCCAGCTTGAGGACCTGGAGGGCGATCGAAAACTCCTGGCGGTTCAGGAATCCCCAAAGCTCTACCGGGCTCCCGTAGAGGGTTCCGGAAAGCGCGGCTCTCTCCTCCGGCCGGCCGAGCAGGACGCGGTCCCCCTCGCAGAAGAGGTCGCCGCTCACCTGGCTGAGGGGCCATGGTTCCCGCCGGATCTGGAGCGTGGAGGCGGCGAGGTGGACCTTGGCGGCATGGATTGAAGGCGCCTGGTCCTTGCGGCGGTAATAGACCTCCACGTCCATCAGGCCGCGGGGGCGCAGCTCGCGCTCGAGGAGCTGCAGGCCTTCCGGGAGGAAAGGCAGCCAGCTTTCCAGGTTCTCCAGCCGGCGGACCTCCACTTCCCCGGCGGCCAGGCCTTCGAGCGGCGAGAAGAGAAACTGGAACTGCCCCTCTTTCCACGGTCCAGGGATCAGCCGCCCATGCCCCCACAAGCCGCTCCCCGGTAACCAGCCGGCCAGGCTCCCCTCCCGGCCGATCAGGTACCAGGACTGGCTGCTGCGCCGGTCGGTGTGCCAGCGCACCTGGGCTTCAAAGTTTTCCAGCTCGAGGAGGAAAGGCTTCCGGGCGGCCGCCGGCTCGAGGGCGGCCCGGTTGAGCAGGGCGTGGAAGTTCCAGACCGCGGCTTTTTCATCACCCCTCCCACCGCTCTGGGCGCGCCCGCTCCGCGCCGGGTCGGTCTTCCAGCCTGCCGGGAACCAGCCTGCCGGGAAGGCGTCCGCGCGGGCCCCTTCCAATTTGAGGCGCGACTTTTCGGCCGTGAGATGCAGCCAGGGCTGAGCGGTCACGGCGTCGATCCAGCCCCGCAGGTTTTCCGGCGGGGACAGCGGCAGGGGCATTTGCCGGAAAGAGGGCCGGAGCAGCCAGGCGGGCAGATCGCTCCTGTCCGGCACCCAGGAGGCCACCCGGACGTTTTCAAGCTCCGCGAAGCGCCGCTCTTCCAGGAAGGGGGCTGCCGGGACCTGGAGGCCTTTCAGAGACCACGCGCTCAAGGAAATCGCCTGGCAGTTCAGCAGCTGGACATCGACAGAAAACACTTGCTGGAGAGCGCTCGTGACGCGGTGCTCGATTTGCCGAGGGGTTTGATAGAGATAAATGGAAAGCCCGGACAGGAGGCCGATTGTCAAAGTGCTGAAGAGCGCCGGGCGGAAAATTCGGTACATTAATTTTACATATAATCTAAAATGCCGGGGTTGTGAAACATTTTGTGACCTCCCCCTCCGAAACCTGCAACGGCCTTCGGGGTTTCATCGATGGATAGAACTGACAAGGACTTGGAATCTGCCAGTAGAAAGTCAGACAGCCCTTTGACCCAATGGCCTTTGACCCAAAGGGAGCCCCCCATTGCCCAGGAGGCCCGATCGGGCGGGGAGCCAGAAGGCGATGCCGGCTGCCGGTGGATGGTGGCTTTTCAGCGGGGGGACCGGGAGGCTTTCAACCGGATCGTCCTGCACTATCAGGAGGGGGTCCGGCAGTTCATCGGCCGTTACCTCGGCGATGCCGATCGGGTCGATGACCTGGCGCAGGAGGCGTTTTTACGGGTTTACCGGGCCCGCCGGCGCTATCGGCCGACGGCGAGGTTCCACACCTGGCTCTTCACCATTGTCACCCGGTTGTGCTTGAACGAAATCCGGAGCCGATCGCGGGAAAAGAAGAATTTCGCCGTCGAAAGGGCATCGCCCGCGGCGGCAAGCGGCGAGCGGCCCTCGGAAGATCTGCTCCAGTCGGTGGCGGACCGGCGCGGCGAAGATCCGGAAAGCGCCCTGGAGCGGCGGGAGCTGGAAGAGGTTTTGCGGAACGCGATCGGCCGCTTGCCGGGAAATCAGCGGGCGGCCATCTTGCTCCTGCAGAATGAAGAGACTCCATACCATGAGATCGCTGCCGCCTTGGGGGTGTCGGTGATGGCCGTGAAGTCGCTGCTCAACCGCGCTCGCGAGAGCTTGCGGAAATGCCTGGAGGACTATCGTGACGGAAAACGACCAGAAAAACGCTGATCCTTGCGCCTGGACCCTCGACCAGCTTGGCGCCCTCCTCGATGGGGAGCTGGGAGCCCAGGACCGGGCTGCCCTGGAGGAGCATCTGAGCGCCTGCCCCCGCTGCCGGTCGGCCGAAAGCACCTGGCGACAGGATTGGGAGTTGCTTGGCCGGCTGCCCGGGATACCGTCCGCGGAGCCGAGCCGCTTCCTCGAGGCAGTCCATGCCAGGATCCGCCGCCTGCGGCGCTGGACCCGGATTTATCCGATCGCCGGCGCGGCCGCCGCCCTGGCCGCGGCGCTCCTCGTTTTCGTGAGCCTGCGCTCGCCGGGGCCTCGCGATCTGGCGCCGGAGGATCAGGAGATCGTTCACAATCTGCCGGTGCTTGAAGATTTTCAAAAGGCCGTGGGGAGCGACTTGAGCGCGGGGGAGGAAGAGCTGTTCTCGATTTTGAACGAGCTGAATCTGGGCGGATCCTCGGAAGAAGCCAATGACGGCTTCATGGACTGGCGGGATTATCTCGACCTCCTCCTCGAGGAGAACTCGGAGGGCTGACGATCGTGATGAAAATGGCTTGCTGGAACATCGCCGCCGTCATTTTCCTTGCCGGAATGGCTTTGGCCCTGGCGGCTGACGGTCTCGAGGCCCAGGAGCTTCCTCCTGCCGGCCTGAAGCCGCCGCCGCCCCGATCCGGAGACGTCATTGCCCGGCGCAACCGGGAGCGCTGGGAAAACCTGCGCCCCGAGGAGCGGCAGAAGCTGCGCGAGATTTACCAGCGCCTCAAGGAGCTGCGGCCGGAGATGCGCGAGCGGGTCTTGCGGTCGTTGAAGGAGCTGCGCCCCGAGGAGCGGCGCCAGGCCATCCAGCAGGCCCGGGAAGTGGCCCGCTTGAAGAGGCTGGAGGAGGAGGCGAAGTCCGGCCGGCGGCCCCCAGCGGCCCGGCCGGCGGAGCGGCGGGAGCCGGGAGGGCGCGGGCGGGCGGGGTCAGGCCAGACGCCCCTTCGCTTTCCCCCCAGGCCGCCTGTGGACCTTCTCCCGCCCGAGCTGCGGGAGAAGGTGCAACGCCTGCCGCCGAAGGAGCGCCAGCAGGCCGTCGAAGATTTCTTGAAGGAGAGGGTGGGGAAGATGATCGACCGGCTCCCCCCGGCCGAGCGCGAGCGGATTCGCCATCTCCCCCTGCCGCGGCAGCTCCAGTTCCTGCGGGCCCAGCGCGACCGGCAGTTCCTGTCCAGGGTGTTCAAGGGCCCCCAGGAGCTGAGGCCGGTCATCGAGGCGCGGACGGAGGATCTGCGGCGGCTCCTGAGCGAGCCCGCTCCTCAGCGTCCGGACTTCTTTACCGAACCGGCCTGGGAGCGCTGGAAGGAGCTCAAGCCGCCGGAGAAGGTGCGGACGGTGCGCCACCTCCTGGAGATGAAGCGCCGGCCTCTCCCCCACCCTGGCCGCTGACGCTCTCTCCCCCACCCCCGGCCGGCTTCGT
This sequence comes from Planctomycetota bacterium, assembly GCA_016209605.1. Lineage (GTDB taxonomy): Bacteria > Planctomycetota > UBA8108 > UBA8108 > JACQVS01 > JACQVS01. The sequence continues at coordinate 16,381 of JACQVS010000081.1, forward strand.
CTGGACCCGGCGGACCGCGAGGAGATCCGGGATGCCGTGGAGAGGGGCCTCGTGGTCTTCGCCCGCGAGCACAAAATGGAGGACCGGGAGGGGCGCTGCGCCGGCTTCGCGATCCTGGACCCCCGGACGGGCAGCGGGGTGTGCCGGGTGACCGGCGGGTTCAACGGAGGAGATCCCGTCAAGTGCCTCAAGGACTTCCAGACCGACTGCAAGGGCACGCCCTGCTGCAACTCCCCGAGCGGCTGCGGGAGCAGCCTGGACCTCATGGCCCAGCTCTGGGGAAGCGCCTTCAAGGACTCGGTCTTCTCCGAGACCTTGACGCAGCTCTTCCTCGACGTCCCGGGCCTATTTCACGAGCCGGTGAAGCTCCTCAACGCCATCAGCAACGTGCTGGGCCGTTACCGCCAGCAGGCCACCCTCTTCAGCGCCTTCTCCTCCGCGGTGACCGATGCCCTGCCGCTGGTCGGCCTCGTGGTGCTCCTCACGGGCCTCGAGGTCTTCAACCAGGCCCTCTGCCTCTTCCTGGACCCCGCGGCTCCCCTCTCCCTGCCGCCGGGGGGCGCGGTCCAGGAGGCCGCGAGGAACGCTTTTCCCAGTTGTTGACATTGTCCAGAGTGAGGAATTTAGAGTCCTCTCCAAGATGCTCTGGGAGTAAACCTCATCTTCGGTTATGATGGGATTCGGTGCCGTTTCGATCGTGAGGATCCTGGATGAAACCTTCTTATCCGCTGAATGGCGTTTGGGGCCGGCTGGGACTGGCCTTCTTGAGCATGGCGGCGCTCAGCCCCGCCATTCCTGCGGAAACCGCGGCGGCCCCGGGAATCGATTTCGAAGCGGCCAGGAAGCATTGGGCATACCGGCCGAACCGCCGGCCGGAGCTGCCGGCGGTTCGAGATCTCTCCTGGCCAGCCGCGCCGCTTGACCGCTTCATCCTGGCCAAGCTCGAAGCCATCGGCCTGGCCCCTTCGCCTCCGGCCGACCGGCGCGCTCTCCTCCGCCGCGTCTCGATCGACTTGACCGGTTTGCCGCCGGCGGCGGAAGAGGTGGATGCGTTCCTCGGCGAGGCCTCGCCCGACGCGTTTGCCAAGGTCGTCGATCACCTTTTGGAGTCGCCGCACTACGGCGAGCGCTGGGGAAGGCACTGGCTGGATGTGGCCCGCTACGCCGACACCAAGGACGGCGTCCTCATGTACGGCGACGATCGAGTCCGGCCGTACGCTTACACCTATCGCGACTACGTGATTCGCGCCATCAACGAGGACGTACCGTTTGACCGGTTCATTGAAGAGCAGCTGGCCGCCGATCAGATCGAGCCGGAAGTCGAGCCGTGGCGGCTGGCGGCGATGGGCTTCTTGACCCTCGGCCGGATGTTCGACAACAACATCCACGACATCATCGATGACCAGATCGACACGGTGTCGCGCGGCTTCCTGGGCTTGACGGTCGCCTGCGCCCGCTGCCACGACCACAAGTACGATGCCATCGCCATGTCCGACTACTACTCGCTCTACGGCGTCTTCGCGAGCAGCGCCGCGCCGCTCGAGCTGCCCTTGATCGATGCGCCTGAGAAATTTCCAGGAGGCGCCGATTTCGAGAAGCAAGCGGAGCCGAAGCGCCGCGAGGTGAAGGAGTTTCTCGACAAGCAGTACACCCTGCTCTCGGAAACGGCCCGCCTGCGAGCCGGCGATTATCTCGAACGAGCCGCCGCCACCGAGCCGGATCCTCTCGAGACGGCCATTTATTTCCTCTCCCTGGCGCCCGAGGATCTGCGACCTCCCATGGTGGCGCGCTGGCGGCGCTACCTCGAGGTCCGCGCCGTTCCCGATGACCCGGTTTTTGGCATCTGGCGCGACCTCATGGCCCTTCCCGAGGAGGAACTGTCCCGTCCCGGGGCGGCGGAGGGCATCTTGAACCGCTGGAAATCGCGGGAGCGGGGCGTTGGAGCGGGCCAGGTCAATCCCTTGATCCTCGAGGCGTTGAGCGGCGCTTCCTTGACTTCCCGCGGGAAGATCGCCCGCGCTTTTGGCGATCTCTTCAAGCGAGTGTATGAAGAGTCGAAGGCGAGCCCGGCCAATGGACCCGCCTCCGGCCAATCCCCGCCGGCGCCCGCCGAAGCGGATGACGGGGCCCGGAGGCAGATTCTCGAGATCGTCGCCGGGCAGGAGAGCCCGGCGTATTTCCCCAAGAGCCAGACTCGGCGCTACATGTCGCGAGCCGAGACCGACGCGTTCGGCGGCAAGTTGCAGGAGATCGACCGCATGGCGGTGAAATCGCCCGGCGCGCCGCCGCGGGCCATGGTGCTCATCGATGCGCCGGACCCGCAGGAGCCGCGCCTTTTCTTGCGGGGCAATCCTTCCCGGCCGGGCGAGCGCGTCCCGCGTCAATTTCTGCGCCTCTTGCGCGGCGAGCCGGCCAGGCCTTTCACGCACGGCAGCGGGAGGCTCGACCTGGCTCGCGCCATCGCCGCTCCGGACAATCCGCTCACCGCGCGCGTGATCGTCAATCGCGTGTGGATGCATCATTTCGGCGAGCCCCTGGCGCCGTCCCCCAGCGACTTCGGCACCCGCAGCCCGCCGCCCGAGCACGCGGAACTCCTGGACTATCTCGCCTGGAGGTTCGTGAACGAAGGGTGGTCGCTCAAGAAGCTGCATCGCTGGATCCTGCTTTCAAGCACGTACCGGCAGGCGAGCTTCGACAGGCCGGAGGGCCGCCGGAAAGACCCCGAAAACCGCTTGCTCTGGCGCATGCAGCGGAGGCGGCTTGACTGGGAGGCGATGCGGGATTCCCTGTTGTTCATCTCGGGGCAGCTGAATCGGCGCCTCGGAGGTCGTCCGGAGAACATCGCCGATGATCCGATAAACTGCCGCCGGACCGTCTATGGCCTGGTCGATCGGCAAAGTCTGCCGGCGGTGTACCGCGCCTTTGATTTCGCCGTGCCAGACCAGTCGGTGGAAAGGCGGCCGCAGACGTCGACGCCGCAGCAGGCGCTCTTCGGCATGAACTCGGCCTTCGTGATCGAGCAGGCCAAGGCGTTGTCAGCCCGCCCCGAGATCGCCGGCCAGTCGGAGCCAAAAGGACGTATTGCCGCCTTGCACCGCCTGGTGTTCGCTCGACCGCCGGAAGATGCCGAAATGCAGGCTGGGTTGCAATTTGTCGCCGGCGCCGGCGCCGGAGCCACCGCCGAGAAATCGCCGCGCGAGGCGTGGCGGCAGTACGCGCAAGTGCTTCTCATGTCGAATGAATCGATGTTCATCGATTAGCGGAAATTTTGAAAAACTGCAAGAAACTGGAAAATTACCATGCTCTCACGTCGTGAAATGCTCTGCCGCATGGGGACGGGACTGGGGATTCTTGGACTCGTGGAGGCGTTGAACCGGGCCGGCCATCTGGGCGCCGCTGAAACCGCTTCCCGATCCGCCAATCCCCTTTCGGCCAAGCCGCCCCATTTCGCCGGCAAGGCGAAGCGCGTCATCCACATTTACCTGAACGGCGGTCCATCGCAGGTTGACACCTTCGATCCCAAGCCGCTCCTCAAAACCTACGAAGGCCGGCCCTTGCCATCTGGAAATCTCACCACCGAGCGCCGCACCGGCGCGGCGCTGCCATCGCCTTTCCGGTTCCGCAAATGCGGCGAGAGTGGCATCGAGGTGAGCGAAATCTTCGAAAAGACCGCGACGCACGCCGACGACCTCTGTCTCATCCGATCGATGCAAGCCAACACGCCTAATCACGAGCAGTCCATGAGGCTCATGAACTGCGGCGACGAAAGGTTGTCGCGGCCCAGCATGGGAGCGTGGATCACCTATGGCATGGGCACGGAAAACGAAAACTTGCCAGGCTTCATCGCCATGTGTCCCGGCTTGCCGGTGGCCGACGTCTCCAACTGGCGCTCCTCCTTTTTGCCGGGCATTTATCAAGGGACTTACCTGGACACTCGAAAAACCGAGGTGGAAAAGCTGCTCGAGAACATCAAGAATCCCGCGGTGACGCGAGCCGACCAGCGGCGCCAGCTCGAGCTGCTCCTCGAGCTGAACCGCCGGCACCAGGAACGGCGCGAAGAAGATGCGGCGCTGGAAGCGCGCATCCAGTCCTTCGAGCTGGCTTACCGCATGCAAATGGCCGCCAGCGATGCTTTCGACATCTCCCAGGAGCCGCAGCATGTCCGAGAAATGTACGGAGACTGGATCCAGGCCCGCCAGCTGCTCATCGCGCGGCGGCTGGTGGAGCGCGGCGTGCGTTTTGTCCAATGCTTCCATGGCGATGTGCAGCCGTGGGACAGCCACGAGAAGCTCGAGGAAAACCACCGCAAGCTGGCGCGCGAAAGCGATCAGCCCATTGCGGCGCTGTTGGCCGATCTCAAGCAGCGAGGTTTGTTCGAAGAAACGCTGGTCGTCTGCGGCGGCGAGTTCGGCCGCACGCCGGCGGTGGAGCTGGTGAACGGCAAGCCGGGCGGCGGGCGGGACCACAATCACTGGGGTTTCACGGTGTGGCTGGCCGGCGGGGGCGTGAAAGGCGGCTGCGTTTATGGGGCGACGGATGATTTCGGATACCGGGCGGTCGAGAATACCGTCCACGTGCACGACCTGCACGCCACCATCTTGCATCTCCTGGGTTTCGACCACACCAGGCTCACCTACCGCTACGCCGGGCGGGACTTCCGCCTGACCGACGTGCACGGCAACGTCATAAAAGAAATCCTGGCGTGAAGATCGGCCTCAGAAGTAGACTTCCCAGCGGTTTCTCTCGTACCGCACCGCCAGCCAGATGCCGGCCAGGACCAGCAGGACGGCGGTGCCGCCGAGGATCATGCCGTACTGGCCTTGGGCCTCGGCATCAAGTCCGGAGTACGGGGAGCGGATGTAGATGAGGGCGGCGGTCACCAGGCCGAGGATCAGGGCCAGCCCTCCCGCCAGAAACAGGGACTTTCTTTCGCCCCCCTTGTGGAGGTGGACGGTCTTCAGGAAGTCTTCCTGCGGCTTCTTGCCGACGTGGAGGCACTCGGGGCAGGTCACCGTTTCTTTCATCTGCGAGGCCGAGAGGAAGAACTCCTCATAGCACTCGCTGCAGATGAAGCTGATCTGCGCTCCACCGCCGGCCAGGCGGGGCGCGGAGCGGGCCTTGGGAGCGGCCGCCTTCTCCAGCTTGGCCTTTTTCTCCTTGAAGGGCTTCCAGGCCACCTTTTCGGGTTTCTTGGCCAGCTTTTTCGATTGCTTGGGCTCTGCAGCCTTGGACTCCTCCGGGCCGCCGGCCGCCTTTTCAGCCGGCGCAGGGCTTTCGGATCGGTTCTCTGATTTATTCTTTTCGGCCATAGCTCAGGTACCGTGATTTTTTGAAGATCCAGATACGAGATTCAGACAATTGAAGGGACGAAAAATCCTAGAGCTGATATTACCACAACACCAGGGCTTTGGGTAGGGGGGAGGTTGGAAAGAAGGGGTTGGGAGGGATTTTACCGGCTAGCCGGCACTATGCCCCGCTCTCGGGTTCATAGGGATTCTGCACCCGGGTGCTCTTGTCGATCAGCTTCTTCAAGAGGCCGACGATGAGGTTCGGCTCATGGCGCACGAACTCGTTGAGCGCCTTCAGCTCCTCCTGCATGGCGGCCTCCTCGGGATCGGCCGCCTGGCCCCCTTCCGCGACCGGCTCCGGCTTCAGCTTGAGGATTTTGGCCCGTATGGCCTGCAGCGCCTCCTCGTAGTGCTTGCGGATCTCCCGGTGGGTTTCCAGGAACTCCTCCTTGGAAGTCTGGTATTCCTGAAAAAAGGCCCCGTCCGTCCCCGATCGATAGCCGCCGCGGTAAACGATCAAGAACGCCAGCGCCACGATCGGACAGAAGATCGAGATGGCCAGTACGACCGGTCCAAAAATTTCCGGATCCATCTTCGGCTAATGACAATCCTGTCCCGCTCTCTCCCCCGCTCCCCCCCCCTCTTTGTCGGTGCTCCGGCGCGGATTTCTTGAGCGGCTCGCCTCGCGGCGCGCTTTACCGGGCGATGAACACTCCCCCGTTCTGCGCCGCCAGGTCTTCGAGCAGCTTCTGCTCCTCCGGTTGGAGGCCGAAGCCGATGGTGTTGATCTTTACCCGGCGGAGGCGGTTGATCTCCCGGACGGCCCGGAGGATGTCCGCCGGCTGGAGGTGCTTGCCGTGGGTCGGCGCTCCATCGGTCAAGAGGTAAATGGTGTCGATCTTCTCATCCTGGAAAGCGGCCTCCAGGGCGCCGTAAATGTTGGTCAAGCCCTCGGGATTGGCCTCGAGGATGAACTTGGTGATTTCCTCGCGAACGGTCTTGTTGAGCGCCAGCGAGTGTGGCCGCCACGGCTGCACGAAGGTGTTGAAGCTGATGACGTTGATCGAGGTCCCTTCTTTCATCCCCCCCAGCACCTTCAAGAACTCCTTCTTGGCCACATCCATCTTGGAGGCGGCGGCGGGAGCCGGCTTCTTGGGGGCTTTGCCGCCCGGTTGGTCCGGCTTCTCCGGTTTTCCCGGCTTGACCGGCTCCTCCGGCCCAGCGGGTTTGGGTTGGGATTGGGGCTTGGCTCCTTCGTTCTTTTTATCTTCCTTTTTCTCTTCCCCTTTTTTATCCGGGGCCACCGCGCCGTACGTCTCCTGCATGCTTTCAGAGGTGTCGATGATGAAGACCACTTTTTCCGACAGGACCGGGATGCCGTGGTAGGTGAGCACCGCCGTCTGGCCGGCGCTGGGAACGGCCTGGCTCTTCAAGGCCGTGAACTCCTCGTGGCTGCGCAGCCGGATCTCCGCCTTGTCCTTGTTGGCCCCCCACCAGCTGTCCCACTGCGCGGAGTTGGTTCCGAGGTTTTCTCCGGTCAGGCGCGTGAGGGCATCGGCCAGGTCATCGAGGACCCGGCCCTTGCTGCGTTCCATGGCCTTGATGAGCGGCTCGATGACCTCCGCCGAGCCGATTTCCATGAGGGCGGCAACGGCCGAAACGCGGACGCGCTCATCGGGGTCGTTGAGGAGCGGCAAGAGCTGCTTGAGGTGCTTGGGATCCTTGGCGATGACGAGCAAGTCGGCCGCCAGGGCGCGCACTTGCCAGTCCTTGTGCCTGAGCAGCTTGAGGTATTGGCCGGTGTATCCTTTCGCCTCGGTGGCCAGGAGCGTTTCCAGGGCGGCGATCTGCACCTGCGAGTTGGGGCTGTTGGCGAGGCGGATGGCTTCCGAAGCGGCCGACTTCGGTTTGTGGTCGCGAAGGGTGTTCAAGATGACGACCTGCAGCTCGGGTGTGCTGGCCTTGTTGTGCAGCTCTTCGGCGAGAACGGAGAAGCGGCTCGAGTCCTTGAGCCCTGCGATCGCCTGGATCACGGTCTTCAGGGCCTCGGGGTCCTTGCGCACCGCGCTGGTGAGGCCGTTCTTGATGAGCCACTTCTCGGCCTTGGGATCGAGGGGGCCCTGGAGCGCCTCGCCGACGTAAAAGAAGTTCAAGTCGCCGATGAGGAGCGGAATGCCCTTTTGCACGATGGCCTGCGCCGCCTCGACCGTCCCCCGCTTGCCCAGGGCTTTCAAGATGGCGCCCCGGATGGCGGGATTCTCCTCCTTGTCGAGGATCTCGATCAGGAAGGGAACGGTCTTCGGGGAGTTGACCTCGCCGAAGGCGATGATGCTGTCCAGGCGCTCGAAGGCCTCTTTGGATTTCTCGGCCTCGTACTTTTCCTTCTGGGCCGAAAAAGCTTCATCGGCCTCCTTGTCCTTGGCGGCGTCTTTCGCAAGGCTCCGGCTCGAGAGGGCGGAAAAGATCATCCAGGCGGATAATCCCATCCAAACGGAAGGGCCCATCCAGACGGAAGAACCCATCCAGAAAGGCAGGCAGGACTTGAAAAGCGGCTTCATGGCTTGAGAAGTTCCCTAAATATCTTGGCCTCAAGGTGTCGCCGGAACCGCACCGATAGTGTGGTTACCGAATCACCATTAGGGCCTTCGGCTTTTCCCCTCTCAGTCGAAGGCCTTTTTTATTTTAACGGGAAAGCCAGCGGATCTGTACATCATTCCCTCGCCCACCCGTTTCGCTTATAATCTATTCACCCATGAAAGTCATGTACTGGATCATCACCGTCGGCGTTCTGGTCGCTGGAATCGTCGCCGGGAGAATGGACTTCGAGGCCGAGCTGGCGGCGCTGCCATCCACTGTATCCCCGGCAGCCGGGCCCGAGGAGGCGGACCCTGAAGAGGCCGAGAGTTCTGAGGCCGAAAACGGTCCGGCGGACGAAAGCTCCTCGGGAACAAGATCCGGTTCGAGCCCAGACAGCGCCAGGGACCTTGCGGAGGCCCGCAAGCTCTTCAAACAGGCCCAGATCTTGTACCAGAAGGTGCAAATCCATCACGAACTCGATGCCCGGGAGCTGCAGCCGGCCAAGGAAAAGCTGGATCGGGCCCTGGAGCTGCTCTCGAAGCAGCCCGCGGACGATCTGGAAGCGCAGAAGTTCAAGGAAGAAGCACAGTACCTCCTCGCGGCGGTGATCAAGGCGCTGCCGTTCTGATCTTTTCCCGCTTGCCGCCTTTAGATTCTTCCATCAAATCTTCTTCGCAGGAAGCAGAGAAGTCTTGGTGTCCGAGGATCGCTCTTTAATTCGCCTTGCGTCTTATCTTGGCGATCTCTGCGTCTTTGCGGTTCAATCCTCTTCATCTTTTTCTTATTCGGCTTTGACACTTGGTTGAGTCCTTGTTTGCTTCAGACTCCCCTCTCCCGCTCCTCGTAGCCGTTGAACCACCAGCTCCCCAGGAGCAGGAATCCGAGCGCGATTCCCAGGAGCACCCAGCGCGCCAGGTCCCCCTCGAGCGGCTGGAAAATGATCCGGCTGGGAGGCTGGACGCCGATCGCCTCGCCCGCCTCGTAAACCATCGACGAGGTGTAGAAGTGGATGGAGACCCGCTTCAAGATTCCGGGCACGTTGCCGATGAACACCTCGACGAAGAAGACGTAAGTGACGGAGATCAACATCGAGTGCCGGAAGGCGGCCGCGAAAAAATGGAAGAGGGCCAGGTAAGCGGGCGCCGCGAAGAGGAAGGCGGCGGCGAACCTCTCGAAAATCCCCTGCAGCTCTTCGGGATCGCTCAGCCGGCCCGCCTGGCAGAGCAGCCAGAAACCGCCGATCCCGAAGAGCGCCGCCGCCGGCAGGACGCTCAGGAACTTGCCCAGGTAAATGCCCCAGCGGGCGAGGGGGCGGGTGATCAGGTAAACCAGGGTTCCTTCGTCGCGGTCATCCGCCAGGGCGCCGGCGCCGAAAATCAGCATCAGCAGGGGAAAGATGAAGAGGCCGAAGAGCCGCACCACGACCCACTCGCCGAAGAACTCCGGGGTCATGCCGCGCCTGAGAGCCATCAAGGCGACCAGCCCGGCCGTCAAGGCGAGCAGCCCGCCGGCAATGAAAACTTTCCTCGACCGGAGCTGCCGGCGCGCCGAGTAGAGGATGAGGAAAATCCAGGCGCGGATGAAAACCATCATGTTCTCGACCGGCTCCCTGTGATGAGGTAGTCAAAGATGGCCGCGATCGACGCATCCAGGGGCTCGAAGGCCTTCACCTCGAAGCCTTTTTCGAGGACGAGGCGTGGAAAACGGCGGAAGAAGGCCTCCGGGCCGTGCACCTTGACGGTCAACTCGCTCTCGCCGCCGTTCTCGTCCGCGCCCCTCGCCAGGGACACGCCCAGCACCGCCGGCAGCTGGACCAGCTCCCTCGCCAGCTCGCGCCCCCGCGCGCAGAGTATGCGCACGGTGAGCGGGTGGTCGTCCATGAGGTCGCGGATGCTCCGGACGGTGCCGGAAACCAGAACTCGCCCTTGCGCCATGAGGACGATCTGCTCGGTGCAGGCCTCGATCTCCTCGAGGATGTGGCTCGAGATGACCAGGGTCTTGCCGCCGTCGCGGAGCCGGCGGAAGAGGTCGAGTAGCTCCAGCCGCCCCGGCGGATCGATTCCGGCGAGCGGTTCGTCGAGGATCAGGACCGGTGGATCGTGGGCCAGCGCCTGCGCGATCTTGATGCGCTGGCGCATGCCTTTCGAGCAGGCCCGCATCGGCTTGTGGGCGTGGGCGCTCATCCCCACCCGGGCGACCGCTTCGGCTGCCTGCCGCCGGGCCTGCCGTCGGGTCAGCCCCGACAGCCGGGCCATGGTGGTGACGAACGTCAGCCCCGGCATCTCCTCGTGGAAGCTGTCCACCTCCGGGGCGAAGCCGATCCGCCGGCGCGCCGAGGCAGAACGCCACACCGGCTTTCCGAAGACCCGCACCTCGCCGAGCGACGGGCGGAGCTGTCCGGTGATGAGCTTGAGCAGCGTCGACTTGCCGGCGCCGTTGGGACCGAGAAGCCCGGTGATTCCCGGCGCCAGCTCGAGGTCGACCTCGCACAGGCCGATCACTTGCCCGTACCACTTCGAGACCGAGCGCACGGATATGGGCGGTAGCCCGTTCACAGCACCACCTCGGTCTTGCCGACGCGCCGCCAGAACACCCAGACGGCGAGCGCCATCCACGCCCCCACCACCAGGGCCGCCCAGGGCCAGCGCTCCTCGTAGCGGTCAAGCTGGGCGCCGAAGAGGACGCTGGAGATCCAGCGCAAGTTGGCCCAGAAGTCGAGGAGAGACCAGCCCCACGGGTCGCCGCCTCCGGTTTTGCGGAAGAAGTTCCTCAAGGTGCTGCCGACGTACGGCAGGAAGAGGAAAAGGCCCGCCCAGGCGGCGATGATGGGGATGGTGCGCCGAAACCAAGCGGAGACCCCCATGAGCACCACGGCAGGGGCGAGGCTGACCAGCGCGCCGTAGCCGAGGATGGCGAAGAGCAAGCGCGAGTGGTCCATCCAGTATTCGATCGAGTCGGTGAACACTCCGTACTCGATGAAAAGTGCCAGCGCCGGCAGCAGGGTGATGAGCGCGGCCAGCGCCGTGATGGCCAGTAGCTTCCCCAGAAAGTAGTGCAGCCGGGTGATGGGCTTCGAGAGGTAAAAGGCCACGGCGTGGAAGCGGAAGTCGTTGCCGATGAGGAGAGCGCCGCAGAAGGCGAGCATCAGCATGAGTACGATATTCTGCGCGTAGATGAACTGCCGGTAGCTGTCGCCGGTCTCGGTGAAGAGGAAGCGCTGCACGAACTCCGGCAGCTTGCGCCCTTGCAGGGCGAACTCCGCCTTCAGCCGGGTGAGGGTGTAAATCACCGCGAAGTAGAAGAGGAAATTGAGGAGGCCGATGAGCAGGAAGAACCAGAAGATCTTCCGCTTGAACATCAAGGAGAGGCCGCTGCGGGCGATGGGCCAGAAGCGCCAGATCGGCGACCGCAGCCGGCCGCGCCAGGGGCGGTAGGCGCAGGCGTCGAGCTTCATCGCGGCGCGTCCTTTTCCCCGGCTTCCCTGGACACGAGGCGCTGGAAGAGGCGGTCGAGGCGCTCGTGGTCGGGGCGCAGGGCCCGCAGCACCGGCGCTCCGTTGCCGCAGGAGCCATCGAGAGCGGCCAGGATCTCGAAGAAGCGCCGGTTGGGCCAGTTCTCGGGCACCTCCACTACCAGGCCGCCGTCCGCCTCGCCGCCGCCCCGCTCCGCCGGCAGCACCTGAGCGCCGGCCGCCTCGAGGGACTGAACGTAGCGGGCTTTTTCGCCATCGAGGTCGAGGCGGTAGCGGTTCCGCCAGTGGACCCGCAAGTCCTGGATGCGGCCGTTCGCCGCCACCTCGCCCCGATTCAGGATGAGCACGGAATCGCAGAGCTGATCGACCTCGTCGAGAAGGTGGGTCGAGAGGAGGATGGACTTGCCGAAGTCGCGTTGCAAGGAGCGGATCAGCTGCAGCATCGAGCGGCGGCTGGCCGGATCGAGGCTGCTCGTGGGCTCATCGAGGATGAGCAGCTCGGGATCGTGAACCAGCGCCTGCGCCAGCTTGAAGCGCTGCTTCATGCCGGTGGAGTACTCCTCGATCCGGCGGTAGCGGGCCTCCTCGAGGCCGACGTAGTACAGGGTCTCGTGGGCCCGGCGCAGGGCCTGGCGCCGGGGCATGCCGGCGAGCTCCCCGGCCAGGGTGACGAACTGGACGGCGGTCAACCCCGGCACGAAGCTGTCGTTCTCCGGCATGTAGCCCACCCGGCCGCGGATGGCCAGCGACTGGCGGCGCAGGTCGAGCCCCAGAACCTCGCCGGCTCCGGAGCTGGGCTGGAGCAGCCCCAGGAGCACCTTGAGGAGGGTGGACTTCCCCGCGCCGTTGGGTCCCAGGAGCCCCACGGCCCCCATGGGCAAGGCGACCTCCTCGGCGCGGAAGGCGCAAAAGGAGCCGTAGTGGATGGCGAGCCGGTTCAGGCGGATCAAGTCCATAAGAAGAACATTATATCTGGCTCTCCTTAGAACCGCTCCATTTTCCGCCCGCACAGCCGGATGACCTCGAGCATCAGCTCGTAGACCTTGACCATGGCCTGTGGATCGACCCGCGCCAGCCGGTCGTCCTGGGAATGGATGAGGCGGAGGATGCCCGGGGGGGTCGGGCTCCGCCGCGACAGGTAGTCGGCGACCCCTTGCGCCTCCGCGCGGGGAAGGATGGAGGAAGAGACGGTATCGACTCCGGCGGCGGAAAAGCTCAAGTCGTCGCCGGGTGGGAAAAACGCCGAGCCGAGGCGCTCCAGCCCCCGCCGCTCGGCCGCCAGCGCCAGGATGGCGGCAATGGTCCCCTGCCGGCCGTCGAGCGGTCCGAAGAAAAGGGTCTCCCCGAAAGCGTTGACGTCGAGGTTCAAGGTGCTGACCGCTCCTGGCCTCTTGAGTTCGACGAGGTTTTTTTGGACGAAAGCCTTCGAGCCCCGCAGCCCCTCCTCCTCGCGGTCGAAGAAGAGGAGGCGGACCTCGGCGGGAGGCGGGCTGGCTTTCAAGGCGCGGGCGACTTCGAGGAGCACCCCGCAGCTCGCCCCGTTGTCGACGGCCCCCTCCCCCGCCGCCACCCGGTCGAAGTGGGCGCCGAGAATCAGGAGGCGGCCCGGTGCCGCCGCGGCGGCGGCTTCGAAGCGCGCCTCGATGTTCTCGCCGCCGTCAAAGGCCTCCGCCGTGAAGGGGATTTCCAGCCGCCGCAGCCGCTCTTGAACGGCTCGGCCGCGCTCCTCCCGCGGCGCCGCGGCGATACGTTTCACGTGCTCGAGGAGGCGGGCGTCGAGGCCGCTTTCGGCGGCGAGGAGAGAGCTGAGCAGGAAGAGCCAGCCGGCCGTCACGGCATGTATTTCTCGATTTCCTCGAGAGAGACCCCCAGCACCTTTTCGGCCACCGCCTTGAGCTGCTCGCGCTCCCCCTGGAAGCAGAAGGTGGCGTGCCGGTGGACGAGGCTCTCGCCGGGAGCCAGCTCCTTCACCGGGGAGACGCTTTCCAGCTCGAAGAAGGGGTACTTGCTCCCCTCGGGCGTGGTGCTGTCGGAGTTGTAGGACTGGAAGGCGTCGCCGGTGTAGGGCTTGGGATTGTCCTTGGCCCAGGAGAAGCTGGCGTAGGTCCCCTCCGCATGGACATCGAACTTCACGAGGATGAGAAGGCTTTTTTCCCGGTCGTAGGCGCCGGCGAAGCCGGTGCTGCGCCTGGCGCCGATGCCGAATTTCCCCTCCTTCTGGGCATCGGCCCGGAAGAGCACGGCGTTGCCGACCACCTTGAATCGCTCCGGGGTCTCCACCGAGACCTTGCCGAAGTAGTCATCGTTGAACCGGGGGCCCAGCTCGGGGCTGTCGCCGGGCTTGAAGGGGCCGATGATCACCGCCTTGGGGCCGGCGTTGAACTGGCCGAGGATCCAGATGCAGAGCAAGCCCTTGTCCTTCTCCCACTTCGCCTCGCCGGCGTTGGTCAGGGTGTTCAGGGAGTAGGAGCCGGCGTAGCTCAAGCCGGCGGGGAGCGGCAAGCCGATTTCCTCGTTGAGCTTCTGGGCCGGTATGCTGCCGAGCTCGCGCTGCACCTTCGCCTTGAAGGAGTTGCCGAGGTAGTTGGTGAAGGCCATGCCGCGGCTGAGCACCACTTGCTGGTCATTGGCGGAGACCACCTCCATGGGCCCCTTGTTCAGGTCGTCGGGAACTTTCCAGTGCTTGCGGTCCACCTCCTCGCCCGGCTTGAAGTAAATTCCGAAGCTGCCCGCTTCGGGGCCGATCCAGAAGCGGTCCTGCCCGCCAAAGTTGTTGAACTGCTCGTGCACCTCCCCTTCGGCGATGTCGCTCAAGCAGAGGAAGCCGGCGGACTCCACCGCGCCGACCTTGGTGGTCAAGATCCGCCCCTGCAGCGAGGGAGCCACCAGGATCCGGGAGTCCCCCTCCCCCTTGAGTTCGTAAACCCTTCCGGACCGGACCATCACGTGGTTGCGGATCGACTGGTAGTTTTGCGAGCAGGATGAGTTGAGCATCATGGCGATGAAGAGAATGGTGGAAAATTTGGCCGAATTGAGGATGGATCGGAACGACAGTTTCATGTCACCTCCCAGAATTTGATGCGATGGTGTTTTCATTTAGGGTAGAGTCTATAGTATTTTTCACGCGGCGAAGACGCCGTGTGAAAAATACTATAGACAATTATCAAACCCATGCCAAGACATAAACCCTTATCTCGCGACGAGGCCTGGAAGTGGAAGGTGAAGGGGCCGGCCGACAACGCCGGCCTGGGCATGCTTTACGAGCCCGGGAACTGGGGCGACCTCCTCAAAGCCGCGGTGCTTGCGCCTCTCGTGCAGCGGCTGGTCGGCCTCCAGCCAGATGGAGCCCTGAAAATCCTCGATCCGTTTGCCGGCAAGCCCTTCTACCCGCTCACGGAGGCTGCGGCGCTCCGCTGCCGGCTCCTGGGCGGGACCGCTCTGGGAGAGGCGCTGCGCCCCTTCCTCGAGCGCCGGCAATTTCCCAGCGCCGGCAGCCTGGCCCTCGCGCTGGCGGCGCGGCCTGGCGGCCCGCCGGCGGCGGAGCTGGCGGTCTACGACCTCGAGCCCTCCTCGCTCCGGGAATGGCGCTGCGAGCCGGCGGCGCGAGTTCTGGCGATCTCCTCCGGGTACGAGGCGCTGTCCGCGCCGGAGGCTGAGGCAGCCGGCTTGATCATCTTCGATCCTTACGACCTGTTCGACCGCTGGCAAGAGGTGCTGCCGCGAGCCCTGGCCTTGTTCCCGCGCTGCGCTCTGCTCTTTTACCTCTACAACAAGTCGCCGCGCGGCCCGGGCTTCGCGCGCCGATATCTCTCCTTCCGCCGTGCGCTGAAGAAGGGGCTCGAGCCCCTGAAGGAAAAAGCCTGGGCCAGGCTCTATCGAGCGCCGGCCGATGCCATCCTGCCGCGATCCTTTCACGAGGTGATCGTGGCCGGGCCGAGAGACCGGCTGGCGGGGCTGGAGGCCCCCCTCGAGCGGTCCGCCGCGGAGCTGGCGGAGACGATCTGGCGCCAGGGAGTCGCCGAGGATCCTCTAGGCGACCTCTCCCTTTCAGTACGACCTCCCTTTCCAGGCGGCCCCCTTCCGGGACCAGCGATTCCAGGCCGAGGTGAAGGTCATCAAAGCGTATAAAAGCGCCGCCAGGGGCAAGGTCCAGCAAAAGAGGGCGGGCACGCGATGGTGCCGGACGTACGGGTAAAGCGCCAGCGATTGGAGGATCCAGGCGCCGAGAGCGAATGCCGCCGCCGGCCATCCCCCCCTCAGTAGCGCGGCGCCGGCCAGGAGGGGCGGCGACACGAAGAAAACCGCCAGCCCCAGGAGGACGGCGGCGAGGAGATCCCAGCGACAGCGCAGTTGATGGAAGGCGCAGCGGGAGATCATGGCCCACAGCTCCCGCAGCGACCGGTAAGGCCGGATCGAGGCGATGCCGGCGTCGAGCCCCAGCCAGAGCCGTCCGCCCGCGGCGCGCACCGCCTTCGAAAGGGCTACGTCATCGATGAAGGCGCCGCGGATGGTCGCGAGGCCGCCCGCCGCTTCGAGCTTCTCCCTCCGCGCCAGGATGCAGCCGCCGGCGGCCGCGGATACTTTCGCGCCGGGCCGGGAAATCGCCCGGAAGGGGTAGATGAGCTGGAAGAAAAATACGAACGGCGGGATGAGCAGCCGCTCCCAGAAGCTGCCGGCGTGCAGGCGGGCCATCACCGAAACCAGATCGTAAGGCCCTTTCTCCGCCTGCGCCAGCAAGGCCCGCACCGAGGATCCAGCGTGCTCGATGTCCGCATCGGTGAAGAGGAGCCACTCCGGCCCGGCCGGGGGGTGGATCCTCCGGCATTCTTCCAAGCCGGCGGCCAGGGCGTGGACTTTGCCGGACCAGCCGGGAGGCGGCGGGGGCGGAGAGACGACCCATAGCCGCCGGGAGGCCTTCAACTCCTCCGCCAAGGAACGCGCCAGCGCCGACGTGCCGTCGCTCGAGCGGTCGTCGACGAGGACCACGCCGGCCAGGTCCGGCTGTTGAGCGAGCAGGCGAGGGAGCGTTCGGGGGATCACCTCGGCCTCGTTGCGGGCCGGGACGACCGCCAGTACCGTGGCGCCAAGGGCGGCTGGGCGCGGACCTTCCTCGACCGCCGAGAGGAAGCAGGTTTTCGGCCAGCGCCGCTGCCGGTCGAGGGAGAGGGCGAGCCAGAAGAGGAAGATGGCCAGAGTAAGGAGCTCTTGCAAGAACAAGGTGATATTTTCTTAGCTCGGTTGCGGGCGAAGCCCGCATTACGTGCTTACTTCGGCTCCACCTCCCCCTCATAGGCGACCGGAAACATCATCAGCTCGTGGTACTTCTCGACCATCCCGTAACCGGCGAACTTGACCTTCCCGTAAAGTTTTTGCTGGGTGCGCGGGCAGAGCAAGTTGACCACCTTTTCCAAGCGGGGATCGTTGGCTTTGAGGGGGCGGGGCGGATCAAAGGCGTTGTCAGTGCCATCCAGATAAGGACGGAAGTCGGCGATCAATCCATTGGGGCTTTGGTAGACAAAAACATCCATCCGACAAAATCTCCTCGAATTTTTATATCATCTTATCAGTATTCCCGTTATCTAGACGGCTTTTCAAAAGATCGCCAGGCGGAAAAACTTGCCACTCGCGCTGGCAGGGTGGATTATAGCCGCTATGGCAGAAAAGAGAAGGATGGGGCTGGCTACTGGTAAAACTGGTAGAACTGGTAGAAACGTTGAAGCTGAAGCGGCGCTTTGCCGATCATGAAGTTGCCGACCGATGAGCTTCTCTATAATTCGCGGCATGATTGGAGCTTACAAAACGTTGTTCTGGATGCGCAAACATGGGTAAGTCACTCGTCATAGTGGAGTCGCCGGCCAAGGCGCGGACCATTTCCAAGTTTCTGGGGAGGGACTATGTCGTCGAGTCGAGCATTGGCCACATCCGCGATCTTCCCAACAGCGCCAAGGAAATCCCTCCGGCCATCAAGAAAGAGCCCTGGGCCCGGCTCGGGATCGACATCGAAAACGACTTCCAGCCGTACTACGTCATACCCACCGAGAAGAGGAGGCAAGTCGCCAAGCTGAAAGAGCTGGTCAAGAAGGCAGATGAGCTTTACCTGGCGACCGATGAAGACCGCGAAGGGGAGGCGATCAGCTGGCATCTCTGCGATGTCCTCAAGCCGAAGATCCCCAGGAAGCGGCTGGTCTTCCACGAGATCACCCGCGAGGCCATCAAGCAGGCGCTCGCCAACCCGCGCGACATCGATGAGCGGCTGGTGCGGGCCCAGGAGACGCGCCGCATCCTCGACCGCCTCTACGGCTACAAGATCTCGCCGGTCTTGTGGCGCAAGATCGCCCCGCGCCTTTCAGCGGGGCGCGTGCAGAGCGTCGCGGTTCGGATGATCGTCGAGCGCGAGCGGGCGCGCATGCGCTTCGTGGCGGCTTCCTATTGGGATTTGCTGGCCTCCTTCGATTCCGCCGCCGAGGTGCCGGCGCCGGGATTCCCTTTCGAGGCGGCCCTGATCGCCCTGGAGGGGAGGCGCGTCGCCACTGGCCGCGACTTCGACGATCACGGCAAGTTCACCGCCAATCCGGCCGAGGTCGTGATCCTCGATGAAAAAGCCGCCGCCGGCCTCGCTGCCAAGCTCGAGAAGGAATCCTTTCAGATCGCCAGCATCGAGAGCAAGCCGTACTCCGAAAGGCCGGCCCCCCCCTTCACCACCAGCACGCTGCAGCAGGAGGCCAACCGCAAGCTGCGCCTGCCGGCGCGGGTGACCATGCAGATCGCCCAGCGCCTTTACGAGAACGGCTATATCACCTACATGCGCACCGACTCCACCAGCTTGTCCGATGAGGCGGTCCGCCAGATCCGGGAGCTGGTGAGCGGCCTCTACGGGGGCGAGTACCTGCCCGGGGAGCCGCGCTTTTACCAGACCAGGGTCCGGAACGCCCAGGAAGCCCATGAAGCCATCCGGCCGGCGGGCGACTCCTTCCGGCGGCCGGAGGAGCTGCGCGGCGAGATCAACGATGATGAGCTACGGGTGTACGAGCTCATCTGGAAACGCGCCGTGGCCAGCCAGATGGCCGACGCGCGCGGCCAGCGCCAGACCTTGCAAGTGAAGGGCGATGAGGCGGTCTTCCAGGCCACCGGCAAGACCATCCAGTTCCCCGGCTTCCTGCGGGCCTACGTCGAGGGCTCCGACGATCCGGAGGCGGATCTGGCCGACAAAGAGACCATCCTGCCAGCGGTCAAGGTCGGCGATCAAGCGGTTCTGAACCGTCTCGAGCCCAAAGGGCACGCCACCCAGCCGCCGCCGCGCTTCACCGAGGCTTCGCTGGTGAAGGAGCTGGAAGCCAACGGCGTCGGCCGGCCCAGCACCTATGCCACCATCATCGACACCATCCTCGAGCGGGACTACGTCGTCAAGCAGGGCAGCGCCCTGGTGCCGACCTTCACCGCCTTCGCCGTCGTCGGCCTCTTGGAGAAGAACTTCGGCACCCTGGTGGACACGCAGTTCACCGCGCGCATGGAGGACGACCTCGACGCCATCTCGCGCGGCGAGCAGAATCCGGTGCCTTACCTGAAGGGCTTCTACTTCGGCGGCCCCTCGGATCCGGGTTTGAAGGACCTGATCCAGGCCGAGATCGATCCCCGCGAGTCCTGCACCATCCCCTTGGGGAAGGATGCCGAAGGCCGGGAGGTGAACGTGCGCATCGGCCGCTACGGCCCGTACCTCGAGCGCGGCGGCGACCGCGCCCCCATTCCCGAGGGCACGGCGCCGGACGCCTTGACCCTCGAGGCCGCCGGTCGCCTGCTGGGGCAAGTCTCCGGCCCGAAGCTCCTCGGCCAGTGCCCCGCCACCGGCAAGCCGGTGTACGCGCGCACCGGCCGCTTCGGCCCCTACTTCCAGATGGGCGAGCCGGAGGACAATCCCAAGATGAAGTCGCTACTCCCGGGCATGAAGCTGGAAGAGGCGACCCTGGAGCAGGCCCTGAAGGTCCTTTCGCTCCCCCGCGGCTTGGGCCCCGATCCCGAGACCGGCGAGGAAGTGATCGCCGACTATGGCCGCTACGGCCAGTACCTCAAGCGCGGCGCCGAGACGCGCAGCTTTTACCCGCCGGACAACGTCTTGACCATCGGCCTGGGACGCGCCCTGCAGATCTTCAAGGAGACCCCCAAGGAGCGCCGCGGCGCCCCCAAGCTCCTGCGCGAGCTGGGGACCGACCAGGGGAGCGGCAAGGCCATCCGGCTGCTCTCCGGTCGCTACGGCCCTTACGTCACCGATGGCGACCTGAACGCCAACATCCCCCGCGCCATCAACCTCGATGAGCTGACCTTGACCGAGGCTCTCGGCCTCCTCAAGGCCCGCGCCGAAAGGCAAGGCTGGAAGGGGAAAACCAAGGGGAAGGGCCGCTTCGGGGCGAGGTCCGATGAGGAGACGGTGCCCATTAAAACCAAAAAAACCACCAAGAAAAAAATCGCGGCACATATTTCCAAAAAGAAAACAAAAAAAATTTAATTCCTCTTACTCCCGACTTCCCCAGCTGATCGGCAGCAGCCACGCAATGCGCAGCTCCTTCTCTCCCCCGCGGGTGCCGTGGTATTCGATGAGGTCGAGCAAGGTCCCCCAGTTGCGGCTCACCACGTTCCTGGCGGCGTGGTCGCGCTCCCTTACCGCCGAGCAGCGCTCGCAGTTGAAGAGGATGCCGAAGATCAGGGAAAACTCGAAGTGCTCCGGCCGGCTCCTGTACTTGACCAGGTTGAGCAGGTTGAAGCGGCTGCCGGCGGTGGCGTCTTCCGAGAGGTCGACGGGTGCTTCGACGCTTTGTTGGCCCCGGAGCACGGTGAAGACGGTGCGGTGGCCCGCGCCGATGGCCGCGACCACCTTCGAGTAGTCGCCGAGCGCCGGAACCGGCTGGTCCCCCACCTTGATGAGATAGTCCTTGACGCGGAGATCCCCCTGGAAGGCCGGGCCGCCCGGCAGGAGGTCGATCACCAGCAGGCCTTTTTCGGCCACCGCCGGACCCAGTACAATGGGCCGCGCCTGGTCGGTCAGCTCGACGAGCTTGAGGCCGGTGCGGCCGCGGTCGTCGAGTACCGGCAGCTGCTGCTGGATCCCCTTGCCGCTGACGATGCGTTTTTCCATTCCGACCTCCACCGCCACTTGTAGATGCTCGGCGCCGCGCTGCTTCACCGCCACCGCCGCCGGCTCGAATCTCGGCCGCTCGAGGCCGATCTCCACCCGCTCCCCCGGCTTGGTCTCCTCGATCAGCAGCTCGAGGCGCTGGGGGCTGCTCACCTCCTTGCCGTTGTAGGTGACGATCACATCTTCCGGCTGGAGGCCGGCCTTGTCCGCCGGCCCTTTATTTTCGACGGAGCGCACGAAGACGCCGCTGAAGGGCTCGAGGTGGAGCCGTTTCGCCTTCTTTTCATCGAGGGGCGAAAGCTCGACGCCAAGATGGCCGACCCCGGTTTCGACGCTGCGGTTGAAGGTGAACTCGCCGTCTGGGTCAATGGTGTAGGACTGGCGGCGGACGGCCTCATCGCCGTTCAAGGATCCTTCCGCGGCCAGGGCGCCGCCGCCGGCGCGGTCCAGCGGCACGGGCACGGAGCGCAGCGCCTCGCGGGACTCGTTCTCGGTATGGCAGTCGAACGAATTGCAGGAGAGCTCTCCGAGAACGAATAAGAGGGAAATTAACCGCCAAAAATTTCGCATGAACATAAGGACTTCCTTTAAATTTCTTATTTTCCTCGCCTGGATTCCTCGATGCTCTTCAGCCGGCTGCGGCGGTTGTCTTCCTCGGACTCTCCCGGCTCATTCTCGCCCATCCCGAAGGCGCAGGCCAGTCCCTCGGTCCGGCGGCTCCACCACCGCAGCCAGCCGGGTGGCTCTTCCGCCCCGGCATCGCGCTCCGGTTTCGGCCTGGCTTCGTAGGTCGAATCGCTCAAGTTTTCGAGGGCGCTCAAGGCCAGGCTGGCCATTTTGGGCTCGCTCTCATCGCTCGCGATGGCGATCAGCTCCGGGATCACCTTCTCCTTGGGGCCGCGGATCTTGAGCTCGAGGCTGTCGCCGCGCCGGCGAAAGAAGACGTTGGAGAGGACGGTCGCTTGCTGGCCGACGCCGCGATCCTCCTCGTAAATCCGGTTCTCGAGGGGCCGCGGCAGGGCTGGGGCGGCGCGTTCCTCTTGCGCCTTTTCAAGCCGGGCGACCTCCCCCTCCAGCCGGCGGCTCTCGGACCGGGCCGACTGGATTTCAATCTTGAGATCGGCGATGAGCTTTTCCTGCGAGCGGGCCTGGCTTTCGAGCCGCTCCAGCTCGCCGCTCAACCGCCGGCTTTCAAGGGCCGCCTGGCCGAGATTTTCCTGCAGCCCGGCGGCCTGATCTTTCCAATGGCGCTCGCGGCTCAGGAAGAAGCCCGCCAAGACCGCTTGAATCGCGATGAGCAGGGCCGCGGCCAGGGCGAGAAGCCATTTGTGACCGCTTTCCCAGGCCGCGGCGCGGGGGGGGGCGGCCTGAGCCGCCTCGAGGCGCGCCAGGGTGGACTCGTAGAGGCCCGCCGGCGGTTTTTCGCGGTCCAGGGCACGCAGGGCCACCAGGGTTTTCTGCAAATCGCGCCGCTCTTTCTCGCAGGCGGCGCAGCGGCTCAAGTGCTGCGAGACTTCCCGATGCGCCTCCGGCGGCAGGGACTCCTCCAGGAATTCGGATATGAGAGATCGGCATTGGGTACAGTTCATATTTCGATCACGCCTCGCTTTGAGCCTCGAACCAATCGGGATCGAGCGCCCGCAGCGCGTTTTTCAGCTCCGTGCGGGCGCGATGGATCCGCGATTTGACCGTGCCGAGCCGGCAGCCGAACAGCTCCGCCAGCTCGCCGTAGGAGAGGCCTTCCACGTCGCACAGGATGACCAGCGCCCGCTGGGTGGGCTCCAGCCCCTTCAGGGCCTGCTCCACCAGAGCGGACCGCTCTTTTCGTTCAAGACGGTTGACGGGAGAATTGTCCTCGCGGTCGGCCGGCTCGAAAAATCCCCGGTCATCGGAATCGCCCTCCATGCCGCCGGGGCGCAGCGGCAGCTCGCTCCGGCGCCTGGCGCGACGGAGCTGGTCGCGCGAGTGGTTCCACGCGATGGCACAGATCCAGGCGCGGAAGCTTCTTGACCGGTCGAAGGTCCCGAGCGCTCCCAGGGCGCGCAGGAAGACCTCCTGGGTCGCATCGCTCGCCCGCTCCGGGTCCCCGAGCAGCTTGAGGCAGAGGCGGTACACCACCGGCATGTACCGGTTGACCAGCTCCGCCTGAGCGGCGCGGCTTCCCCGCTGCGCCTGGATCAGGCAGGCCAGCTCCTCCTCGACGGCGGAGCGGTCCGTTCCGGATTGGTGGTACGGTCCCAGGGTTTGGTCAGCGCTCATGGACCCGGTCAACATGTCTCTTTAAAGATGCCATACGCGGGAGGTCGGGAAAGGTTCCTGAAAATTTCCGGGTAATCGACTTTTTTCGAATCCACCCAGCAAGATGGCTTGCCAAGGGTGGGCTCGAGAAAGTATAAAGGATTGTACAATTTGAGACTATGGGAGACGTATTATGACCTGGCGTGCGTTCAATTTCTGCCGGCACCGGCTTTCGGCAAGACCGCTTTTCATCCTTAGTCTGGGCCTCTTCTCCTCGGCGATCCTCGCCCAGACCCGCTACCCCTACATTGACTTCGTGATGCCGCTCATGGTGCAGCGGGGGACTGCGGCGCGGCTGGAAGTGCAGACCACGGGCAGCGTCAAGACTGCCGTGCAGGCCTTGATCGAGGGGGAAGGCGTCCGCGCCGAGGTGCTCCCCCACACCGCCGAGAACAAGCTGCCGGACAACCGGGCGGCGGTGCAGCTCGAGATCGCCCCCGGCGCCGCTCTTGGCCCGCGGGAGATCCGCCTCGCCACCGAGGAGGCCATCACCACGCCGGCGGAGTTTTACATCACCGATCTGCCGGTGGCTGAAGAAAGCGGCAAGGGGAACAGCCTGGCCGCGGCGCAGGAGATCCAGATTCCCGGCGTGGTCTGCGGGCGCATCGCAGGCAGCGTCGAGGTCGACTGGTACAAGTTCTCGGCGAAGCGCGGCGAGCGCGTCAACTTCACGGTCCTCGGGGCGCGGCTTCAGGAGACCATCCATCACATCGGCCGCTTCATCCCCCACTTCGATCCCTTCCTCGCCCTCACCGATGCCGAGGGACGGGAGCTGGCGGTGAACGATGACTACTACTTCGCCGACCCACTGCTTTCCTTCGAGATCCCCGCCGACGGCGTTTACCACCTGGCGGTCCGCGAGGCCAACTTCAAGGGCCACGAATTTTACACCTACGGCCTGGTGGCCACCGCCGGCCCTTACGCCGCCTTGACCTTTCCCGCGGCGCTGGCTCCCGGGAGCAGCAGCGAGGTGGAGCTGATCGGGCCGGGCTGCGGCCCCGCGGTGAAGGGGAACCTGGCGCTGCCGCCGGACGCCCGCCCCGGAGAGCGCGCGCTGGCCCGTCCCGTGCTGGCGGGCGGCCAGGAGGCCGCGCCGGTGTGGGCGGTGGCGAGCGGCCTGCCGGCGTTTCTTGAAAAAGAGGCGCTCGAGCCGGAGGCCAACGGGCAGCGCGAGTCGGCTCAGGAAATTCCCCTCCCCGCCGGACTCTCCGGCCGCATCGGCCGGCCCGATGATGTGGATGTCTTCACCTTCGCTGCGGCCAAGGGCGTCCGCTATCGCCTCGAGGCCTTCGCGCGGCGGCTGTACAGCCCCCTCGATCTCGAACTGGCCATCCTCGACTCGAAAGGGGGCGCGGTGATGACTCAGGATGACTCCCGCGACCTCGCCGGGCGGAGCACCAAGGATCCGGTCGCCGAATGGATCGCTCCGGAGGACGGCAAATACTTCATCCAGCTCCAGGATGTGCACCGCCGGGGCGGCAGGGAGTTCGTCTACTATCTCAACTGCCTGGCGGCGGAGCCGGATTTCGAGCTCACCTCCGATCCCGACCTGTCAATGATCGGGCCGGGGAACCGCGCTCCGGTCTACGTCCGCGCCCATCGCCGCGGCGGCTGGAACGGCCCCATCGACCTCGCCGTCGAGGGGCTGCCGGCAGGGGTGAAGGCTCACTCCGCGCCCATCCTCGAGGGCATGACCGACGCCTGCATCATCCTCGAGGCCGCCGCCGAGGCCCCCAAGGGGGCCTCGCTTTACCGCATTCTCGGGAAGGCCAGCGTCCAGCGCTCCGATGGGTCGGCGGTCGAACTCCTGCGCCGAGCCATCCCGCTCGCCGAAGTTTACCAGGCCCGCCGGGCGCCGGCGCGGAACTCCGCAGTGGCCGTGACGCGGCCGTCGGACATCCGGGTCCAGACCGAGGTGATCGAGGTCGTCCTCAAGCCGGGGGAATCGAAGCCCATCCCCATCCAACTCTCGCGCGCCGAGTTTTACAAGACCGGCTCGGTGACGCTCTGGGGGATGTGGCGCTTCGAGGGGACCATCTTCGGAAGCTCCCTGCCGCCGGGTGTGGCTGTGGACGAGGGCATGTCCCGCACCAGCCTGAACGGCGCCGAGGTCGAGGGCGTGCTCGCCCTGAAGGCGGCCGCCGACGCCAAGCCGATCAGCAGGGTGCAAACGGCGGTCATCGGCCTCGTGCCCATCGAGTTCAGCGTCTTCGTCCCCCACTGCACGCCGCCGATCTACGTGACCGTCACAGGAAAGGACGGTGCGGTTGCTAAATATTAGGACCAGCGACCAGGTAAAAGAATTCCCCCGCTGCGGTGATCAGATAAGAACAGTGGCCCCGGTCAGCTTCCTGGATGCCTTCTCGAAAGTTACCATGCCCGCGGGCAGCGAAGCGTAGTGCGCGTGGATAAGGCGATCCACAAATCCCGGTTTCTGGCTAGAGGATTTCATCGTACGGAGGACTTCTACGGCGCACGCCCCATGACAGGGATGGACGACTCCCCGCTCAAGCATATCCAACAATCCGTCAACAGCTTGTCGCTTGGAGACCCCATAGTGCGTCACCAAGG
Organism: Planctomycetota bacterium; assembly: GCA_016209605.1. Lineage (GTDB taxonomy): Bacteria > Planctomycetota > UBA8108 > UBA8108 > JACQVS01 > JACQVS01. Next base: position 41,714 of record JACQVS010000081.1, read on the forward strand.
CTAAATAGGTCTCGGAGATTACGAGGTCGGAGACGACGAGTTTATTCCCCTGACGAGCCGAGGTTCTGATGAAATCTCGTGTGGCTCGCGCCTGCGCTTCGGGCTCGCCGGTGAGTATCCTTAAAACGACGGAAGTGTCGAGTCCAACGGTTTCCTCAGACATCCCCCCTCATTCTGGCTCGTCGGATGCTTCGCCGGATCGATTCCATGTCGTGCCTCTTGCCACGAGCATTCTTTTTGAAGCGTCCCATCCAGGAGAGATCGGGTTCGGCGATGGGCTCCAGGCACCAGACCGCTTTCCCATCGACGATCCGCTTCTGGACTCCGATGGCATCCCCTGGTTCCATGTTCATCTCCTTGCACAACTTCTGGGGCAAGGTCGCCTGTCTCTTTGCGGTCAGCTTTATCGTGGTCATAGCACATTCTCCTTACTGCAGATCATATGGTAAGGAAGGAATTCCTTCAACATGTTTTCTCGAGACGGCAACCGGTATTTCGCATCAGCCGAGAAATCCCATCCGGACTAAGTGCCGTCTTTCGCAAAAGATTGTAGGGTCAGGCTGAGGGATTTTGGCTACATGCAAGGCGCGCGAGCGGAGTCGATACGGGACGGAGTATCGACGAGCGGGCGACGACCACCCCTTCTGGGCGGTGCCCGCGCCAGGAGACGAAAGCGCCGGCATCGCCCTACAAAGATTTAAGAAAGCCGGCACTAAGGAAATCCTTCTCCAGCTCCTTCGCCCCTGGAGAAGCATCATGTGGGAGAGGGGGAATACTCAGGTTGATCTCGTGAGGGTGCCAGCTATTCACGTACTGGTCGGTACGATCTTCACTGGATTGACTTTCGAATCCGCAGATTCACCAATTGTCGGTGGTCGAAACTTGCTTTGCGGGTTCTCCGGAGAGGCGTTTCTGCTTCTTCTAACCACCAGACGTACAGTCCTTGGTACTCTCTTGACGTTCGTGAGTGCATATGCAATAATATAGGCGTGTATCAAATCGAGATTTCAGATGGAGCCCTGGACGAGCTGGCGGCTCTCAGGGCCTTTGATGAGAATCGAGTCTTGGAGGCCATTGAGAAGCAACTCTCGCATGAGCCCAACGTTGAAACGCGCAACCGCAAGATTTTGGTGGGTGTAACGCCGCCCTTCGAGGCGGTCCTACCTGTCTGGGAGCTCCGCGTCGAACAATACCGGGTATTCTACGACGTGAGCGATGAAAACAAAAAGGTGTACGTACGGAGCGTGCGTGAAAAGCCGCCCCATAAGGCGCTGGAGGAAATCCTTTGAAGACGATCACGGTAAGGGACCTACAAAAAAGGATCCGCGAATGTGTGGAGATCTCCCAAAGAGATCGAGTCGTTGTTACTCGCTATGGACTGCCGGCCATGCTCCTCATCGGAATCGAGGGTCAAGATTGGGAGGACGTTGCTCTCCAGACAAGCCCCGCTTTCTGGAGGATGATTGAAGAACGCCGAAAGCAAAAGACCATTCCCCTGGTTGAAGCACGGAAACGTCTTGCGGCACGGCGGGGTCGTCGGAAAAGGAATCGGTAAGTAGCGTCCAGTTGCAGTGGACGTACTATCGGGGGACTCTGGCGAGCTGGTGACTGAACGGTTTAGGCTGGTTAGCAACGCCGCGAGTCGATGGCGGTTATCTCGAATCCTCATTTTCAGCAAGCGCTGGTGATCCACTCGATCCCGCCCGGGTCTACTTCTAGATCACCGACTTCCAGGGTAACGAGTGTGAGGGCGAGGCCGGCCACGAGGACTCTCTTTTCAGGCCGGCATTTTCTCCGAAAGAAGGAAGGAGAGAGATCAACGGGGCAGTGGTTCAAAGACACCAAACTTGGAGGCGCTTGTAGACGGGTGAAGGTCCTGTCAGCACTTCGCCGGATCATAAGAACAGATCGGCAAACCGTCGGCCGTCGGGTCCATTCCACAGGTGTCCGGCCCAGGTGCCGGAATCTCGACGCCGCCAAGGAATTTGAAGGTCAGAGTCCAAATTGCATCTGAGACGTCCACGTCACCATCGTCGTTAGCATCAGCGGCATCCTTGCAAGCCAATTCCAAGGGATTACCCAGGAAAAGGAAACCAAGGGTCGTGATCGCGTCGCTGAGGTCGGTGGCGCCGTCAGCGTTGGAGTCGCCGCGGAGGAAGCGAGGTGGCGCCGCGTCCTCGCGAAGCTCGAGGTCGCAGACCTCGGCCGCGAGGGCTGCGAAGGTCCGCGCAGCGCTCGAAAGCGCCGCCGTCGCGAAGACACCGGCGAGAGGCGGCGCTATAGCCCCCTCTGCCGCGAAGTTCTCGAGCGTCGCCACACCGACCTCGGTCCACGGCGCGCCCTCGTCGCCCCCGCCGCGCGCGAATCCGGTGAAGACAGTGAAGGAATTGGCATCGCGCCGGCGCTCCAGGCGAAGGGCGACGGGAAATCCCACGGTTTCGCCGCTGATGCGCACGGTCGTCGCGCCGATGGCGGACCGGTGTCGCATCAGGACCCGGCCACTCGCGTCAACGAGCATCGCCGCGTAGCGCGCTTCGGGCTCGAGACTCTCGCGCCACATTAGACCGACCGCGGCCAACGGGTTCGCGGCATCGACGCGCTTGATCCGCGCTGAGAGGGCGCCATCGGTCGCGACCTCCTGGTGGACGAAGTGCAGGGCGTCCTCACGGGTTGCGAGGCTCCGGCCCGCGGCGCAGAGGGCAAGACACGCCGAGCCATCACCGTCGCCGTCGACCCATCGAGTACCACCGGTGAGCTGCACGGCGCCGATGTCGGCCGGCCTCCACGGTGTGACCTCGCCAGAGCCGCACCCGACGGTGACGGTGCCGGTGGTCACGGCGTCGAGGTCGCGGTCGTTGGTGACGGTGAGTCCTATCTCGAAGACACCAGCCGCCTCGTAGCGGTGGCAAACCGTGGCCTCGTCATCGCTCATGACCGGCTCGCTGCCGTCGCCGAAGTCGTAGGTGAACGTCTCGAGCGCCGTGCCGTTGGGCGTCGAGGACCCGGCTGCATCGGCGCAGACCTCGAGCGGCGCCGTACCGGATTCGGGATTCCAGGAGAACCGCGCGTCGGGACGGCGCAGATCGAGACGCGCGAGAACGATGTCGTGTGTTCCGCCGCCAAACTCTCGGTGCAGCGCGTCCTCGGTCGTCGGCAAGAGCGGCGTCCCCGTATGTCCCGCAACCAGGTAGACACCGGGTGACTCCTCGACGATCGCCCTAGCGCATTCGATGAAATCAAAGGTGCCTCTGCCTCCAAGCGAGGTCGAGACGCGCACCTCGCCGGGCCGTCCGGCGTCGCCCGGCCGGAAGACGAAGACCATGGCGTGAGTGTACTCGTTCGGCTGGAAGTCCCCGATCGCGCTAACGAGTGGGAAGTTCCCCGACGCGGTGCAGCCGGCAACGACGATCTCGCCAGTGTCGGTGAGCAACACGTCCTGGGGTAAGTCCCACCACTGGCCGCCAAAGGTCGTCGAGTAGACGAGGGTCCGCCGCTCGACGTCGAGAACCGTGACGAAGACGTCGTTCCAGCCGCCGAAGGGTCGACGTTCCGTGGCAGGGAAATCCGTCGCGCCGGTCTCACCGACGAGGAGAATTGTCGAGGCGTCGAGCCAGCGGAGCCAGCGAGGCTCCTCGATCCCGCCGCCCCCGAGGTACGTGCTGTAGACGAGTTGAGCACTCCCCACGCGAGCCGGGTCTAGGACCGCGAGGTACGAGTCGACACTGCCGGCGTGGACCGGCTGGAACGAAGCGCCGCGCATGGGCAAGTCGGTGCTCCAGGTGTTGAAGAAGACGGTGATGCGACCGTCCTCCGTGACCTGGACATGGCGCATGTCGAAGTTGTGATCCTGACCGCTGCCTCCGATGAAGGTCGAGTAGACGATCTGATCGGCCGCGGCGAGCTTGCCGTCAGGGCGCGCCTGGACCACGAACGCGTCCGAGCCACCTCCCCGGTGAGCGCCCTGGAAAGCGTTCTTGAGCGGCAAGTCGGCCGAGGATGTGTGACCCACGATTGTGGTGAGCCCGTCAGGAGTGACGTGCACTCCCTTGTCGCAGACCTCGTCGCCGCGCCCCCCGAAGAGCGTGACGTAGAGCGGCTCGATCTCCTCCGCATCGAGACGAGCTATGAAGAGATCGATCCCTCCCGCCTGCTCACTCTGGAACACTTCCCCGAGCGTCGAGAAGCCTGCTGTCGCCCGGCCGACGACCACCAAGCTGCCATCTTCGTGTTTTCTCGACAGACATATGTCCGATTTTTAGCCCATAAACATGCACCGAAGTTCTAGAAAACTTCTAGGGCTCGACGGACATTTGTCCGGTCGCCATGCCGAGCTGGTCGAAGCAACCGACCAAGGAGTTTTCTATGAC
>JACQVS010000082.1 GCA_016209605.1 Planctomycetota bacterium
GCCGGCTCGAGCCGCCGGTGCTTATCGGTCAAGGAAAAATTTCGATCTAACCGGGAGAGTCAACGTGGGCGGCGCACAGTTCCGGCAAAGCATGCCCCGCAATCCTCCCCGCCGCTTTGGTTCCATCCCGCTTCACTTCGGCTTCAGCTCGCTCGGGAAGACCCTCTGGCCCTCGGCGGGCTTGGTGTCGATGGGCACGCGGATGAGGCCGGCTCCGGTCACCAGGCGGGCCCGCGGCTCCTCCAGCTTTCCATCCACCCACACCTGCAAGAGAGTTTTTTTCACCAGATCGACCACCGTATCCACCAGGGGGATGCGAAGGTTGAGGAAGTAAGGGGTCAAGGCCAGATCGAGGTTTCCTTCGAAATCGAGGGTGCCGCCGCCGTTCAAGTTGACGGCGTCCCCGCGGATTGCGATCCCCGCGGATCCCGCCCAGAACTTGCCATCGTGGATCTCGTAATGGGTTTCCACTTCCCGGAAGTGCGGCCGGCTGGAGGGCTGAAGAAAAAGCAGGCTCACTACCCCGACAAACAAGGGAAGGTCCATGAGCCTGGCCTTTTCGATGATGCCCTCGCCCTGGCCCGAGAGCGACCGGAGGTCGCCGGTTTTCCCATGAAAAGAAACCTGGCCGCGCGCCTCGCCGGTGACGTCGCTTCCCTGCACCCGGAAAACATCGGGAGCGGCTTGGGCCACTTGAATCCCCCCGGCCACGAACTCTCCGGCGAGGTCGTGCCGATCCCCCACATCGATATAGAGGAAACCCTGCACCTTGCCTCCGTAGAGCCGGCTGGCGCGCACCTCGAGCTGAAAGGTGTCGGCGATCTTGTCCGGGGCCAGCCGGGCCAGAAGCCTAGCGCTCGGCCGATATTCCCCCGGCCCCATAATAGCCTGCGGCCCGGCGGGCGGCCTGGAGCCGGAAGGAGTTTGCAGCTGCTCGCGGGCCTTTTGAATGGCAGGGTGCTCCCGGCCCAAGGTGTAAAGGATGTCCGCATCCTGCAGGTGAATGCGGTTGAACCACGCCGAGGCCACATGGACCATGCCGTCGAAGTAATGGTTGCCGCGGATATTCTTGCCGCCCACGAACTCCCCCTCCGCTTCCATGCCGCGCATTTTGATGCCGAAGTTCACCCCCGCATCGCGCGCCTTGACGCGGCTGGCGCGGTAAATGACCCGGTTCCGCGACGGCTGGTCCAGATCATAAGTGAAGGTGCCCTGCAGCTCCCCTTGAAAGGTGCCTTCCAGCCCCAAGTTCTCGACAAAGCGCCGCAGATCCTCCGGCAAGGCCCGCTGGAGGCGGCCGTCCACGGTCAAGTCCGAGACGGTGAGGTTGAATTCGAAGATGCGCCCTCCTCCAGTGGTGCCGATCCCCCCGTTGAAGGTGGCTTGCGGAAAACCGCCGGGGGCGGTCTTCACGCCCTCAAAAATAAAAGTGTCCTCGCCGATCGCCTTGATCCGCCCCCCCGCCAGGCGGAGGGGGTATGGAAAGAGGGCATAGGCGATCTCCGCCTCGAGAATCTGGAGATTCGCCTCCACCGCCACCCCGCTCGCCTTGGAGACGGCGTAAACCTTGACGTCCGTCTCGACGCGCCCCTGGAATCGGAAATCCTCGAGCAGCCGGCGGGATTCGGCGGAGAGCGCCGACAGGATGTCCTCATCCACTCCCAAGGAGTTGCAATGGAGCTCCACCAGGAACTTGCCGCTGTCGTCGAGCTCAAAAGCTCCCTTGCCGGTGATTTCTTGCTGGAGATGGAATCCATGGAGGTCCGTCAGCGTGATGCGCTTCCGGTGCTGGTCGAAGATGAACTTTCCGGTGATCCCTTCAACGGCATACGGGAAACGCTCGTAGAGGATGCTGACGTGCTTGCCCGTGGCCGTCACCACAACTTCCGGAGCCGTGAGCTTTTTCCCCTCGCCAGCGCCGGCTTCAAGCTCGGAGCTCTTCTTTCGAGCCAGAACGGCGAGCGAGATGAGGCCGGAGGGGCGGAACTCATCCCAGTAGACCGCCCCTTCCGCCGGCAAGGCGTTGCGCAACGACTCATCGAGCATGAGGTTTTCCAGCAAGGCCTCCGCCTCGAAACCGCCGCCTCCCCCGAGCTCCTTCCAGCCGGTGAGCTGCAAAGTCGTCTGGCCGTGCCGGCCGGTGAGGGGTCTGGTGACGGTCAACTTGCCGCCCTGCAGGGTCACCTCGCCGGCCAGGCCGGAGAATCCGAAGGGAAATGGCTGGGGGTGGCACGATCCCTTGGAAAGGACCACTCGGGCGGACAGATCCTCCAGGCGCGCCGGAAAGCTCTTGCCTTCGACTTTCATCTCCAGGCCGACCGTCCCTTCCAGTTGCAAGCTGTCCAGGTAAGCGGCCAGCTCTTCCGGGAGAACCGTCCGCAGCCGCGCATCGACCGGCACCGAGTCGGCCTTCACCTCGAACTTTACTCCCAGAAGCCGGTCCCAGCCCGGAGCTGCAGCGACGGTGCCGGAGAGCTGAACCGGTCCGTTTCCCAAAACGCCGTCGACGCTCTTCAAGTGCAGGGTTCCGTCTTCGATCAGAAAATCTCCCTGCAAGCGCTCCAGGGGGAAGGGGAGTTTGGGCAGCAGGGCCAGTCGCCGGCCGCTTCTCCCTGCTCCCTCCGGCCCTTCGCCGGCGGGGGCCGGTACGGCGGCAGGGGCGGAAAAGCCGTAAAGGGCGCCTTGATAAAGCTGCCCGGAGAAGTGGTACGACAGGGCCTGGAGCGCTCCTCCCAGCCCGAGGCCGGCGCCCGGACGGCCCGGCGGCGGAGGGCTCGACGCGGCGGCTGGATCGGCGAAGGTGAATTTCAATCCCCCCTCGACATCCAGAAAGCCGCGCCCCTCGAAGGCGGGGATTTTTGATCCCACCCCGGGGATGAGCCGCCAGGGCTGAGCCGAGAGCTCCAGATGCGCCAGCTTGAGCTGCACGTTCAAAACGCCGGTGCCGGGCTTCCAGCCCCCCTTGACCTCGAGCTGATGCAAGAAGGGGGTCCGGGCGGCGGCGGAGAGAAGCAGCTCGCCTCCGGCGGCGCGCTGGAGCGAGGCGGAAATTTCCAGGAGATCGAGCCTGCGAACGGCGGGGCTCCCAGCCTCTTGAGGGGGACTAGCCTCTTGAGGGGGACCGCTGGGGAATTCGACGGAGCGGAGATAAAGAGCCCCGTCAAGGATCCGAATCCTTGGCAGCCGGGCCATTTCATCTTGCCAGCGGACGCGGTCGGCCCCTCCAGACAGGGCGCGCCCTTCCTGGAGGGCTGTCAAGATCCCCGGGGCAAGTATGCGCTCGAACGACCACGGCTGATCCCGGTCTTGGTCAAGATAAAGGACCGGCGATTCGAGGACGACCTCGTCAAACTCGAATTTCCCGAGCATCAGCTTGCCGATCCTGGGCTTCACCAGGAGACGCTCCACCTGGAAGACCGGCAACGCAGCCTCCCCGGGCGCGGCCCCCGGGCTGGAAATCTGCAGGTGATAGAGACGGATCCCACGCCCCCAGAGGACCTCGACGGTGTCGGCAAGCTGGATCTTCCCCCGCAGCATCTCCTGAAGCGCCCGCTCCACCCGCAGGCGGATTTGCCGGGGCTGAAACGCCAGGTAGAAGTTGAGGCCGAGCCCCAGAACGACGACCATCAGGATCCATAAGCCGATGAGCCGCCGCCGGCGCCGGATCCGCTTCCGCGCCCGAGGATGGAGGGGGCTTGAGGTTTGCATGTTTTCTCCTTGCGCCTCCGGAAGCTAGCCAGGGGATCGCGCCCCCAGCTTCAGCTCCGCCTCCGAAGGGCGAAGATATACCGGCACCAGGCGATGCGTCGCCCGCGGATCTGAAAACAGCGGATCGGCAGGATCCCTAGGCCATTTTTGCAGCGCGCACCGTCCCAAGGCTGCCGCCCGGGGCCAGTCCCATGCCGCCGGGGCGCGGCGGAAGCGATCGCGGGAGGGAAGATGGGAAGCCTCGGCCGGTGGCCAGCGCGCCAGCAGGAGGTCCGCGCCATCGCCGAACACCAAGGCGTCTCCTTGCAGCCGGCTTCCAAACGCCGTGCATGAGCTGCTCTCGAGAGAATGGAGCTGTAAAAGCTGATCGCCGCTCCAGGGCTCCAACCCGGACTTCCCCGGCCGGAAAGCGGCCCAATAGAGGCTGCCTTGCTTGCCATCGACAACCACCAGAAGAGCCGCCGGCCCCTTTTCCTCCGAGCCGAAGGGAGAGGTCCGGTGCGGCCCGGAACCTGGCAGGTCCTGAATACCGTTCTGCGCCAGCACTTCCAGGGAGGAAACCGCCAGCACCGGAATCCCCAGGGCGAAGCCCAAGGTCTTGGCCGCCGTCACCCCGACGCGAATCCCGGTGTAGGACCCCGGACCGACCGAAACCGCCAAGGCCCGCAGGTCTTCGGGCTTGAGATGGTGGCGGGCCATGAGCCCATCCAGGTGGACGGAAACCTCCCGCCCGTGCACCAGGCCCTCCGGGAAGCGGGATTCCTCTGCCAAAGCCTGGCCGCAAAACAGCGCCAGGCTCCCGTGGGCGCTTGAAGTTTCGATCGCCACCAGGTATATCATCGGCCATTCATTCATAAATCCAGGCATTCATAGACCCAGGCATTCATAGATCCAAGAGGCTGAGAAAGCAAGAAAAGAATCGTCTCTCGGCCATAGGCCGCCTCAGGAGCGCTCCGACCATGAAACGACGTAAAATCTTTGCCGGCAACTGGAAGATGAACAAGGATCGCTCGTCAGCCGTCGCGCTGGCGCGGGAAGTGGCCGCCGGCCTGCCCGCGGGCTTCGATGGCGACGTCATGCTCTTCCCCCCGTTTCCGTTCTTGACCGAGGTTGTCGAGGCCGTGAGCAACGCGGCCCACGCCATCGGCATAGGAGCCCAGAACATGCATTATGAAAAATCCGGGGCCCTCACTGGAGAGGTCTCCGCCGACATGGTGCTGTCGACCGGAGCCCGCTGGGTGCTCCTTGGCCACTCCGAGCGCCGCCATATCTTCGGCGAGACCGACCCGATGATCGGCAAGAAAATCAAGACCGCCTTGCGGGAAGGGCTGAGCCCGATCTTTTGCGTCGGGGAAAAGCTCGAGGAGCGGAAAGCCGGCGACACCGGCGCCGTGGTCCTCCGCCAGCTGCGGATCGGCCTGGAGGGTTTGACCACGGAGGAAATCGTGCGCGTGGTGGTCGCCTATGAGCCGGTCTGGGCCATTGGCACCGGCATCAACGCCACCCCCGCCCAGGCGCAGGAAACGCACCGCGCCATCCGGTCCGAGATCGCCAAGCTCGCCTCCCCCATGGTGGCCGAGAATTTCCGGATCTTGTACGGCGGCAGCGTCGCCCCGGCAAACGTCAAGGAGCTGCTCGTGGAACCCGATATCGATGGAGTCCTGGTGGGCGGAGCGAGCCTGGAAGCCGGAAAGTTCTTGGCGATTTGTAATTATAAATAATCCAGCTTTTTTGTTGCTCCTCAACAAACTGGGATTTTAATTAGAGAGATCAGGCCAGACCATAAAAGGAATCTTTATGACCGCGACACTCCCAATCCTCGATCTATCCTGGTTTTCAGGATCGGCCCCCCTCCCCCTTGCCTTCAGCTACGTCGGTTTCCTCTGGTGGATCATGGCCCTGATCCTGGTGCTCATCAGCCTGGTCTTGATCGCCATCATCCTGATTCAAGACCCCAAGGGGAGCGGCCTGACCTCGGCCTTCGGCGCCGGACCCGGGGGGGAGAGCATCCTGGGAGCCCGAGCGCAAAAAGACGTCAACCGGTTCACCGGCATCCTGGTCACCATTTTCATTGTTCTGGTTCTCGCCATGGTGCTGGTGGAAAACTCGACCGCCCTGGTGGAGTCGGCCGCCAACAAGGGGGCCGGAGCGGCGCCAGCTTCTGTTCCAGCGGCCGGAACGAGCGTCCCGGGATTTCCCGAGACTCCTCTCGTTCCACCGCCGCCCGCGTCCAGCGGCGCGCCGGCCGGGACCGGCACCGTGCCCGCCCCATCTTCTGAAACTTCCACGCCAACATCGGCGGCACCGTCAAATCCACCGGCGCCGCCGCCATCGCCCGGTCCTTCCCCCGCGGCGCCTCCGAAGGGGCCATAAACCGGAATCCTCCCAAGGAGATTGACTTTGCTGCGCAGCATGACGGGGCACGGAGAAGCCAAAGCCCAGGGCGAGGGCTTTGAAATGGATATCGAAGTCCGGAGCGTCAACAACCGCTTCTTGCGGATCGTCACCAAGATCGCCGACGAGATCGCATTCTTGCAGACGGAGCTTGAGGAAGAGATCCGCAAGCGGGTGTCGCGGGGAACCGTCTTCCTGACCGTCCGGCTGGCTAGCGACCGGATGTCGGAGTTTTACGAGGTGAACGAGGAGCTGGTGCGCAAGTATTTCACCAAGCTCCAATCGCTGGCGCACGAGCTGCACACCGGCGAGCAAATCCTCCTCAAGGACCTCCTCCTCCTGCCCGGGTCCATTCTGGCCAAAGAGGATGTGCTCGCCGAGAAGGAAGTGGTCTTGAAGACCGCCTTGCGGGGATTGGGTGAGGCGCTCGACCAGCTCAACGCCATGCGCGATCACGAGGGGGCCATCATCCACCGCGAGTTCCGGGAGCGCTGGCAGCTCTTGAACGGCATGCTCGAGAAGATCAAGGCGCTGGCGCCGCAGTCCATCGTCGAGTACCAGCAGCGCCTGGAGGAGCGCGTCGGGCAGCTGCTCACCAACCACGAAATCTCCCTCAGCCCTGAGGACATCATCAAGGAAGTAGCCCTGCTCGCCGAGCGCAGCGACATTTCCGAGGAAATCACCCGCATGCGCAGCCACCTGGAGCAATTCCAGCAGTGCTTGGACTCCGGCGGAGCCGTCGGGCGGAAGCTGGAGTTCATCCTGCAGGAAATGTTCCGGGAGGCCAACACCAAAGCTTCAAAATCGATCCACTCCGGCATCAACCGCATTCTGGTCGACTTTAAGACCGAGCTGGACCGCCTCAAAGAGCAAGTGCAAAATGTCGAGTGAGCCGGCCGGCAAGCTGATCGTCATTTCCGGTCCTTCGGGAGTGGGCAAAAACACCGTCGCCGGGCCGCTCCTCGCCCTCCCTGGGTTCCGGCGGGTGGTGACGGCGACCACTCGCCCGCCCAGGCCCGGAGAAGTCGACGGCCGGGACTACCATTTCCTCAGCGCCGACGAGTTCGAGAAAAGGATGCGGGCCGGCCAGTTTCTCGAGTATGCCCCGGTGCACGGCCACTGGTACGGCACCCCGCGCCGGGCGGTCGAGAAAGGGCTGGCGAGGGGAGACTGGATCCTGCTCATCATCGATGTGCAAGGGGCCCGCCAGGTGCGGGAGCTCGGCCGCGGCCTGCCCTTGACCACCATCTTCCTCCTGCCGCCCAGCTTCGAGGCCCTCGAGGAACGGCTCAAGGGCCGCGGCACCGAAGCCCCTGAAGTCCTCCAGAAGCGCCTTGAGACCGCCCGCCGGGAGCTCGAAGAGCAGCAGCTCTATGACCACCAGGTGGTCAACGATCGGGTGGAACGGGCGGTCGAGGAGATCCTGCGGCGGATCGGCCGCCCGCCCGCTCCTTAAAGACTATACTTGAGCTCAAAAAAACCAGCAGAAAAAGCGGGGAAATTCATAAATTTTTGCTTTACAAGGCCTGGCGGATAAATTAATTTATTACTTTTTGTTTCAATGCGTCATTTTCCCGTTCGCACTCTATCCTGCTGAGGGTGACCATTTTATGCTCGACATCGACATTGAAGAAAAACTCATCAAGAAAGTTGGCGGCAAGTTCAAACTCACCACCTTGATTCAAAAACGCATGGTCGAGCTCCACCGCCCCGGAGCCAAATCTCTGATCAAGATCGAAGGGGACCGGCGGGATTTGCGCCGCATCGTTGTCGAGGAAATCCTTCAGGAAAAGATCCAGCTCGCTCCGCGCGAGGAAGTGGGTTACTCCTTGGAGGAGGAGAAGGAGCTCCTCGAGAAGCAAAAGATCACCACCTCTCAGGAAGAAGAGCCTCCCAGTCCGGAGATTTACGGCTCCGACATCAAGAAGATCAAGGAGCAGAGGATCAAGGAGCTGGCGCAGCTTCTCAATCCCAAGAAGGCTTGAGGCCGAAATAATTTCTGTTCAAACGTAGATCATGGCGAGAATCTTGCTCGGCGTGTCCGCCGGCGTGGCGGCTTATAAGGTGATTGAGCTGGCCTCGGCCTTGACCCAGCGCGGGGACCAGGTGGTCACCCTCCTGACCCCAAGGGCCAGGGAGTTCGTCACCCCCCTCACCTTCAAGGCCGTCACTCGGGAAAAGGTTTTCACCGAGATCTTCGAGGACACCCCCTCCTCCTCAACCGAGCACATCAGCCTGGCGCAGTGGGGCGAGGTCCTGGTGATCGCACCCGCCACCGCCGACTTGATCGGCCGCATTGCCGCCGGTCTGGGGGACGACATCGTCACCACCACCTTGCTCGCCTTCGACCAGCCGGTGGTGCTGGCCCCGTCCATGAACGACCGCATGTGGGCCAATCCGCTCGTCCGCCGCAATCTCCGCCAGCTCGAGGAGCTGGGCTATCTCGTGGTGGAGCCGGATTCGGGCCATCTGGCCTGCGGATCGATCGGCCCCGGCCGGCTGGCCTCGGTGGAGAAGATCATCTCCGCCATCGATAAGGCGTTGAAAGATGGGAAGAAGAAGAGCGAGTAGTAGAAGCCCCCGGTACTGCTGTTGATTGCTCTGCTGTTGAAAACTCTGCTGTTGAAAACCGGGGGGAGGATTTCGTATAAATCCTGAAGAGAAGGAGCCAACCCGTGGCCAGAATCCTCATCACCAGCGGCCCCACCCGGGAGCCGCTCGATCCGGTTCGCTTTCTCACCAACGCTTCCACCGGCCGCATGGGAGCGGCTCTGGCGGCGGCGGCCCTCGAGCGCGGGCATGCCGTCGACTTCGTCACCGGCCCTGCCGCGGTCTTCCCGCCCAAGGGCGTCCACAAGGTGGCGGTGACCACGGCGCTGGAAATGCTCGGCGCCTGTGAAAAGCTTTACCCCCTCTGCGACGCGGTCATCGGGGCGGCCGCGGTGAGCGACTTTCGCCCTCGCAGCCCCCTCGCCCACAAGAAGCCCCAGGGGGGCGGAGCTTGGGCGATCGAGCTGATCCCCAATCCCGACATCCTGGAGGCCCTCGGCCGGCTGAAAAGACACCAGGTCCATGCCGGCTTCGCCCTCGAGACCCTCGGCTTGAGCGAGGCCATCCAGCGCGCCCGCGACAAGCTCTCCAGAAAAAACCTCGACTGGATCGTCCTCAATTCCGCGCAGGCGATCGGCGCTGAAGAGGGGATCTTCCTGCTCATCCCCCGCCAGGGGCCGGAAATCTCCCTGGGGAAGATTTCCAAGGAAAAACTCGCCGGCACGCTGCTGGACCGGATTTTTCCAAAAAAGCCTTAAAGAGGTCTCAGGCCAGAAGGGGTTTATACCGATAACTATAAAACCGTATAACTGGTTATCGAGTTGAGCCGGAAATTTTAAGAAGGGAATGATGAAACGGGATTCCTGGCAAGAAATTCTGGCCCTGGTTCTCCTGGGGGGGATGGCTTTTTTGTTTATCAGCCTGTTCACCTACCACCAGGAGGACTACCTCCTGGGAGACCGGATCCTCAATGCCTGCGGGGAGGTTGGCGCCGTGCTGTCTTACCACCTGATCGTCTGGCTCGGGAAATGGGGCGCTTACACCTTGACCGCGGCCCTCGCCTGGTGGGGATTCCTGCTCCTGGCGCAGCAGGAGGTCCAGGGGCTGGGCTGGAAAGCCGTCGGCCTGGTCATTTTTCTGCTGACCCTGGCCTCGCTGGAGGTTGCCTTCACCGGCGGCGGCTCGTCCAATCAGGCCTTGCCTGGCGGCTATTACGGGCAGTTTTTTTACGACCTGCTGGTGGGCCGGCTGAACCGCACCGGCTCCTTCCTCATCCTCTTTGTGGCGACGGCGGTCTCGTTCCTGATCAGCACCGAGCAGAAATTCTACCCGGCGCTGGCGCGGGCGGGCCGGGCGGCCCTGGACCAGAGGAAGCGGCGCCTGGCAGTTCAAGTTCTGGCCGGCGGGCTCGCCCCCTTCCGACTGTTGAAAAGCCTCTCATTGCCCGCCCTACGGTCGCCGCTCCGCTTTACCTTCAGGGGATGGCCCCGGCGCGAATGGCCATCAGAGCCTCAGCCGCCTCGCCCGGAGACGGCTTCCACGCTTACCGGGGAGTCTGGAGATGAGGGCGGGGAAGCGGCAGCGCCAGAAGGCCGGGAGCCGGCGGCCGGAGAGCCCGAGAGGATCGATGACCACCCCCCCCTCGAGCTCAAGGTGAACATCGCTCCACCGGCCGAGACGGCCAGATCCCTGGCCGCGAGCGGCGGCGCCAGGCGGCCGGTCAAGAAGGGAGGCAAGTACCAGATGCCGCCGCTCGACCTCCTCCAGCCGGTCAACCACGCCCTCGATCCTCTGGACCGCAACATCATTCAGGAAACCGCCGCCAAGATCGAAGAAACCTTGCGGCATTTCAAGATTGAAGCCCAGGTCGTGGAGGTGCAGAAAGGGCCGGTGATCACCCAGTACGAGGTCTCGCTGGCCGCCGGTATCAAGGTGCACAAGATCGTCAGCCTGGCGGATGACCTGGCGATGGCCCTCAAGGCGCGCAGCATCCGCATCGTCGCCCCCATCCCCGGCAAATCGACCGTGGGAGTGGAGGTGCCCAACCGCCATCGCGCCACCGTCGTCCTGCGGGAGCTTCTGGAGGGGAAGGAGTTCAATCAGAGCACCCAGCGCGTGCCCCTGGCGATTGGAAAGGACATCGCCGGCGCCCCCATCATCTGGGACCTGGGCGAGATGCCGCACCTCTTGATCGCCGGCTCGACGGGGTCCGGAAAATCGGTCTGCATCAACTCCATCATCATCAACTTGCTGATGAACAAGTCTCCGGACGAGGTAAAGCTCATCCTCATCGACCCCAAGATGGTGGAGCTTTCGGCCTTCGAGCAGATCCCCCACCTGCTCACCCCCGTCGTCACCGACATGCGCAAGGCGCCGGCGGTGCTCAACTGGCTGGTGGACAAGATGGATGAGCGCTACGAGCTTCTGGCCCTGGCGGGAGTGCGCCATCTCAGCGCCTACAACGCCCTCGGACGAAAAGAGCTGCGCGAGCGCATGGCGGGCAAGCTCGAGGAGGCCAGGGACGAGACCCCCGATTTCCTGCCGCACATCGTCGTCATCATCGATGAGCTGGCCGACTTGATGATGAGCGCCTCAAAAGAGGTGGAGGCTTCCATCACCCGGCTTTCGCAGAAGTCGCGCGCCGTCGGCATCCACGTGATCCTGGCCACCCAGAGGCCTTCCGTGGACGTCATCACGGGGTTGATCAAGGCCAACATGCCATGCCGCATCTCCTTTCAGGTCACTTCCAAGGTGGACTCGCGGACCATCCTCGACCGCAACGGCGCCGACAAGCTCCTCGGCAAGGGCGACATGCTGTTCCTGCCGCCCGGCACCTCCAATCTGATCCGCGCCCAGGGCACATTTATCTCTGACAAAGAGATCCATAACGTGGTAGAATTTGTGCGTCAAGAGGCGGAACCCCTTTTCGACGGCGAGCTGGCCCGCTTCGGCATCGACGGCGCCGGCGACGGCGGCGAGGAAGACGAGCTTTACGAGCAAGCGGTGCGGATCATCCTGGAATCACAGCGCGGCTCGGCCACCTTGCTGCAGCGGCAGCTGCAGATCGGATATACGCGGGCTTCACGACTGCTGGAGCTCATGGAGTCGAACGGCCTGGTCGGGCCGTTCAAAGGAAGCAAAGCACGCGAGGTTTATTACACCATTGATGAATGGGAAGCGGCAAGAAATCAGTCATCTTCAAAGCCCAAAGGAGATGAAGGAGAAGAGTGAACTGCGGGTCAACTTGATCAGCCTGGGCTGCCCGAAGAATCTGGTCGATTCGGAGATGATCCTCGGCAATGCGGGCGCCGCCGGCATCCAGATCACCGGCGATCCCGAGGAGGCGGACATCATCGTCATCAATACCTGCGGGTTCATTGACCGCGCCAAGGAAGAATCCTTGAGCACGATCGTCGAGGCTTGCGAGCTGAAAAAGCTCTCCCCCACCCCCAAAAAGGTGGTGGTGGCCGGGTGCCTGGGGCAGCGCTACTCCGAGGACCTGCGCCGCGACCTTCCGGAAGTGGATGCGATCATCGGGCTGGGGCAGTACGGCGACATCGGCAAGACCCTTCGACAGCTCGCCGGAGATCCCCCCGAGCAGGTTTTCCGGCGCGTCGACAGGCCCGACTTCGCCTGCCAATCGGAGACCGGCCGCTTCCGGCTCACCCCTTCCCACTACGCTTACGTGCGGATTTCCGAAGGCTGCGACCAGCCTTGCACTTTCTGCGCCATCCCCAAGATCCGGGGGCGGTTCCGATCCAAACCGCCGGAGATGATTGAAGAGGAGGTCCGGGAGCTGGCAGGAAGCGGCGCCCGCGAGCTCATCTTGATATCGCAGGACACCACTTCTTACGGCGTCGATTTGACCGGCGAGTACCTGCTGCCGAAGCTCCTCGTGCGGCTGGCCGCGGTCCAGGGAGTGGATTGGATCCGCCTGCTCTACATCTATCCAGCCCGCTTCTCGGATGAGATGATCGACGCCGTGGCCTCGATCCCCCAGGTTCTCAAGTACATCGACATCCCGCTGCAGCACATCTCCGACAACATGCTGCGGCGCATGGGCCGGAGGCTGGACGAGGCCGACACCCGCGGCCTGCTCGAGCGGCTGCGCCACCGCATCCCCGGTCTTTACCTCCGCACCACTTTCATCGTCGGCTTTCCGGGAGAGGATGACCGGGAGTTCGCCAGGCTGCGGAGCTTCGTCGAGGATTTCCGGTTCGAGCGCCTGGGCGTTTTCACATACTCCAGGGAGGAGGGGACGCCCGCATACCGTATGAAGGAAGAGATCCCCGAAGGCGTGGCCCAGGAGCGGTTCGAGGAGCTGATGCTCGCCCAGCAGCGGATCGCCTTCGCCCTCAACCAGCGGCGCATCGGCGAAAGGGTTCCGGTGCTGGTGGACCGCCAGGCGAAGAACCACTGGGTGGGCCGGAGCCACGGCGAGGCGCCGGATATCGATCCGGTCATCCGCATCCGGCTGCCGAAAGCCGCCGGCCGGCGCTCGAGCCGCCAGACCGCTTCCGGCAACGGCCGGATCGGCCCGCCGGACTTCCAGCCGGGGGCGATCGTCCCGGTGACCATCACCCACGCCAAGGGATACGACCTGATCGCGGAGCCGGCCGGTGGCGCCTCCTAAATTCACTTCTTTAGCAGGTGAATCCCCCGCGAGCGGGATGGTAAGATGAAGTCTATGGAAAAGACGACCGCGCCCCCACCGACCGGCCTGGCCTCCGGCGGGCCTGAAACGGCTTCCGCATCCCCCTTGCGGGAGCCGCTTTCGGTCATCTTCAACTTTCCCAACCAGATCACCTTCGCGCGCCTCGTCTTGTCGATCGTTTTCTTCATCCTGCTGGTTCTGGACAACCACGGCTATTTCGGAGCCCACGGGGATTTCGTAGACAGCCGGCGGCAACTGTGGTTGAACGGATCGATTGCGGTTTTTGTTCTGGCGGCCGTGACGGACATCTTCGACGGTTACCTGGCGCGCAAGTGGAACATGATTTCCAGCTTTGGCCGCATGGCGGATCCCATCGTTGACAAGGTTTTCATCTGCGGCTCCTTCGTGCTGCTCGTCAAGACCTGCGACCTGGTCCATCCCTGGATTCCCGTCATCATCCTCACCCGGGAATTCCTGGTGGCGGGGCTGAGGAGCTTTCTGGAGTCCCACGGCGTCCCTTTCGGCGCCGGATTCGGCGGCAAGCTCAAGATGGTCTTTCAAAGCCTCACCATCCCCTTCGCCCTCCTCTACTCCGCCAATTTCCCCGTCTCCGCCGTCTTGAAGTGGACCGTCATCTCCCTTTTGAGCGCCACCATCCTCCTGACCATCACCAGCTCCCTGGAATACGTGATCCGAGCTTACTCCTTGCTGGTCAAGGAGCGCGAGCGCTGAGAAATCGGTTTCTCGGCGAGGCAGTCGTACTTCCTGCGATCCTAGGCAAGGTTTCCGGCAAAATGGAACGACCCATGGGGAAGCCCAGAAAACTCTCTCGGCCCAGAAGGACCCCCGTCCTGTACTTCCCGATAGCTATCAAGTTCGCCGCTTTCATCACCCTTCTCGTCCTTTCCTTCATGTGGTGGGTGACGGTGCGGGCGGTTCAGGTGGCGGAGGAAAGCCAGGAAAAAGAGGTCAACCAGAGCGGCCTCAAGGTCGTCTGCACCCTGGCCGGCTTGATCAACCCGGACTGGCTCAAAGAGGCCAGGCTTCAAGAAACTCTCGAGGACGTGCTCAACCGCGTTCTGAGTGACTGCCGCGATCTGGGAATCATGGACGCCCTGGTCTACGACCGGCACGGGAACTTGATCGCCACCGGGCTCAAGGAAAAAGTGGTCTGGATGTCCCAGGATCCCAAGGAGATTCACTTTCCCGCTGCCATCGCCGCCAGAGTCCGCATCCGCGAGTTCCGCTACCAGGGCCTGCCGATCCGCAGCTTCGGGCGCGCCATCGTGCAGCCTTCGGTTTCCGGCCAGACCGAGCCTTCTCTCGGAACCATCGCGGTCCTGCTTTCAGCGGACCAGATCCGCCAGTCCCGCGAGGACATGCGCCAGCAGATGATCGCTTTGTCCGCGATCGCGTGCCTGGGGGCCGCCCTCGGCTCCTTCCTCCTGGCGGCCTGGCTGACCCGCCCTATCCGGGCGCTGGCCAAGGATCTGCGCCAGGTGAGTCTGGGAGATCTGGAGCACCGCTCGCCCATCCGCACGGGGGATGAAATCGGCAATCTGGCAAGGGCATTCAACCAAATGACGGAAAATCTCGAGCAAGCTCAAGAAGTCCTGCTGGCCCAGAAGGCCGCCGAGCACGAGCTGGCCCTGGCCACCCGGATCCAGCAGAGCCTGCTGCCAAGGGGCCTGCCCCAGCCCGCCGGATTCGACCTCGCCGCCTTTTCCCGGCCGGCCAGGGAGGTCGGCGGCGACTACTACGACTTCATCCCCATCGATGAGGAGCACCTGGGCATCGTCATTGCCGATGTCTCGGGGAAAGGGATCCCCGGCTCCATGATCATGACCATGACGCGCAGCCTCCTGCGCATGGCCGCCCGGCACTCCCTCTCTCCGGTCGAGACGCTCCGCCAGGTCCATGAGGAGCTGGCGCCGGATCTGAGCCCGGGCTTGTTCGTTTCCCTGCTTTACCTGGTGATCGACGTGCCCCGCCGCAAAGTTCAGCTGGCCAGAGCCGGCCACAACAGCCCTCTCTTGTTCACCGGCCGGCACGGTAAAATCCACACTTTGAACCCCAAAGGTTTGGCTCTCGGCCTCAATCCGGGAAAGCCGCTTCTCGAGTCCGATCTGGAAATGCAAGCCGTCGCTCTCCACCCCGGGGACATTCTGGTCCTCTACACCGACGGCATCACCGAAGAACAGAATCCCTCTGGCCAGGAATACGGCCTGGAACGCCTGGCCCGAGCCGTTGTGGAGCATCATCGGCTCGGCGCCCAAGGTATGGTGGAGGCGGTCCTCGCCGATCTCGAGCTGCACTGCCAGGGCGGAGAGCAGGTAGATGATCGGACGCTGGTGGTGGTGAAAGGTCTGCCAGAGGAGGCGGCGGGGTGAAGCCGGCTTCGAGTTACCGGAACCAGAGAAGGGCCCGGGGCGGGTAGTTTGGGCCAACCGTTCACCTTTCCGGCCGTTCTCCTGCCTCCGGCCATTCCCGCCGCCTTCTCCTTCGACTCTCCATGGAGGCGATGCTATTCTATAAATGAAAATGATTTGGCAAGGTTCTTAACACGGGATTGATATGCCGGTCGAAACTCGCCACCACCTCACACTTCCAGCGGTAAGCGGCAGCCTGGAAGAGCTGCGCGGCTTCTGCAAGAAGGTTCTGAACATCCATCATCTGGATGATCGGATCTACCGGCAGGTGGTTCTGGCGCTCGATGAAGCGGCGGCCAACATTGTAGAGCACGGCTATCCCGAAGGAGGACTGCAGAAGATCGAGGTCGGCATCGACATCCAGCCGGACCGGGTGGTGATCGAACTCCGCGACACCGGAATTCCGTTCAATCCCCTCTCGCTTCATCAAGGCCCCAAGGAAAAGGGATTTTCCAAGCGGGGGTATGGAATCCATTTGATCCGGCAGATCATGGATGAAATCGGCTATCGACGATCGGATCATGGTGAGAACATCCTCACCATGACCAAGCGGATTCAGGAAGCGGTGTCCAAGTGATCGGGCTAAAGCTTTTGAATTATCGCTTTTAACCCTGGTTGGACGGTACCACAAACTATGAGCGGTTTAAAAATTCAAGTTGATGAGGTTCAAAGGGGAATAGTCCGGATTGAGCTGGAAGGATTTCTCGATGCCCATACCTTCGAGGATTTCGAAAACGTGCTCGAGGACCTCTTTCGCCAGAAAAAATACCGGCTCATGGTGGATCTGCATAAACTTCGCTACATTTCGAGCGCCGGCGCCGGAGTCTTTATCGGCGCTCTGGGAACTTGCCAGGATAATGTCGGCAACATCGCCCTCATCCATCCAAGCCCCGAGGTCAAGGAGATTTTCGACCTGCTGGGGGTCTTCCACATCTTCCCCATTGTCACCAACACCGAGGAGGCGCTGACGGTGCTGCAAAGCTAGTGACCTGCTTGCGCTCGTTCTGTTAAAATGAGCGCATGAGCATGGATCCCAAGGAAGACCTGGCTTTTCTCATCATCATTGTCAAGCCCTTTCGCGTCGACCCCCTCTTGAGAGCGCTCTCGCCGTTCCGAGTCGAATCGCTGACCATCACCCCGGTGCGCGGCTATGGCCGGCAAAAAGGCCATCTGGAGCTTTACCGCGGCCGGGAGTACGCCATCTCCTTCATTCCCAAGGTCAAGATCGAAATCACCGCGCCGCGATCCGAAGTTCAGGACATCTTCCAGGCCGTTGAAACCGCCGCGCGCACTGGCCGCATCGGCGACGGAAAGGTCTTCACCTTGGGAGTGGATTACGCGGAGGATATCTGATTTATTTGTCCGATAATCTATAAAACTTCATTCAAGCAAGACCGTTCAACCTTTCCTCTCCACCTGCTCGACCCTGGACTCTTCCCCCCTCCCGTTTGACGCCCTTTCCGGACCATCTTAGTCTTCTGATGGATTGATCGCCGTACGTATTACCTGTAAACGGCGTGAGTTGAAGGGGTTATCGAGGAACGATGAAACTAGAACTGACCCAAAAGCTGCAGCAGCAGCAAATACTCACCCCGCAGATGATCCTCTCCATGAAGATCCTGCTTCTGACCAACCAGGAGCTGGAGTTGCGCATTGAAAATGAAATCACGGAGAACCCCGCGTTGGAGGTGAAGGAGCCTTCTGCCGAGGAAGAGGGCACGCCGAGCGCTCTGGAGGGAGAGCCGCTCAGCCCCCTCCCGGCGGATGAAAAGGACGAGCACCTTTTCCGCCATCTGGATGGTTTTCAAAACCTGCCCCCCTTGTATTACTTCGAGGGCCCCCCCAGCCGGCGCAGCCATGGGGAAGATTCATTTGACAAGCACGAGGCCCTGCAAAACCTCGCTGGCGAGCCGCCGGGCTTGCGGGAGGACCTCATCCAGCAGCTGCATTTCCTCGACCTGCCGGCCCGGCTGGTGGAAATCGGCGAGTATATCATCAACAACTTTGATGAGCGGGGCTACCTCGTCGACACTCCCCAGGCCATTCATCAGGCCCTGAACCAGGCCTGCGAAAGGCCGGTCCCCGGCGAGGAGTTCACCGCGGCTCTCGAGGCCGTCAGATCACTGGACCCTCCTGGGGTGGGGGCGGAGAACCTGCAAGGCTGCTTGATCCTGCAGCTGAAGCGCGATCCGCAGAGCTATCCTCTCGAAATCGAGATCCTGCAGAACCACGTCGAGGACCTGCGGCAGAACAAGATCCCCAAGATCGCCAAGGATCTCGGCAAGACCATGGATGAGGTCAAGGATGCCCTCGAGATCATCGCCATGCTCGATCCATACCCCGGCCGCCAGTTCTCTTCACCGCGGATCGATTACCTGCGACCGGATGCCATGGTCGAAAATGTCAATGGGAAGCTGCAGGTCAAGATCGAGGACCGCTATCTGCCCAACCTGCAGATCAGCGAGTCCTGCCGGCAGCTGCTGGAAAGCTGCCACGGCCAGCCCGAAGTGACCGGCTTCCTGCGCAAGAAAATCGAGTCGGCGCAGATGCTGATTCAAGCCATCCGGCAGCGCCAGCGCACCCTCGAAGACATTGTCGAGGCGATCATCAACTATCAGAAAGAATTCATGGAGCACGGCCCGAGCCATCTCAAGGCCATGAAAATGCAGACCATCGCCGATCAAGTCGGCGTCCACATCTCCACCATCAGCAGGGCCATCAAAGGCAAGTCCATCCAGACGCCGTACGGAATCTTCGAGTTGCGCTATTTCTTCACCGGCGGCGTCGAAAACGCCGAAGGCGAGGTGGAGTCGCGCCGCAAGGTATATCAGAAGATCGCCGAGCTGATTCAAAATGAGGACAAGAGCCATCCGCTCTCCGACACCGAGGTTGCCAACAAGCTCCGCGAACAGGGCCTGGACATCGCCCGCCGCACCGTGACCAAATATCGCGACCAGGAGGGCATCCTGCCGTCGCGGCTGAGGAAGGTTTATTAGGAAAAGCGCCCGGGGAGCCGCCTCCGCAATGGCAGCTTGTGAATGGGGGGAGAGGGCGTGACAGGCAGCAGGGTGGCATTGAGGAGTGGCGAACCGGCAATCCTTGGGGCGGACCGGCCGGCTCTGAGGGGAGTCAGGCAATCGGAAGAAGCTCGGTATGCGAAAAGAGGCGGTCCCCGGGCTCAACTCACAGTCGTCCCCTCGGGGGGACCGAGGGGGGAAGACCTAGTCGTCCCCTCGGGGGGACCGAGGGGGGAAGACCTAGTCGTCCCCTCGGGGGGACCGAGGGGGGAAGACCTAGTCGTCATATTTTCAAAGCCTCCGGCTAGGCGCGAGCTGTCATGGCCGGCGGCTGGTTTTTATCCCCAACCGTGATTCCCGTTTTCCATGCAACCGGCTTGCCAAATGTTCCAGGGATTTCGGCAGACCTGAACTTATTGAACTTATAACAAAATTTTGACCATAAACAAACCATCGCCTGACCGCATCCGGACACCTGTCCGCCCGCATCCGGACACCTGTCCGTTTCCGGACATCTCCCGGCTGCTCCGGTTCCGGTCCGGATAAAACATTGCGCCCCTGCCTTCCGGTGCCGATAATCGTCGCCATGAAAAATCAGGTGCGGCTGCACAAATATATCGCCAACTGCGGCTACACCTCGCGGCGGCGGGCCGAGCTGCTCATTCAAGCGGGGCGGGTGAAAGTGAACGGGGAGGTGGTCACCTCCCTGGGCTCGACTATCGACCCGGCAAAGGACCGCGTCCTCGTGAACGGCGACCCCATCCAGCCCCCGGAGCGGCTCACTGTCATGTTCCACAAGCCCAGCGAGGTCATCACCTCGACGCACGACACCCACGATCGCTTGACGGTCATGGACCTCCTCCCCAAGCGGTTCCGCGAGCTGGGGGTTTTCCCCGTCGGGCGCCTCGATCAGGACACCGAGGGGCTGCTGATCCTCACCAACGACGGCGACCTGCACCACCGCATCGCCCACCCCCGCCACGAGATCGACAAGGAATACGCCGCCGAAGTGGAGGGGCTGCCACCGGAGGAGACGCTCCTGAAGTTCGCCGAGGGCATCGTCATCGAGGGCCGAAAGACGGCGCCCGCGAGAGTCCTGGCGGTCGTGAGGAAGGAAAGAACCGCCGCGGTCACGGTGGTGATCACCGAGGGCAGGAAGCGACAGGTGCGGCGCATGTTCGAAGCCGTCGGCCACCCGGTCATCCATCTGCGAAGGGTGCGGGTCGGCAACCTCGGGCTGGGAAAGCTGCCCAGGGGAGAATGGCGGAAGCTGCATCCGGCGGAAATTGAAGCCCTGCTGGCCCCGCGCGCGGACGCAGCCAAGAAGGCCGCGCCGAGATCCGATCCAAAGTGCAGTCTTTCGCAAAGAATTGTAGGGTCAGGCCGAGCGATTTTGGCTACTGGCAAGGCGCGCGAGCGGAGTCGATTCGGGACGGAGAATCGACGAGCGAGCGCAACGCCGCCAGGAGACGAAAGTGCCGGCATCACCCTACAAAGATTTAAGAAAGA